>NC_009952.1:2838708-3155667 GCF_000018145.1 Dinoroseobacter shibae DFL 12 = DSM 16493
GGGCGCTGGCGACCCTGCTGGCGGGGCTTGCCTTCGCCTGGCGGCCCCTGGCCACCCGCCCCGCCCGGACCCTCCGCGCCCGGGAGTAGCCCGCAAGGACCGGGGAGGGGTTGCGCCGCGCTATGCGCGTCGCCGGGGTTTCACGAGGTATTGCGCCGCGCTGACGCGCGTCGCCGGGGCGGGGGCTCCGCCCCGCCGCCATTGTCGCTCGGACCAATGGCGCGCCAATGACGGCCCCCGGAGTATTTGGACAAAGATGAAGCAGACGGTGGGCGCTCGCCGGTGCCGTCGCCGCGCCTGTCGCGCCGGGCAAGCGCGCCCGCGCATCCTGGCGCTCACCCGGACCGGCGCTGCGACTACCCGCCCCCGACAGGGGGCGGGCCGGGCCCAACGGGAGGCGCTGCGCCCGGCAGTGTGCGGCAACGACGGGCGGGAGCCCCCAGAACCGCGAGAGCGGCCAAGAGCCGCCGGAGACGGCCCTGAAGGCGCCCGGGCCGACCTATTCCGCCGGTTCGGCGTAGTCTTCGACCGGCGGGCAGGTGCACACCAGGTTGCGGTCGCCATAGGCGTTGTCCACCCGGTTCACCGGCGGCCAGTACTTGTCGACCCGGAACGCGCCCGGCGGGTAGCAGGCCTGCTCGCGGCTATAGGGGCGGTCCCAGTCGCCCACCAGATCCTCGACCGTGTGCGGCGCGCGCTTGAGCGGGTTGTTCTCCGCATCCAGGCTGCCCGCGGCAATCGCATCCGCCTCCTCGCGGATCGCGAGCATCGCGTCACAGAACCGGTCGAGCTCGGCCTTGGGCTCGGACTCGGTCGGCTCCACCATCAGCGTCCCCGCCACGGGCCAGCTCATGGTCGGCGCGTGAAAGCCGCAATCCATCAGCCGCTTGGCCACGTCCTCCACGGTCACGCCCGCGATCTTGTCCAGAACCCGCGTGTCGAGAATGCACTCATGCGCCACCCGCCCCTTGTCGTTGGCATAGAGGATCGGGAAGCCCGCGCTCAGCCGCTTGGCCATGTAATTGGCGTTCAGGATCGCCACCTTGGTCGCCTGGGTCAGCCCCGCGCCCCCCATCAAGAGGCAATAGGCGTAGGAGATCGTCAGGATCGACGGGCTGCCATAGGCCGCCGACGCCACCGCCCCCGCGTCGCCGAACCCCGCGCCCGTGGCCGTCGCATGGCTCGGCAGATGCGGGGCGAGATGCGCCTTCACCCCGATCGGCCCCATGCCGGGACCGCCGCCGCCATGGGGGATGCAGAAGGTCTTGTGCAGGTTCAGGTGGCTCACATCGCCGCCCAGATCGCCCGGGGCCGACAGCCCCACCATGGCGTTCATGTTGGCCCCGTCGATATAGACCTGCCCGCCATGGGCATGGGTGATGTCGCAGACCTCGCGCACGATCTCCTCGAACACCCCGTGGGTCGAGGGATAGGTGATCATGCAGCCGGCGAGGTTTTCCGAATGCTGCTCGGCCTTGGCGCGGAAATCCTCCAGGTCGATATCGCCGTTCTCGGCGGATTTCACCACGACGACCTTCCAGCCGACCATCTGCGCGCTGGCGGGGTTGGTGCCATGGGCCGAGGTCGGGATGAGGCAGATATTGCGATGTCCCTCGCCCCGCGCCCGGTGATAGCCGCGAATGGCCAGAAGGCCCGCATATTCCCCCTGCGCGCCGGAATTGGGCTGCATCGACATCGCGTCATAGCCCGTCACATCGCACAGCATCTGCGACAGCTCGGCGATCATCTCGTGATAGCCCGCCGCCTGGTCCGCGGGCGCGAACGGGTGCAGGTTGGCAAACTCCGGCCAGGTGAGCGGCAGCATCTCGACCGTCGCGTTCAGCTTCATGGTGCACGACCCCAGCGGGATCATCGCCCGGTCCAGCGCCAGGTCCCGGTCCGCCAGACGCCGCATGTAGCGGGTCATCTCCGCCTCGGCGCGGTTCATGTGGAAGATCGGGTGGGTCATGTAGCTGCTCTCGCGCAGCATCTCCTGGGGCAGGTGATAGACCATCCGGGTCTTGTCATAGACCATGCCCTCGGCCCCGAAGGCGCGCCAGACCGCCTCGATGGTGCGGCCCAGGGTCAGCTCGTCCAGGGTGATCCCGATCCGGTCCGTGCCGACCTTGCGCAGGTTGACGCCCTCGCGCAGGGCGGCGGCGAGGATCACGCCCTGCATCGACCCCACCTTGACCGTGATCGTGTCGAAATAGTCCTGCGGGTCCACCTTGAAGCCCAGCTCGGTCAGCCCGTCGGCCATGCGCGCGGTTTTCCGGTGCACGGTCTGAGCGATGGCCTTGAGCCCGTCGGGCCCGTGGAACACCCCGTACATGGACGCCATGACCGCCAGCAGCGCCTGCGCGGTACAGACGTTGGAATTGGCCTTCTCGCGGCGGATATGCTGCTCGCGCGTCTGGAGCGACAGCCGGTAGGCCTTGTTGCCGCGCGCATCCACCGACACCCCGATGATGCGGCCCGGCATGGACCGCTTCAGCGCGTCGGTGCAGGTCATGTAGGCCGCGTGCGGGCCGCCATATCCCATGGGCACGCCGAAACGCTGGGTCGAGCCGATGGCGATATCGGCCCCCATCTCGCCGGGGGATTTCAGCAAGGTCAGCGCCAGCGGGTCCGCGGCCACGACGGCCAGCGCGCGGGCGCCGTGCAAAGCCTCGATCACGTCGGAATAGTCGCGCACATGGCCATAGCTGCCCGGGTACTGGAAGAGCGCGGCAAAGACCGCCTCTGGGTCGAGCGCGTCGACCGCGCCCACGATCACCTCGATCCCCAGGGGCTCGGCCCTCGTGCGGATCACGTCGATGGTCTGGGGGTGGCAATCCTCGGCCACGAAGAAGCCGCGCGCCTTGGACTTCGACGCGCGCTGCGCCATGGCCATAGCCTCGGCCGCCGCGGTGCCCTCGTCCAGCAGCGAGGCATTGGCGATTGGCAGCCCGGTCAGGTCCGCCATCATCGTCTGGAAGTTCAGCAGCGCCTCGAGCCGACCCTGGCTGATCTCGGGCTGGTAGGGGGTATAGGCCGTGTACCAGGCCGGGTTTTCCAGGATGTTGCGCAGGATCACCGGCGGCGTGTGCGTGCCGTGATAGCCCTGCCCGATCAGCGAGGTCAGGACCGTGTTCTTGTCCGCCAGCTCCCGCATCCGGTGCAGGGTGTCGCGCTCGCTCAGGGCCGGGCCGAAAGCCAGCGGATCACGCCGCCGGATGCCCTCGGGCAGCGCTTCGTTGATCAGCGCCTCCAGGGACGGCACGCCGAGCGTGGCGAGCATCTGTCCCATCTCCTTGGGCGAGGGGCCGATATGGCGGCGATTGGCGAAATCGTAGGGCGCGTAGTCCGTCAGCGAAAAACCCATGGTGGTCTCCTTGCGCGAAGCGGCGGGGGCCTGAGGCGGGGTCGGGACCGCCTCGGGCGGGCGTATTTCCGGAACGATAAGGGGCGCGGCCTTACCCGATCAAGGCGGCGTAGCCCTCGGCATCCAGCAGCTCGGACAGCTCACCCGGATCGCTCAGCTTGATCTTGTAGAGCCAGGAATTGCCCTCCGGATCCTCGTTGAGTTCCGCGGGCGTCTCGACCAGCGCCGCGTTGGCCTCCAGAATCTCGCCCGTCACCGGGGCAAAGATGTCCGAGGCGGCCTTGACGCTCTCGACGACGCCGATCTCGTCGCCCTTGACGAAGGTCTCGCCCTCGGGCTGCAGCTCGATGAACACCACCTCGCCCAGTTGCTCGGCGGCGTGTTTGGTGATGCCGATGGTGGCCGTGTCATCCTCGACCTCGATCCATTCGTGGTCATCGGTGTAGTATGTTGTGGGCATCGCGCGGGGCCTTTCAACGTTTATAGCGGTGCGGAACGAAGGGGAGCGGGGTGACCGTTGCGGGCTGGGGCTTGCCGCGCAGGATCACGTGGATCTCGGTGCCGGGGGCGGCGTGGCTGGCGGTCACGTAGCCCATGGAGATCGGCGCCTGGAGCGTGGGGGCGAACCCGCCGCTGGTCACGGTGCCGAGCGGTGTGCCGTCGGGCGCGGTGATCTCGACGCCCGCACGCACGGGCGCGCGCCCCTCGGGGCGCAGGCCGACCAGCCGGCGGGCGGGACCGTCGGCCAGCTCGCCCAGGATCCGCGCGGCACCCGGGAAGCCCCCCTCGGCGCGGCGGCGCTTCGGGATCGAGAACCCCAGCCCCGCCTCGGGCGGCGAGGTGCCCTGGTCGATATCCTGGCCGTAAAGCGGCAGGCCCGCCTCCATCCGCAGGGTGTCGCGCGCGCCCAGCCCGGCGGGCATGGCCCCCCCGGCGATCAGCGCCCGGGCGAAGGCCTCCGCCGCGGTGGCGGGCAGGGAGATCTCGAACCCGTCCTCGCCGGTATAGCCCAGCCGCGACAGGCGCAGATCCTGTCCGTCCCACGCCGCCTGCGCGCTCTGCATGAAGCGCAGATCCTCCGCCGCGGGCACCAGCCCGGCCACCAGCGCGGCTGCCGCGGGGCCCTGCACGGCGATCAGGGCGTGGTCCTCGATGACCCGAAGGGTGCAATCGGGCAGCCCCGCGCGCAGCAGGCCCACGTCCTGGTCCGCCATGGAGGCGTTGGCCACCACATAGAGCCCCCCGGGATCGCGGGTCACGATCAGGTCGTCATAGATCCCCCCCGCCCCGGTGGTCAGCTGGGTATAACGCGCCTGCCCGGGGGCGAGGCTGGTGATGCCGCCGGGCACCAGCCGCTCCAGGGCGGCGGCCGGGTCGTCGCCGGTGATCTCCATCTGGCACATGTGGCTGACATCGAACAGGGCGGCGCCTTCGCGGCAGGCGGCATGCTCGGCCATGATGCCCGTGGGGTACTGCACGGGCATCTCCCACCAGGCGAAGGGCACCATCTTTGCGCCTAACTCAAGATGTAGGGGGTGCAGCGGCGTTTTCTTCAACATGGGGCGCTTTCCGAGGTGAGTCGCCAAGGGGACATCCGTGCCGGTTTCCTATCGGAAACACGCCCCCCCGTGCAAGCCGGGAAGGCGGGCGCGGCGAAATATCCGCCTGCCCGAGCCGACTACCGCGCCTTTGGCGCTTGCATCCGCCCGCGGCCCGCGCCCATCCTGATCCGAACCACGTCCGGAGGCCCCATGTCCGCAGAAATCACCCCGTTCGGGAAGACCGCCCAAGGCACGCAGGTCCACGCGATCACCCTCGCCAGCGACGCGTTGCGGGTGACGCTGCTGACCTGGGGCGCGGTGATCCAGGATGTGCGCCTGACCGGGGTGGCGCAGCCGCTGACCCTCGGGACCGCGGATCTGGCCGCCTATGCCGGGGCGATGAACAGCTTCGGCGCGCTGATGGGGCCGGTTGTGAACCGGATCAAGGGGGCCGCCGCCCCGATCGCGGGCCAGCGCCACGCCTTCGAGGCCAATCTCGACGGCGCCCATACCAAGCATGGCGGCAGCCACGGGCCGCAATACCGGGTCTGGCACCTGCTGGAGAGCAGCCCGACCCATGCCCTGCTGGAGACGGTGCTGCAGGACGGGCTGTCGGGCTTTCCCGGCAACCGCACCCTGCGCGCCGAGTACCGGGTGAACGGCGCCGATCTGGACCTGGTGGTGATCGGCACCACGGACGCCCCGACCCTGATGAACATCGCCAATCACAGCTACTGGAACCTCGACGGCTCCGACAGCATCGCGGGCCATACGCTGCAGATCGCCGCGGACAGGGTGACGGTGAACGGCGACGACCTGATGGTCACGGGCGAGGTCATGGCGGTGGCGGGCACCCGGTTCGACTTCCGCAGGCCCCGCGCGTTCGACCCGGGCCCCGAGAACCGGTTCGACCTGAATTACGTGCTGGCCGATGCCAAGCGGCCCCTGAGCCATGCCTGCACCCTGACCGGCACCTCCGGCGTGCAGATGGAGATGTCCACCACCGAGCCGGGGTTGCAGGTCTTCGATCTGGGCACCTTCACCACCGCGCCCCATCCGGGCCATGCGGGCACGCCCTATCCGCGCTTCGCGGCCATCGCGCTCGAGGCGCAGGGCTGGCCCGACGCGGCGAACCATGCGGGCTTCCCGCCGATCGAGATCGGCCCCGATCACCCCTATCACCAGCACACGCGCTGGCGGTTCCGCCGCCCCTGACACCCGCCGCGCCGCTCGTCCGCCCCTGACACCCGCCGCGCCGCTCGTCCGCCCTGCGGGCGTCCTCGCGCGGCCCGGGGCTCAGCTGCCGCGATAGGTGGAGAACGAGAAGGGCGAGAGCAGCAGCGGCACATGGTAATGCGCCCCCGGATCGCTCATCCCGAAGCGGATCGGGATCTCGTCGAGAAACAGCGGCTCCGCCCCCGCCTGCCCGGTGTCGCGCAGGTAGTCGCCCGCATGAAACAGCAGCTCGAACACGCCGGTGCGGAACTCAGCTTGGGGCAGGATCGGGCCATCGGTGCGCCCGTCGCTATTGGTGTGCTTGGCGGCGACCACCTCGCGCATGGTCCCGTCCAGCCGGTAGAGCACGATATGCATCCCCGCCGCCGGCACGCCCCGCGCGGTGTCGAGCACATGGGTGGTCAGATAACCTGTGTCTTGCGCCATGGCGCTCCCCTTCCTGTGGTCCCGAGGCGGCTCCGCGGCAGACCGCCGCCACAGCGCTCCGGCCCGAGGATCGGGTCACGCGCCGCGCCGGTGCAGCCCCTGCGGATCGCCTGGCAGTAGGCGCAATTCCGACCCCGAAGGGAAGGGAAATCTTGCCCCCCGCACCGCGCCAGGGGCAGGGACAACGGGCCCCGGGCGGGACGCCTCGCGCAGGCGCAGGCGCGCGCTCGGCCACCGGGCCAACGATCTTCGAAGATCGTTGCCGCGCCCGGCCCAGGCCTCTGGTCACGATGCCCGGACCAGCACCGGACCGCGCCGCACGCGCAGCGCCCGGCCCGACGCGCGCCACCTGCCACCGGGCCAACGGTCTTCGAAGACCGTTGCACCGCGCCGCTCAGAACTTCGACATCCGGATGGCCACGTCGAGCATCCGGTTCGCGAAGCCCCATTCGTTGTCGTACCAGCCGAACACCCGCACCATCCCGCCGGCGCTCACCTGGGTCTCCCGCGTCGCCATGATCACGCTCTCGGGCCGCTGGCGCAGGTCCGACGACACCAGCGGCTTGCCCGTCACCCCGATGATCCCGCCCGCGGCCTTCTCCAGCGCCGCGTTCACCGCCGCCACCCCGGGCCGCGCGCGCAGCATCACGCTCAGATCCACCGCCGAGACCGACGCCACCGGCACCCGGACCGCCGCCCCCTGGATCCGCCCCGCCAGCCCCGGCAGCACCAGGTCGGTCAGCGCCTGGGCGCTCGTGGTCGTGGGCACCATGGACAGGGCCGCCGCCCGACTGCGCACCGGGGTGTCCATCGGCATGTCCACCGTGGGCTGGCTGCCGGTATAGCAATGCACCGTGGTCATGTGCCCGGTCTCGATCCCGAACGCGCGGTCCAGCAGGTTCACCAACGGCGCGACCGCATTGGTCGTACAGGACGCGTTCGACACGATCCGGTGCCCGCGCCCCAGCTCCGCGTCATTGGCGCCCAGCACCAGGGTCCAGTCCGCCTGCAGCGACGGCCCCGAGACCAGCACGCGCGCCGCCCCCGCCTCCAGCGCCCGCTCGGCAAAGGCCCGGTCCGAGCCGCGCCCGGTGCACTCCATCACCAGGTCGACCCCCGACAGGTCCCGGTCCCGCAGGTTCGCCACGGTCGAGAACGGGATCCGCCGCCCGTCGACCACCAGCGCCCCGGCCTCCATGCCCACCTCGCCCCGCCAGGGGCCGAACACGCTGTCGTATTCGAAGAGATAGGCGCAGGTCTCCAGCGGCGCGATATCGTTCACGCCCACGATCTGCAGCCCGGGCCAGCCACCGCGGAGCCAGGCCCGCAGGACGGATCGGCCGATCCGACCGAACCCGTTGATGATCACATTGTACTGTCGCATGGGGGGCCTCCTCGCCCCCTGACATGGCCCAAGCGCGCAGCCCGCGCAAGACGCCCTGTCAGCGGACGGATACCCGCCATGCCCCTTCCCCGAGACCGGCAGCGGCACCTGCGCGGACGGGTCGGAAAGATCCGCCATCCGCGCAGGCGCCCCCGCCCCCGGATCGTGCCGCGCCAATCGGACCGGCATATCCCGGCACGACACCGCCCGGCCCACGGCACGGGCGGCGCAGCGCCCTTTGACCGAGATCAGCGACACCGCCCCGCGATGCGCTATGCTGAGGCGCAAGAGAGGAGACCCCCATGTACACACGCATTCTGGTCCCCGTGGACCTCGACAACGCCGACAAGCTGACAAAGGCGCTCGATCTGGCCGGACAGACCGCCAAGGCCCACGGGGCCGAGGTGATCTATGTCGACGTGGTCGACGCCGTGCCCACGACCTCGACCCGCACCGAAGGGCAGAAAGCCGGCGCGCGGCTCGCGCAATTCGCCGCCGACCAGGGTCTGGCCCATGACATCAAGACCCGCGGCCATGTCACCCTGCGCGGCGATCTGAGCCTGAACGTGGGCGCGGACATCCTCAAGGCCGCCCGCGATACCCAGGCCGACCTGATCGTCATGGGCACTCACATGCCCGGCCTGAAGGAGTATTTCCTGTCCTCCAACGCCGGCTACGTCGCCACCCACGCCCCGATCACGGTGACCGTGGTGCGCTGACGCGGCCCCGTCGTCCGGCCGTGGCCCGAACGGGCCGGGCCGGGGGCGTTCGGGACCTATGCGCGGCCGCGACATGGGCCCACGCGCGCACGGAGCGCGCGGCACCCCCTATTTCCGACAATTTTAGTAGACTTCGTACGAGGGTCTGGTAATTGTCGACCGCCAGCTCCGCGCCGAAGGCGCCGAACGCACGCTTTCCAACAACAATCCCATACAGGAGCTTGCCATGACCTCGCGCATGACACGGCGTTTCTTCCTTGCATCCACGGCGGCGGTTTCGGTCGCCAGACCGGCCCTCGCACAGTCCCAGACCGTGGTGGAAATGCTCAACAAGGACCCGGACAACCCCAGGCTGCGCATGGTGTTTTCGCCACGGATCGTGGTCGTGCAGCCCGGCGACACGGTGAAATTCGCCGCCACCGATCCCAGCCATAACAGCGCCTCGATCGACGGGATGCTCCCCGAAGGCGCCGAGGCCTGGAACGGCAAGATCAACGAGGAAATCGTCGTGCCCTTCCCGACACCCGGCTTCTATGGCTACAAGTGCACACCCCACGCCGCCACCGGCATGGTCGGTCTCGTGATCGTCGAGGGCGCGGGCATGATGGCCAATCTCGAGGCGGCGCAAGGCGTCAAACAGCGCGGGCGCGCCGCGAAGGTCTGGGAAGAGATCTGGGCCGAAGTCGCGGAGATGGAGTTCGCCACCTCCTGACGCAGGCGCGGGCCGGCCGCCCCCGCGCCCGCGCTCTTGCGGGCCCATGGCCGACGCCCGCGGGAAGGCGGGGCGCGCGCGCAAACCTCCGGGGCCGCGCCGCGGCTGGCCCCGCCCGCCTCCGATCCGCGCCGCTGCGCGCCGCTGCGCGCGCCCGGAGGCAGGCCACAGGACGGGACAGCGGGTCGCACCCGGGGCGTCTGGACCCGCAAAGCCGCAAGGCTAACTCAGGTCCAAGACCCGAAGACCCGAGCGTAGCCCTCCCGCGGAGTTCCCGATGGACACACTGATCCTGTCGCGCATCCAGTTCGGCGCGAATATCTCGTTCCACATCCTGTTCCCGACGATCACCATCGCGCTCGGCTGGGTGCTGCTGTTCTTCAAGCTGCGCTTCCAGGCCACCGGGGACGGCAAATGGATGGAGGCGTATCGCTTCTGGGTGAAGGTCTTCGCCCTGAGCTTCGCCATGGGCGTGGTGTCGGGCATCACCATGTCGTTCCAGTTCGGCACCAACTGGCCGGGCTTCATGGAGCATGTCGGGAACATCGCCGGGCCGCTTCTGGCCTACGAGGTGATGACCGCCTTCTTCCTCGAAGCCGTGTTCCTGGGCATCATGCTCTTCGGGGTCAGCCGTGTGCCGCCCTGGCTGCACACGCTGGCCACCTTCCTCGTGGCCTTCGGTACCACCATGTCCGCCTTCTGGATCCTGGTGCTGAACAGCTGGATGCACACGCCCCAGGGGTACGAGATCCGCGATGGCGTGGCCTATGCCACCAACTGGCTGGAGATCATCTTCAACCCGTCCCTGCCCTACCGGTTCAGCCATACGTTGCTGGCCTCGGGCCTGACGGTCGCCTTCCTGCTGGCGGGGCTGTCGGCCTTCCGCTGGCTGCGCGGCGACCGCTCCGACGGCGTGCGCGCGGCGATGCGCACGGGCGTGACGCTGGGCGCGCTGCTGATCCCGGTGCAGATCTTCGTGGGCGACATGCACGGGCTCAACACGCTCGAACACCAGCCCGCCAAGGTCGCGGCGATGGAAGGACACTGGGACGGCGACAAGAGCCCGGTGCCGCTGGTGCTCTTTGCCCTGCCCAATGCCGAGACCCGCGAGAACGATTTCGAGATCGCCATCCCCTATCTCGGCTCGCTGATCCTGACCCATTCGCTCGACGGCAAGATCCCCGGCCTGAACGACTTCGTCACCGAGGACGGCGAGGTGCTGCATCCACCCGTGGCCAAGGTGTTCTGGTCGTTCCGGGTGATGGTCGCCACCGGCATGGCCATGCTGGTGATGAGCTGGGCCGCGATGTGGTTCATGCGCCGGGGCCGCGGCATCGAAGGCCTGCCCAAACCGATGCTCTACGGCTTCGTCGCCATGGGCTTTTCCGGCTGGATCGCCACGCTGGCGGGCTGGTACACCACCGAGATCGGCCGCCAGCCCTGGCTGGTGGATGGGGTGCTGCGCACCGCCGACGCGGTGGCGGACGTGCCCGCCGGCATGGTGCTGGGCACGCTTCTGGCCTATCTCGCGGTCTACGCGGCGCTGATCTTCTGCTATATCAGCGTGCTGACCTATCTCGCGGCCAAGGCGGCCAAGGGCGAGCCCACCCGCATCTTCGACACGCCCCGTTCGGGCGAGGCCGAAGTGCGCGCCATCACCCCGGCGGAGTAGGACCATGGGCGCGATCTTCTCCGACCCGGCCCAGTGGTTGCCGCTGACCTTTGCCGCCCTCATGGGGCTCTCGATCCTGATCTACGTGGTGCTCGACGGGTTCGACCTGGGCGTGGGGGTGCTCTTCCCCTTCGCCGAGGACGCCGAGAAGGACCGCATGGTCGCCTCCATCGGCCCGTTCTGGGACGCAAACGAGACCTGGCTGGTGCTGGCCATCGGCATCCTCCTGGTGGCCTTTCCCGCCGCCCATGGCGCGATCCTCACCGCACTCTACTTGCCCGTGGCGATCATGCTGATCGGGCTGATCCTGCGCGGCGTATCCTTCGAGTTTCGCGCCAAGGCCCCGGCCGCCCAGAAACGCGCCTGGAACAACGCGTTCTTCATCGGCTCGATGATGACCTCGCTGAGCCAGGGCTTCATGCTGGGGCTCTACATCATGGGCCTGCAATGGACGGTCTGGACCGTGGGCTTCGCCACCCTGACGGCGGTGTTCCTGACCGTGGCCTATTCCTTCATCGGTGCGACCTGGCTGGTTCTGAAGACCGAAGGCGCGCTGCAACTCAAGGCGGTGGAGTGGTCCAAGGGCGGGATCTGGGGGCTGGTGCTGGGCCTGGGCGCGGTGTCGCTGGCCTCGCCGCTGGTCAGCCCGCGCATCTTCGACAAGTGGTTCTCTTTCCCCGAGATCGTGCTGCTGGCCCCCCTGCCCTTGATGTTCTGCCTGCTGATCGGCCTGCTGTTCGTGGGGCTCAAACGCCTGCCCACCGCCGATGACAGCTTTGCCTGGCTGCCCTTCGCGGCGACCATCGTGCTCTTCATCCTGGCGTTCTTCGGCCTGGCCTACTCGTTCTACCCCTACGTGGTGCCCGAGCAGCTGACGATCTACGAGGCCGCCAGCGCGCCGGAAAGCCTGCTGATCATCCTCGTGGGCACGGTCTTCGTGCTCCCGGCGATCCTGGGCTACACGGTGCTCAGCTACGTGATCTTCCGCGGCAAGGCGCGCGCGCTCAGCTACGACTGAGCCGCCGCCCGGCGCCGGGCTCACATCATCGCGGCGGGCGAGCGTTCGGTGAACACCCGGATGTAATCGCCGGGCGACGACCCCGCCCAATAGACCCAGAGCCGGAACGGATTGTCGGGGTCGATCCAGACCTCGTCGCCCCGCTCCAGCCCGCGCAAGTCGGTGCTGAGATAGGTCACGTCCGTATTGGCCAGGAAATCCGTCGCGTCCATCGTCCCGGGCTGCGCCGCGATGCCGAGGATCGGCGCGTCGAACTCCACATAGCCGTATTGCACCCCGTCGATGCTGTCGAAGAACACGTAATGGCTCGCCACCACCTGCCCCGCCGGGATCACCCCATCCTGTCCGCCGATATCCACCCGGATCGGCGCGGCCAGCGCGATGTTCTGGTCCTCGTCGAAGGCATAGAGGTGATCGGTGTCGAAATTGTCCGCCCCCACGGCAAACCCCGGGCTGGTCTCCAGCTTCACGAAGCTGCCCGCGCCGCTCTGGCGCAGGATTTGCCCGTCGAGCACCACCGCCCCCGCCGTCGCCCCCCAGACCGCCACCGCCAAACCGCCCCATCCTGCGCGCATCCCGTCCCTCCCCGTGACCGCCCCCAGCCTACGGCACGGCCAGCCCCAGGCAAACCCCTGGCGGAAACCCGCGCCGCGGGGCCCCTTGCCAAACCGGCCGCGCTTCGATTGTCTGAGCGCGAACGGACGCAAGGGGGACCATCATGGCACTGGAAATCTACCAATACCCATACGGACCGGGCGCGAATTACGGGGTTCTGCTGCATGACCCGTCCTCCGGGGCCACCGCCTCGGTCGATGCCGGCGACGCCGCCGCCCTGCGCACCGCCCTGAAGAAGACCGGCTGGACCCTGTCGGAGATCTGGATCACCCACCACCATGCCGACCACACCGACGGGGTGGCGGAGATCAAGGCCGAAACCGGCTGCACCGTGATCGGCCCCAAACCCCAGAGCGCGCCGATTGCCGGGGTCGATACCCGCTACGGCGACGGCGACAGGTTCGACTTCTCCGGCCACGAGGTGCGGGTGATCCACACGCCGGGCCACACCATCGACATGATCAACTTCTACCTGCCCGCCGAGGGCGTCGTCTTCACCGGCGACACGCTCTTCGTGATGGGCTGCGGGCGGCTCTTCGAGGGCGACGGGCCGATGATGCATGCCAGCCTGCAGAAACTCGCCGCCCTGCCCGCCGACACGGTGATCTATTGCTCCCACGAATATACCGAGGCCAACGCGGATTTCGCCCTGACCGTGGACCCCGAAAACCCGGACCTCAAGGACAAGGCCGCCCGGGTGAAGGCCCTGCGCGCCCAGGACAAGCCCACCGTGCCCACGACGCTCGCCGAAGAGCTGGCGACCAACCCCTTCCTGCGCGCCCATGACACCCGCATCCGCGCCCATCTGGGCCTGGAAACGGCCAGCGATGCCGAGGTCTTCACCGAAATCCGCCGCCGCAAGGACAATTCCTGACGCGGGCGCCGCTCAGTCCGCCCCGGCCACCCGCCGGGCGGGCGCGTCCGCAGGCACCCAGCCGCCGATCTCCAGGATCAGCTTGCGCCGGATCGCGTCGCCCAGGCTCGCCTCGCTATCGGCGGTGATGACGAAGGCCCCCGGCCCGCCAATGATCCGCTCTGCATAAATCCGCTCCAGGTCCGCGCCGCTGGGCCGCCCGTTGCAGAACCGGCACAGGATCGGCAGGCCGTTGATCGTGATCCCCGCCGCCAGAACCTCCGACCGGGCCTCGGCAATGGACGGCCCGTTCCAGTTGTTCGCGCTGTCGCCGGAAAAATCGATCACCTTGCGCCAGCCCTCATAGGCGTTGGTCTCGATCAGCTCCTTGCCCTTGAGCAGCGCCGAGCCGATCGCGTTGCGCCCGAAGGCCCGGCGCGGCGGCGGCAGCAGGGCCTCGGCAAAGGCCCGGGCGCTCGCCGCATCCGAGATCACCATCCACGGCACCACCACGTCCTCGGTGCCCGCCGCCGCCCATTCCACGTAGGTCACCGCGATCTTGCCATAGGCCGAGCCCTCGATCACCGCCAGGACCGACGGGTCGGTGATCGCCTCGGCATAGCCCTGGCGCTGGAACGCGATCTCCGCCGCGTCGATGGAACCAGACGCATCGGCCAGCAGCACCAGTTCGACCTCCACCTCCTCGGCGGTGGCCAGCTGCGGCATCAAGGCAAGAAGGAGGCCAAGCGCGATCCGTTTCATCCCCTGGAGGTAGCGCGCCCCGCGATCCGGAAAAGTCAGGCCTTCTGGGTCAGGTACACGCCCAGCGCCATCGCCGCGATACCCAGCGCCCGCGTCGTCTCCAACGGGGTCTGGCGCGCGCCGAACAGGCCGAAATGGTCGATCACCGCCGCCGAGGCCAGCTGCCCCAGCAGCACGAAGAAGACCGCGTTGCCGACCCCGAAACTCGGCGCCACATAGGTGATCGACAGCACGTAGAACGCCACCAGCACACCGCCCAGGAACAGATGCCGGGGCTGGGCCGCAAGCCCGTCGAACCCCTGCCGCCCCGTGGCCAGCATCACCACCGTCGTCGCACACAGCGCCACCAGGAACAGGATGAACGCCGCCGTGGCCGGCGCGCCGATCTGGCTGCCCAACCGGGCGTTGAGCGCCGCCAGCACCGGGATACCGATCCCGGCGAGCAGCATGACAAGGGCGTGTGTGGGCATCTGGGGGCTCCGCGATCCGTTCGGCCCATCCTGACCGCGCCCCGCCGTGGCGGCAAGCAAAGTTGCGCGAAATCAAGGAGTCGGAAACAAGACCCGGCTATGCTCGACCCGGAACGAGGCAGATTGCAGGAGGTATCTGGACATGCGTGAGCTTCTATTCGGACTGGGCACCGCCGCCATGCTGTTTTCCGGACCGGGCCTTGCGGACCCGGTGGACGAGGGGCGGCAGCTCTTTCGCGACTATTGCGTGACCTGCCACGGGATGGAGGGGCGTGGCGACGGGCCGATGACGCAGGTGCTCACCATCGCGCCCCCGGACCTTGCGCGGCTCAGCGTGGATAATGACGGGGTCTTCCCGGTCAGCCGCGTGGTCGCCCGGATCGACGGGCGCATGCCCATCCTGGGCCATGGCGGCCCCATGCCGGTCTTCGGGGATCTCTTCGACGGCGAAGCCGGCGCGCTGGACAGTGAAACCGGCGCCCCGATCCTGACCAGCCGCGCCATGGTCGCCGTGGTGGCGTACCTGCAATCCCTCCAGGACTGACCGCGCCCGCGGACCGCCTGCGATTGACATTTTCCAGGAAAGAAACCTGGTGGCGTGGGAGAGACTTGAACTCTCGACCTCACGATTATGAGTCGTGCGCTCTAACCAGCTGAGCTACCACGCCGCCGTGCGCGGGTGGGTATGCCACCGGGTTTGGGGCGTCAAGGGGCATTTCGCCCCCGGGGCGCGGATCACCGCCGCCACGCCCGGGACAGCTCACCCGCCCCCAGGACCCCCGACGCGCAACGCCGCCCTGCCCCGCCGCGAGTCTGTCGCGCCCGCGGATCGCCCGAAGACCCGGCTCCGGCAGGTTTCAGCCCATATTTCCGCCCGATAATTGCGCAAGCCGCTCATTTCACGAGCAAGAGACCCCCAACCCGGGGCCCATGCGGCGCCAGAACGCCCTTGACCCCCGATTCCCGGTTCTGCCCGGTGCCGTCCTGTCCGAAGTTGCAGGCGCCGCCCCGGCCCCCGGTCGATCGCGCGGCAAGGAAGGTGTGCGACGGCAAGGGTCCTGGCAGTTCTCTGCCGCCGCACTGGATGCAACACAGGTGTTGCAAGAGGGTATGTATGCAGATCCCGGCCCCGGTTCAATCCGCGGGCCCGCCCTGCCCTCCTGCGACGCGCTCTTTGGGAAACAAGCGCATGAAATTTTTCAACAAATCCTTGATGGCCGCTGGCGTCGCGACGGCCCTGCTGTCGACCACCGCCCTGGCCCAGGAAGACACGATCAAGGTCGGTATCCTGCACTCGCTGTCCGGCACCATGGCAATCTCCGAGACAACCCTGAAGGACGTCATGCTGATGCTCATCGAAGAGCAGAACAAGAAGGGCGGCATCAACGGCCAGATGCTCGAAGCCGTGGTCGTGGACCCCGCCTCCGACTGGCCGCTCTTTGCCGAAAAGGCCCGTGAGCTGATCGAGGGCGAAGGCGTCGACGTGGTCTTCGGCTGCTGGACCTCCGTGTCCCGCAAATCCGTCCTGCCCGTGTTCGAGGAGCTGAACTCGATCCTCTTCTACCCCGTCCAGTACGAGGGCGAGGAAAGCCAGCGCAACGTGTTCTACACCGGGGCGGCTCCGAACCAGCAGGCGATCCCGGCGGTCGACTACCTGATGAACGAGGAAGGCGTCGAACGCTGGGTGCTCGCGGGCACCGACTACGTCTATCCCCGCACGACCAACAAGATCCTCGAAGCCTACCTGCAGTCCAAGGGCGTCGCCCCCGAGGACATCATGATCAACTACACGCCCTTCGGCCATTCCGACTGGCAGACCATCGTCTCCGATATCGCCACCTTCGGCTCGGCGGGCAAGAAAACCGCCGTGGTCTCGACCATCAACGGCGACGCCAACGTGCCGTTCTACAAGGAGCTGGGCAACCAGGGCATCTCCGCCGAAGACATCCCCGTGGTCGCCTTCTCCGTGGGTGAGGAAGAGCTGGCCGGTCTCGACACCGAGCCGCTCGTGGGCCACCTGGCCGCATGGAACTACTTCATGTCCGTGGACACGCCGGAAAACGACGCGTTCATCGACACCTGGATCGAATTCATCGGCGACGAGAACGAAGTCACCAACGACCCGATGGAGGCCCACTATATCGGCTTCAACATGTGGGTGAAGGCCGTCGAGGCCGCGGGCACCACCGACCCGGATGCGGTGATCGACAGCATCGTGGGCGTGTCCGTGCCGAACCTGACCGGGGGCCTCTCGACCATGCTGCCCAACCACCACATCACCAAGCCGGTGCTGGTGGGCGAGATCCAGGATGACGGCCAGTTCGACGTGGTCTGGGAAACCCCCGGCCTGGTGCGCGGGGATGCGTGGTCCGACCACCTGCCCGAGAGCGCACCGCTGATCTCCAACTGGCTGCCGCCCATGTCCTGCGGCAACTTCAACACCGAAACCGGCACCTGCGGCGGCGGCTCCTGAGCCCCGCCCCGACCGCGCCCCGCAAGGGGTGCGGTCCCGCCTGACCCGGTGCGCGGCCCCGATGCGGGCCGCGCCTCCGAGAAACCCGACCTGCGCCCCCGAGAGAGACATGACAATCCTTCGCCTGTGCCTTGCAGTCCTGTTGACCTGCCTTGCCACGCTGACCGCCCCCGGCCCCGCCGCGGCCCAGAGCTTCGAGGACCTCGTCGCCGACCTGCCCGAGGGGAAGTTCGCCGAGCGCAGCGCCGTAGTCGCCCGGCTTGCCGCCCTGGGCGATCCCCGGGCCGTGCCCGTGCTGGAGGTGCTGCGCGACGGCAATCTGCATGTGCTGAAATCCAACGGCGCCGTGGTCGCCATTCGCGAGATCGCGGGCGATGACGTGGCCTACGACGCGATCACCGGCGCGGAATACGGCATCGTGCCCCGGCGCGGCGCCACCAAGATCCGCGTCAATAACGGCCTGCGCCGGGACATCCGGGCGGCCATCGGCACCCTGACCCTGCGGGCGCCGGACCCCGCCCTGCGCCTGGCCGCCGCCGAGGCCGCTTTTTCCGCGCCGGACCCCGACCAGCTGGACCTGTTGCGCGCCGCGCGGGAGGCCGAGAACACCGGCACGGTGGCCGAGGCCCTGGACTACGCCATCGCTGCCACCCTGATCGCCGCCGACGCCCCCGAAGCCGAGCAGGTCGCGGCCATCGAAGTCCTGCGCGAGATGGGCAACCAGGACGCGCTCTCGATCCTCACCCCGCTGCTGCAAGCCACCAACCCGGTGCTGGCCCAGGCCGCCGCCGACGCGCTCGCCGCCATCGAGGCCAATCAACGGTTCTGGAACATGGCGCAGAACGTGTGGTTTGGCCTCTCGCTCGGCTCGGTGCTGCTGCTGGCGGCCATTGGGCTTGCGATCACCTTCGGGGTGATGGGCGTGATCAACATGGCCCATGGGGAGCTGGTGATGATCGGCGCCTACACCACCTTCTTCGTCCAGGAGATCATCCGCACCTCCTTTCCGCACCTCTTCGACTGGTCGCTCCTGATCGCGGCCCCCCTGGCCTTCGCGGTCGCGGGCGCCGTGGGCGTCGCGATCGAGCGGGGCTGCGTGCGCTTCCTCTATGGCCGCCCGCTGGAGACGTTGCTGGCCACCTGGGGGATCAGCCTGATCCTGCAACAGACCGTGCGCTCGATCTTCGGGCCGAACAACCGCGAGGTGGGCAACCCCAGCTGGATGTCCGGCGCTTTCGAGGTGGGCCAGATGACGATCACCTACAACCGGCTGTGGATCCTGCTCTTTGCCCTGGCGGTCTTCGCGGTGCTCCTCTTCGTGCTGAAGAAAACCGCCATCGGTTTGCAGATGCGGGCAGTCACGCAAAACCGCGCCATGGCGGCCAACATGGGCATCCGCACGGGCTGGGTCGATGCCATGACCTTCGGGCTGGGCGCGGGCATCGCCGGGCTCGCGGGCGTGGCGCTGAGCCAGATCGACAATGTCTCCCCGAACCTCGGGCAGAGCTACATCGTAGACAGCTTCATGGTCGTGGTCTTCGGCGGCGCCGGGAACATCTGGGGCACGCTGGCGGCGGCCTTCAGCCTCGGGATCGCCAACAAGTTCCTGGAGCCCTACGCGGGCGCGGTGCTGGCCAAGATCCTGGTGCTCGTGTTCATCATCCTCTTCATCCAGAAGCGGCCCCGCGGGCTCTTCGCGGTGAAGGGCCGGGCGGTGGAGAACTGACCATGACGCGCGTGATTTCCCTAACCGATCCTTACGCGACCGCGCGGAGGTGCCCGACACTTGCCCGACACATGTCCGACGCAGGCCCGACGCCGATCCGACACGGTCGGACGGCCATTCTCGGGACACCCGAGCAGGCGGCAACATGGCTCTCCCGCCCCCGGCTTTCGGACCGCTGCGCCGCCCCTCACCCGGCGTTGGGCCCGGCCGGCCGCTGCGCGTCCGGCAGGGACGCGGGCGGCCGCACGAAGCGCTTCGAGGCTGCCTCTCTGCCCTTCCGATCCCATGGGAGGATCGCCCCATGACCCGCCTTGTCGACCGCCGCATGGGCATCTTCCTGACCGGCCTCTTCATCCTCACCGTGGCCATCCCCGCGGGCAACCTGTGGATGGAGGGCCAGCCCGTCCCCTCCTACATCGTCAGCCTGCTGGGCAAGTACCTGTGCTATGCGCTGCTCGCCGTCGCGCTGGACCTTGTCTGGGGCTACACGGGCATCCTGTCGCTGGGTCACGGGGCCTTCTTCGCGCTTGGTGGCTACGCCATGGGCATGCACCTGATGCGCGAGATCGGCGACCGCGGCGTCTATGCCAATCCCGAGTTGCCCGACTTCATGGTTTTCCTGAATTATCAGGAGCTTCCATGGTTCTGGTACGGGTTCGACCAGTTCTGGTTCGCCTGCCTGATGGTGCTTCTGGTACCCGGTGCGCTGGCCTTCGTCTTCGGCTGGTTCGCCTTCCGCAGCCGGGTGACCGGCGTCTACCTGTCGATCATCACGCAAGCCATGACCTATGCCCTGATGCTGGCGTTCTTCCGCAACGAGATGGGCTTCGGCGGCAATAACGGCCTGACGGATTTCAAGGACGTGCTGGGCTTCGATCTGCAATCGGACGCCACCCGCGCGGGCCTCTTCGTACTCTCGGCCCTGGCGCTGACGGCGGGGCTGCTGATCTCCAAGGCGATCACCAAGTCCAAGCTCGGCCAGATCCTCGTCTGTGTCCGGGATTCGGAGGCCCGCACGCGGTTTCTCGGCTACCGGGTGGAGCGCTACAAGCTCTTCGTCTGGGTAGTCTCGGCGATGATGGCGGGGGTCGCGGGCGCGCTCTACACACCCCAGGTGGGCATCATCAACCCCGGCGAGTTCAGCCCCGCCAACTCCATCGAGATCGTGATCTGGGTCGCCCTCGGCGGCCGCGGCACCCTCGTCGGCGCGGCCATCGGCGCCATCCTCGTGGCGGCCGCCAAGACCCTTCTGACGGGCTGGTTCCCCGAGATCTGGCTCTTCGCCCTCGGCGCGCTCTTCATCTTCGTGACGATCTTCATGCCCAAGGGCGTGCTGGGCGTCGTCGAGAACACCTTGAAACGCAAGAAGAAACCAGAGCCGGAACCGAGGGAGGCAGAGGCATGAGCATTCAGCTTTCCCTCAACGGCGTGAACCGCAGCTTCGACGGGTTCAAGGCAATCAACAACCTCAGCCTCACGGTCGAGAAGGGCGAGTTACGCGCCATCATCGGCCCCAACGGCGCGGGCAAGACCACGATGATGGACATCATCACCGGCAAGACCCGGCCCGACGAGGGCGAGGTTCTGTGGAACCAGACCGTGGACCTGACCCGCACCGACGAGGCCGACAGCGCCAATCTCGGCATCGGGCGCAAGTTCCAGAAACCCACCGTGTTCGAAACCCACACCGTGGCCGACAACATCGCGCTCAGCCTGAAGGCAGACCGGGGCATCTGGGCCACGCTCTTCAACCGGCGCACCGCCGCCGAGGAGGCGCGGATCACCGAGCTGCTCGAACTGGTCAAACTCGACGGTGACCGCGACCGGCTGGCCGCCGACCTGAGCCATGGCCAGAAGCAGTGGCTGGAGATCGGGATGCTGCTCGCCCAGGACCCGGAACTCTTGCTGGTGGACGAACCTGCTGCGGGCATGACCGACGCCGAGACCATGCGCACCGCCGAGCTTCTGCGCGGTATCGCGGGCAAGCACACGGTGATCGTGGTCGAACACGACATGGATTTCGTCCGCGCGCTTGACTGCCGTGTGACGGTGCTGCACCAGGGCCATGTGCTGGCCGAAGGCTCGCTGGACCATGTCTCCGCCAACCCACAAGTCATTGAAGTCTATCTGGGCCGCTAAGATGCTGAACATCGACAATATCGACCTCCATTATGGCGCGGCGCAGGCCTTGCGCGGGGTCTCCATTTCCGCCGAGCCGGGCAAGGTCACCACCGTGCTGGGCCGCAACGGGGTGGGCAAGACCACGCTCCTGCGCGCCATCACGGGTCGACAGCCGATCTCGGCGGGCCGGATGGATTGGGAAGGCACCGATTTGTCGACCCTGCGCGCCGATGCCCGCGCCCGCGCCGGGATCGCCTCGGTCCCCCAGGGGCGGGAAATCTTCCCACTGCTGACGGTGCAGGAGAACCTGGAAACCGGCTTCGGCGCTTTGCCCCGCGCCCTGCGCCACGTCCCGGACGAAGTGTTCACCCTGTTCCCGGTGCTCAAGGACATGCTGGGTCGCCGTGGCGGAGACCTGTCGGGCGGGCAACAACAGCAGCTTGCCATCGGTCGGGCGCTGGTGATGCGGCCGCGCCTCTTGGTACTCGACGAGCCGACCGAGGGCATCCAGCCCTCGATCATCCAGGATATCGGCCGCGCGATCAGCTACCTGCGCGACCGGGGCGACATGGCGATCTTGCTGGTGGAGCAGTACTTCGACTTCGCCCGCGACCTCTGCGACAGCTTCGCTGTGATGGATCGCGGTCAGATCGTGAAATCCGGCACGCGCGACTCCATGGATGAGGCAGAGCTGCGCGGCCTTCTGACGGTGTAACTTCCCGCAGGACCGCGCCAGCGTCCGGGCTTCACAGCGTCCCGAACAGGCGGAGTCGTGGCTCTCCCGCACCCGGTCCACGCCCCTTGCGGGGCTGGACCGGCGTTGGGCCCGGCCGCCGCTACGCGGCGGTGGGCCCGCCCCGAAGGCCCTTCTGACGCGCCTCCGACCTTGCGTTTCGGACGCCACAGACCCTTCCATGCGCTCCGCGTATGTCTTCTTCTGTGCAAAAATACTCCGGGGGTGTGGGGGCAGCGCCCCCACGCAGATCGGGGGGTGCGGGGGGCTTGCCCCCCGCCGGGGCGACGCGCATCGCGCGGCGCAATACCATGCCAAACCGTCCAGCACCCAGGAACAGTGCATCGTCAACCGGGCGACGCGCGCAGCGCGGCGCAAAACCTGACCCGCCGTCCATCCGGGTCTTGCCCTTCCCGCCCCGCAACGTCACCTTGGCCCCGACGAAGGACCCACGCCCCATGCCCATCACCACCTGCATTTTCGACGCCTATGGCACCCTGTTCGATGTCAGCGCCGCCGCCCGCGAAGCCGCCGCGGAGCCCGGGCGCGCCGCCTTCGCCACCCGCTGGCCGCAGATCGCGCGGGACTGGCGGCTCAAGCAACTGCAATACACCTGGCTCCGCGCCATCACCGGGGACCATTGCGATTTCTGGCAGGTCACGCAGGACGGCCTCGACTGGGCGCTGGAGGCCGCGGGCCTCGGCGACGATGCGGAGCTGCGCGAACGCCTGCTGCAGCTCTACTGGGAGCTGTCGGCCTACCCGGAGGTGCCCGCCATGCTCGGCGCGCTCAAGGACCAGGGCCTGAACACGGGCATCCTGTCCAATGGCGCGCCGGACATGCTCGCAGGCGCGGTGGACAGCGCCGGGATCGGGGCGCTGCTCGACGATGTGCTCAGCGTCGAATCGGTCAGCATCTTCAAGCCCGCGCGGCTGGTCTATGACCTCGTCGGCGCGCGCTTCGGCTGCAGCCCGGAGCAGGTGATGTTCGTCTCCTCCAACGGCTGGGACGCGGCGGCGGCCGCCGCCTACGGGTTCCGCGCGGTCTGGGCCAACCGCGCCGAAGAGCCCGTCGACCGCCTGCCCGCGGTGCCCGACCGGATCGTCGCCGACCTCCGCCCGCTTCCCGTCCTCGTGAAAGAGCTCTGATGCCCCAGATCACCGCCCCCGACGGCACCCGCCTGCATTACACCGACGAGGGGGCGGGCATCCCGCTGCTGTGCCTGTCGGGCCTGACCCGGACCACCCGGGATTTCGACTACGCCCTGCCCCACCTGACCGGCGCGCGGGTGATCCGGATGGACTTCCGCGGCCGGGGGCAAAGCGACTGGGCCGACCACAGGTCCTACACCCTGCAACAGGAGGCCGCGGACGCGCTGCAACTGCTCGACCATCTCGGGCTGGACAGGGCGGCGATCCTCGGCACTTCCCGCGGCGGGCTGATCGCCATGGGGCTGGGGCTGGGGGCGCGGGAGCGACTGCTGGGCGTGTGCCTCAACGATATCGGGCCCGAGCTTGACCCCAAGGGGCTGGAGGTGATCATGGGATACCTGGGCCGCAACCCGGCCTATGCCACCCATGCCGAGATGGCCGCGGCCATGCCCGGGCTGATGACCGGCTTTGCCAATGTGCCCGCGAGCCGCTGGCTTCAGGAGGTGCAAAAACACTATACCGAAACCCCGCGCGGGCTGCAGATCACCTATGATCCGAAGCTCCGCGATGCCGTCGAGGAGGCCGGGGCCACGGCGGCCACGGACCTCTGGCCGTTCTTCGAGGCGCTGGCGGGGCTGCCCGTGGCGGTGATCCGGGGGGCGAATTCGGACCTTCTGAGTGCGGCGACCGTGGCCGAGATGGCGCGCCGCCACCCGGGCCTGATCGCCGCCGAAGTGCCGGACCGCGCGCATATTCCCTTCCTCGACGAGCCGGAGTCGGGCGCGGCCCTGCGCGCCTTTCTTGCCGCCGTGCCCCCATGAGCGGCGCCCCGGATTTCGACCGGATCAAGGCGGCGGAGGCGCGGCTGGACGGGCATGTCCGGCGCACGCCGATCCTGAGCGCGCCCGCGCTCGATGCGCTTGCCGGGCGCCGGGTGCTGGTCAAGGCCGAGTGCCTGCAGCACACCGGCTCCTTCAAGGCGCGGGGCGGCTGGGCGGCGGTCTCGGCGCTGCCCGCGGCGGTGCGGGCGCGCGGAGTGATCGCCTGTTCCAGCGGCAACCACGCCCAGGGGGTGGCCCGCGCGGCGGCGGCCCATGGCACGCGGGCGCTCATCGTGATGCCCGGCGATGCGCCTGCGCCGAAAGTGGAGAACACCCGCGCCCTCGGGGCGGAGGTCGTGTTCTACGACCGGGCGCGGGAGGATCGGGACGGGCTGACCGCGACTTTAGCGGAGCGCGACGGGCTGACCCTGATCAAACCCTATGACGACACCGAGGTGATCGCGGGTCAGGCCACCACCGGGCTGGAGATCGCCGCCCAGGCCGCTGCGGAAGGCGTCCACGCGGCGGAGGTGCTGGTGTGTTGCGGCGGCGGCGGGTTGAGCGCGGGGATCGCCCTCGCCCTGGCCGAGACCGCGCCACGGATGCGCGTCCGGCCGGTGGAGCCGGACGGCTTCGACGACATGGCCCGCTCGCTCGCGGCGGGCACACGGCTGGCCAACAGCGCGCGCGACGGCTCGATCTGCGACGCGATCCTGACCCCGATGCCCGGCGAGATCACCTTCCCCGTGCTCGCGTCGCGGGCGGGACCGGGGCTCGTGGTGACCGAGGGTGAGGTGCTGCGGACCATGAAGCTGGCCTTCCAGCACTTGAAACTGGTGCTGGAGCCGGGCGGCGCGGTGGCCCTCGCGGCGGCACTGTTCCGCCCCGACGCGCTCTCCGGCGACGCGGTCATTGCCGTGGCCACCGGGGGCAATGTCAGCGCCGAGGTCTTCGCCCGCGCCCTGAGCATGCCTCCGACCCGCGCCTGACGCCCCGCTTCATCGTTGCAAAAATACTCCGGGGGCGTCGCGTCCGCGACGGGGGCAGCGCCCCCTGCGGCGGTCAGGCCGCCTCGAGCCGTTCGGCCAGCCCGTTCACCAGGTAGGCGAGCGAGGCACGCTTGCCCCGTTGCACCCGGCTGGAGATCAGGAAGGCGACGCTGGCACTGTCACAGGCGATGGAGCGGTCCACCAGCCGCAGCAGCCAGGTTTCGTCGAAAGTCACGCTGCGGGCGTCGGGGCCGTGCCATTCGGGGGCGCGGCCCAAGGCCTGCTCCAGGGTGCGGGCCACGGCATCGGCGAAATCATGGGCCGAGGCCTCTTCGCGCAGGGAAAGCACCGCGCAGGCCTTGAAGAGGTCGAGCCGCGCGGCGCTGCGCGATGCATCCGCCCGACGGCGGATCAAGGCCAGAACCTCCTGAGCGCGGTCCGCGTCGAGGGGCGGGGAAATGGGCTCTTCTGGGGTCAACATTCCGGGATCCGATTCTGCAACTGTCCTAACCGCGCGACACCGGACCGACAGGGCCGGTATCGCGTGACACAGTTTGGCAGAGTTCCCGGCAATCCAAAGGGACGTCGCGCCGCAGCGCAGCAATCGGTCGCAGCCTCGGGCATCAAACGCCCGTTTCAGGTCACGCGTGCGCCGTCAGCCAGCTGAAAAACCCGTCGGGCGCGCGGGCGCGGAGGCGTTCGGCCACCTCCCTGCCCATTTTTGCGGCATCTTCCACCGGTGCGGTTTCGGAATCGCTCAGCACTTCGGAGCCATCGGGGCGCAGAATTTCGGCACGCAAGTGAATCGAGCCGCCGTCAAGCTCCGCCAGACCGGCGATCGGGGTCTGGCACGAGCCGTCCAGGGCCGACAGGTAGGCGCGCTCGCAGGCCAGGCGGTGTCCGGAAGGTCCGTCGTGGATCGCGGCCAGCATTTCGGCCGCACGCGGATCATCGGCGCGCCGTTCGATCCCGATGCAGCCCTGGGCGACCGCGGGCAGCATGTCTTCGGGCGCAATCGCGCTGCGCGGGACCTCGTCCATGCCGAGCCGGTTCAACCCCGCCATGGCAAGAAAGGTCGCATGGGCCACGCCGTCGCCGAGTTTCTTCATCCGGGTCTGCACATTGCCGCGGAACTCGACCAGTTGCAGGTCCGGGCGCCGATGGGCCAGCTGCGCGCGCCGCCGCAGGGAACTGGACCCGACCACGGCCCCCTCGGGCAGATCCGCCAGCGTGCCCCCGTCGAGCGTCACGAAGGCGTCGCGCACGTCCTCGCGCGGCAGGTAGGTGTCGAGTGCCAGTCCCGCGGGCGTGTCCACGGGCATGTCTTTCATCGAATGCACCGCGATGTCGATGCTCCCGTCCAGCATGGCGTCCTCGATTTCCCGGGTGAACAGGCCCTTGCCGCCGATCTCGCTCAGCGAGCGGTCCTGGATCCGGTCCCCGGTGGTCTTGATGACCACGATCTCGAAGGCCTCCTCCGGCAGGTCGAACGCGGCCGACAAACGGGCCCGCGTCTCATGGGCCTGGGCCAGCGCGAGCAGCGAGCCGCGTGTGCCGATTTTCAAGGGTGAATCGGGGGTCGGGAGTGTGATAGTCATGGTCGCATCTCTATAAGTGTCAACTTGACTTGACAACCCATTTTGCGCCATCAAGCTGACATCACGGCGGGATCTCAGTATCCCCATACTAAGGAACGACCTCGATGACTGACAGAAAAAAACTCCTCCGTTCTCTGGATGGAGAGGTGCAAAAGGTCCCACCCATCTGGATGATGCGCCAGGCGGGGCGGTATTTGCCCGAATATCGCGCCACGCGGGCGGAGGCCGGGGATTTTCTGTCGCTGTGCTACAACTCGGAGCTGGCCGCCGAGGTGACCCTGCAGCCGATCCGCCGCTACGGGTTCGATGCGGCGATCCTGTTCGCCGATATCCTGCTGATCCCGGACGCGCTGGGGGCGGATTTGTGGTTCGTGACCGGCGAGGGGCCGCGCCTGTCGACCATCGAGACCATGGAAGAGTTCAACAAGCTCAAGCCCGCCGACGAGGTCCATGACCATCTCGCCCCGATCTACGAGACCGTGCGGATCCTGTCGCGCGAGTTGCCCGCCGAGACCGCGCTGATCGGCTTTGCCGGGGCGCCCTGGACCGTGGCGACCTACATGATCGCCGGGCGCGGGACGCCCGACCAGGCCCCGGCGCACAAGCTGATGCGCGAGGCGCCCGAGGTGTTCGACGCGCTGATGGACCGGCTGACCGAGGCGACCATCGCGTACCTCTCGATGCAGATCGAGGCGGGGGCCGAGACGGTGAAGATCTTCGACAGCTGGGCCGGGTCGCTGAAGGGCGAGGCGTTCACGAAATACGCTCTGGAGCCGACGAAAAAGATCATCGCCGCGCTGAAGACGAAACATCCCGACACGCCGATCATCGCCTTCCCGCGCGAGGCGGGCGACGGCTATATCGGCTTTGCCAAGGCCACGGGGGCCGATTGCGTCGCACTGGACAATTCCGTCTCGGCGGCCTGGGCGGCCGAGCATGTGCAGGTCGATGGCTGCGTGCAGGGCAACCTGGCCTCGTCGCACATGGTGACCGGCGGGCAGGCCCTGGTGGACGAGACCCGCGAGATCGTGCAGGCGTTCTCCAAGGGCCCGCATATCTTCAACCTCGGCCACGGGATCACACCCGATGCGGACCCCGAGAACGTGCAACTGATGATCGACACCGTGCGCAGCGCCTGAGCGGGGGCAAGAATTTTACTTAAAATTCTTGCCCCGCGGCGCGGCATCTTTCGGGCTCTGAGGGCGCACCGCGCGCCGCAGGCTCAAAACCGACACGGGCGCGTCGAAATCGGCCGCCCCGGGCTGCGCCTTCGGTGCCATAGGGGGGGCCTGTCCTGCCCGCCCCGGTTCCCATGCGCGTACTGATCACTTTTGCCGCCCTTTTCGCCTCCGTCGCCCTGTTGCAGGTGTCGTCGGGCGCGGTCGGGCCCCTGGATGCGCTTTCCGGCGCGGTTCTCGGGTTTTCCAATGCCGAGATCGGCATGCTCGGTTCGGCCCATTACATCGGGTTCTTCATCGGCTGCTGGGGTGCACCACGCCTGCTGGGCACGGTGGGCCATTCGCGCGCCTTCGCGGCCTTCACCGCCGCGGGCGCCATCGGGCTGCTGGCGCATATGATGGTGGTGCATCCCTTGGCCTGGGCCGGGCTGCGGGTCACCACGGGGCTGTGTGTCGCGGGCTGCTACACGATCATTGAAAGCTGGCTGAATGCGCGGCTGACCAACGAGACGCGGGGCCGGGCGACCGGGCTCTACCGGGTGGTGGACCTGGGTGCGGCGCTGATCGCGCAGCTGATGATCGCGGTGCTGCCCCCGGCGGAGTACGTGTCCTACAACCTGCTGGCGATCCTGTGCTGCATGGCGCTCCTGCCCATCGCCCTGACCCAGGCGAGCCAGCCCGCGGTGCCCAAGGCCCCGCGCCTGCGCCCTGCCCTCGCCCTCGCCAAATCCCCCCTGGCGGCGGCGGCGGTGATCGTGGCGGGGCTGACCAGTGCAGCCTTCCGCATGGTCGGCCCGATCTACGGTCAGGATGTGGGCCTGCGCTCGGACCAGATCGGGCTCTTTCTGGCCGCCTACGTGTTGGGCGGGGCGCTGGCGCAGTATCCCACGGGCTGGCTCGCGGATCGGTTCGACCGGCGCAGGGTGCTGATCGCCCTGTCGGTCGCCGCCATCGCCAGCTGCGCCATCACGATCCACACCCAGAGCGCCGGGACGCTGGCGGTGTTCGGCGCGGCGCTTCTGTTCGGGGTGACGACCTTTCCGATCTTCTCGGTCGCCGCCGCCCATGCCCATGATTTCGCCAGCGATGACGAGCGGGTGGAGCTGTCGGCGGCATTGATGTTCATGTTCGCCGTGGGCGCGATTGCCAGCCCGCTGGTCTCGTCGCTCTTGATCGAGGCGCGGGGGCCGATGGCGCTCTTCGTGTTCCTGGGTCTGGGGCATCTCGTGTTGGTGGTGTTCGGCCTGGCGCGGATGCGGGTGCGGCCGGCACCGCAGGAGCGTACGGATTACGTCTATACCCCGCGCACCAGCTTCACCATCGGACGGCTTCTGGGCCGCAAGCGCTAGACCTCACCGCGCCCCTGCGCTACCTCGGGCGGGCACGTCACAAAGGCCCGATCCATGGCACGTATACTCATCACCTCCGCGATTCCCTACATCAACGGCATCAAGCATCTGGGCAATCTCGTGGGCAGCCAGCTGCCTGCGGACCTCTATGCCCGCTATGCCCGTGCGCGTGGACATGAGGTGATGTTCATCTGCGCCACGGACGAGCATGGCACCCCGGCCGAGCTGGCCGCGGCCAAGGCGGGCAAGCCGGTGGCGGAGTATTGTGCCGAGATGCACGCGGTCCAGTCGGATATCGCGAAACGCTTCGGGCTGAGCTTCGATCATTTCGGCCGCTCCTCGTCGGAGCGCAACAAGGCGCTGACCCAATATTTCGCGGGCAAGCTGGCCGAGAACGGGCTGATCGAGGAGGTCTCGGAAAAGCAGGTCTATTCCCATGCGGACGGCCGGTTCCTGCCGGACCGGTACATCGAGGGCACCTGCCCCAATTGCGGCTACGACAAGGCCCGCGGCGACCAGTGCGAGAACTGCACCAAGCAGCTCGACCCCACGGACCTGATCGACCCGCGCAGCGCAATCTCCGGCTCCACCGACCTGGAGGTGCGGGAGACCAAGCACCTCTATCTGCGCCAATCCGCGTTGAAGGACCAATTGGACGCCTGGATCGACAGCAAGACCGACTGGCCGATCCTGACCACGTCGATCGCGAAGAAATGGCTCCATGATGGCGACGGGTTGCAGGACCGGGGCATCACCCGGGATCTCGACTGGGGCGTGCCGGTGAAGAAGGGAACCGAGGATTGGCCGGGGATGGAGGGCAAGGTCTTCTACGTCTGGTTCGACGCGCCCATCGAGTACATTGCCGGGACCGCCGAATGGGCCGATGCCAACGGGCTGGACGATGCGGCATGGGAACGCTGGTGGCGCACGGACAAGGGCGCGGACGAGGTGCGCTACGTGCAGTTCATGGGCAAGGACAACGTGCCCTTCCACACCCTGAGCTTCCCGGCCACGATCATGGGCTCGGGCGATCCCTGGAAGCTGGTGGATTACATCAAGTCGTTCAACTACCTGACCTATGACGGGGGGCAGTTCTCGACCTCCCAGGGGCGGGGCGTGTTCATGGACCAGGCGCTGGAGATCCTGCCGGCGGATTACTGGCGCTGGTGGCTGCTGAGCCACGCGCCGGAAAACTCCGATTCCGAGTTCACATGGGAGAATTTCCAGGCCTCGGTGAACAAGGATCTCGCCGATGTGCTGGGCAATTTCGCCAGCCGCGTGACCAAGTTCTGCCGGTCGAAATACGGCGAAGAGGTGCCTGCGGGCGGTGCCTATGGGCCCGCCGAGGAGGCGCTGATCGCCGAGTTGACCACCAAGCTGCGCGCCTATGAGGGGCACATGGACGCCATGGAGGTGCGCAAGGCCGCGGCCGAGTTGCGCGCGATCTGGGTTGCGGGCAACGAGTACCTGCAAGCCGCCGCCCCCTGGAGCGTGTTCAAGACTGACCCGGACGCGGCGGCGGCGATCATCCGGCTGGGGCTGAACCTGGTGCGGTTCTACGCGGTGCTGTCGCAGCCTTTCATCCCGGATGCCAGTGCCGCCCTGCTGCGCGCCATGAAGGCCGAGGACGCCGGCTGGCCCGGGGACGTGGCAGAGGCGCTTGCCGCCCTGCCCGCGGGCCATGCCTTCGCGGTGCCCGAGGTGACCTTTGCCAAGATCTCCGACGCGGATCGGGAGGCCTGGGCCGAGAAGTTTTCCGGCACGCGCGACTAAGCTTTATTTGCATATTGCAACCGGGAATGCGAAGGTTCCCCTTGGGAAGACGATGATGTTCTGGCCGGGGGAATTCTGTCTCCGGACGCCACTCTAAGGACACAGTGTATGCCTGAGGCAACGCTCAAGGGGCTTGACGACCACGCCGCGAACCCGTTCCTCGAGTTCTTCGGCAAGGCGCCTGTACTGATGCATTCTGTGGATCGGGACGGCGTCATCGTGGCGATCAGCGCCTATTGGGCGGCCCGGCTCGGCTACAGCCCCGATGACATGATCGGCCGGTCGATCATGGAGTTCATGGTACCCGAATCGGCGAACCGTGCCCGGACCGAGGTCATGCCGACCCTGCTGCGGACATCTTCGGTGGACAAGATCCGGCACACGTTCCTGCGCCAGGACGGCACGCCGTTCCACGCCCTTGTCTCGGCCGTGGTGCTGCGCGACGCGGACGGCGCCTTCCTGCGCACCCTGTCGATTGTCAGTGCCGATGACGGGACGGACGGGCTGCAGCAGGACCTGCAGGCCGCCCTGATCAGGGCCGAGGATGCCAGCCGCGCCAAGAGCCGGTTCCTGGCCGCCATGAGCCACGAGATCCGCACCCCGATGAACGCCATTCTCGGTTTTGCGCAGCTGTTGCGGCTGTCGGACCTGGACGAGAAGCGGCGCGGCCATGTGGATGCGATCATCGCGGCGGGCGGGCAGTTGATGAACCTGCTGACCGACCTGCTGGATCTGAGCCACATGGAAACCGGGCGCATGCGGATCGAAAGCCGCGCGACGGACCTGATGCCGCTTTTGGACCAGGTGGCGGACTGGTGGTACAGCTCGGTCAGCGAGAAGGGCCTGACCCTGCAGGTCGAGATCGACGACCGGATGCCGGCCCGTGTGCTGACCGACCCGGTGCGGCTGCAACAGGTGCTCAACAACTTCATGGCCAACGCCCTGCGCTATACCGACCGGGGCACGATCACCCTGCGTGTGCGGGAAATCAGCCGCAGCGACAGCTTCTCGCGCCTGCGGCTGGAGGTCGAGGATACCGGGATCGGGATCTCGGAAGAGCAGCAGGCGTTGCTGTTCCGGCCCTTCGTGCAGATCGAGAGCGATTTCGGCAAGGATCGCGGCGGCTGGGGCCTTGGCCTGTCGATCTGCCACAACATCGCCGCGGCCATGAGCGCCGATATCGGCGTGACCTCGCAGCCCGGCGCGGGCGCGACCTTTCATTTCGAGCTGACGCTGCCGCTGGAGCCCTGCCCCGAGCCGCGCGAGACCCCACAGCCCCATCCCGCCCGGGCGCCCCGGGGGCCGTCGGCCAAGGTGCTGGTGGCCGAGGACAATCCGCTGAACCAGAACGTGATGGAGGCGATGCTGCGCGATCTCGGGCACGAGGTGCGCGTGGTCTCCAACGGGTTCGAGGCGGTCGAGGCGATCCTGTCGGAGAGTTTCGACCTGGTGTTGATGGACATCACCATGCCCGGGCTTGACGGGTTGGGGGCGACGGCGCAGATCCGCACCTCGGGGCCGGAAAAGAGCAAGGTGCCGATCATCGCCTGCACCGCCCATGTGGGCGGCGACGTGCAGGCGCGCTACCGCGATGCGGGGATCGACGGGTTCCTGCCCAAGCCGGTGGACCCGCGCGCCCTGGAAGCCGCGATCAACAGCGCCGTCTCGGGCGGCGCCTTCTCGCACGGTCCCGGAACCTAGCGGCGCGCTCAGGCCGGTTTGAACGTCAGCGCGACCCCGTTGAGGCAATGCCGTTTGCCCGTGGGCTGCGGCCCGTCATCGAACACATGGCCCAGATGCCCGCCACAGCGGCGGCAATGGACCTCGGTGCGCAGATAGATCAGCTTGCGGTCCGCCTTGGTGCCGATGGCCTCCTCCAGCGGTGCCCAGAAGGACGGCCAGCCCGTGCCGCTGTCATACTTGGTGGTCGACGGATAGACCGGCAGGTCGCATCCCGCGCAGTGATAGATCCCGGCGCGGGTCTCGTCGTTCAGGGGGCTGGTAAAGGGGCGCTCGGTCCCCTCCTTGCGCAGCACCTTGAACTGCGCCGGTGTCAGGCGCGCGCGCCACTCCGCCTCGGTCAGGGTGATCTCGAACGGGCCGGCGCTGGCCTGCAGGCCGCGGGGCAGGATCGCGGCGCTGGCGAGAAGTCCGGCGGTGGCGGCGAGGAAATGGCGACGGTTCATGGGGCATCCTTTCGGTCGTGTCCCGGCTATATAAGCGCGGGGGCGGCCACCTGTCGCGATTGCGTCATCCCTGTCACGGGCTTGTGTGGACCCGTGAGGGCTTGCACCTCGGGCGGCTCTGGGCCATCCCGCGCCCATGGCACAACCCGCTGACAGTTTCGAGACCGTGATCCTCGGCGCCGGGGCCGCGGGCATGATGTGCGCGGCCCATGCAGGGCCCGGGGTGCTGGTGCTGGATCACAGCGCCAATCCGGGCGAGAAGATCCGCATCTCGGGCGGGGGGCGGTGCAACTTCACCAACATGTATGCGGGGCCGGAGAACTTCATCTCCGCAAACCCGCATTTCGCCAAATCCGCGCTCAGCCGTTACACTCAATGGGATTTCATCGACCTGGTGGCGCGGCACGGCATTCCCTATCACGAAAAGACCCTGGGGCAGCTTTTCTGTGACACTTCCGCCAAGGACATCATCGCGATGCTGCTGGCGGAGATGGACCGGGCGGGCGCGGTGCTGTGGTTGCGCAGCACGCTCGACGAGATCGCCCATGACGGCAGCCGGTTCCGGCTGTCGGTGACGCGGGAGGGGCGGTCCGTGCGCGTGACCGCGCGGCAGGTGGTGGTGGCCTGCGGCGGCAAGTCGATCCCCAAGATCGGAGCGTCGGACCAGGGCTACCGCATCGCGCGGCAGTTCGGCCATGCCCTGACCGAGACGCGGCCCGCGCTGGTGCCGCTCACGTTCGGGGCGGAGGCCGCGTTCGCCGAGTTGTCGGGCCTTGCCAGCCCCGCCCGGGTGACCGCCAATGGCACCAGTTTCGACGAGGCGCTTCTCTTTACCCATCGCGGGCTGTCGGGACCGGCGATCCTGCAGGCGTCGTCCTACTGGCGCGAGGGCGACGGGATCACCGTGCGGCTGTGCCCCGAGACCGACTTCTTCACCGCCCTCCGCGACCGGCGCGCCCGGGCCGGGCGGCGGGACCTGGCCACGGTGCTGACGGAATGGCTTCCGAAGCGGCTGGCCCAGACCATCGCCGCGCAGGTGGGCGCCACCGGCAACCTGGCCGACCTGAGCGACACGCGGTTGCGCGAGATCACCGCGGCGCTGACCGACTGGCACCTGAAACCCACGGGCACCGAGGGGTATCGCAAGGCCGAAGTGACCCTTGGCGGCGTGGAGACCGCGGCCCTGTCGTCGCGCAGCATGGAGAGCGCGCATCAGCCCGGGCTCTACTTCATCGGCGAGGTGGTGGACGTGACCGGCTGGCTCGGCGGGTACAACTTCCAGTGGGCCTGGTCCTCGGGCTGGGCCGCGGGCCAAGAGATCGCGGCCCGCGCGGGCGGCTGATCTGCCAAAAACCGCTATTGCGTCCCGGTCTCCCCCTTTCCCTCCGCGTCCCCTACGATATGTTGCGCACAAACACGTGCCGGATCCCTCTGGCGCGACTCACAAGATTCGGGGACAGCATGGCAGACGGTGGCTTGGATATCGGTAAACCCACGGAAGAAATCTCGGTGCGGGAGGTGTTCGGTATCGACACGGACATGAAGGTCAAAGGCTTCTCCGAACGCTCCGACCGCGTGCCGGATATCGACCCGACCTACAAGTTCGACCCCGACACCACCCTGGCCATCCTGGCCGGGTTTTCCCACAACCGTCGGGTGATGATCCAGGGCTATCACGGCACAGGCAAATCCACCCATATCGAACAGGTCGCCGCACGGCTGAACTGGCCCTGCGTGCGGGTCAACCTCGACAGCCATATCAGCCGGATCGACCTGATCGGCAAGGACGCGATCAAGCTCAAGGACGGGGTGCAGGTCACCGAATTCCACGAGGGCATCCTGCCCTGGGCCCTGCGCAACCCCACGGCCATCGTGTTCGACGAATACGACGCGGGCCGGGCGGATGTGATGTTCGTGATCCAGCGGGTGCTGGAGGTGGACGGCAAGCTCACGCTGCTCGACCAGAACGAAGTGATCACGCCGAACCCTTATTTCCGCATCTTCGCCACGGCCAATACCGTCGGGCTCGGGGATACGACGGGGCTCTATCACGGTACCCAGCAGATCAACCAGGGCCAGATGGACCGCTGGTCCCTGGTGGCGACCCTGAACTACCTGCGCCACGATGCGGAGGCCGCCATCGTGCTGGCCAAGAACCCCCATTACAACACCGAAAAGGGCCGCAAGATCGTGGGGCACATGGTCACCGTCGCGGACCTGACCCGGACCGCGTTCATGAACGGTGACCTGTCGACGGTGATGAGCCCGCGGACGGTCATCGCCTGGGCCCAGAATGCCGAGATCTTCCGCAATGTGGGCTACGCCTTCCGGCTGACCTTCCTCAACAAATGCGATGAGCTGGAGCGCGAGACCGTGGCAGAGTTCTACCAGCGCTGCTTCGATGAGGAACTGCCCGAAAGCGCGGCCTCCAACGCGATCACCTGACACCCGGGCTGCAAGACCCACCCGGGCACGGCAGCGCAAGACACCGTGCCCGGACGCGGGTTACGCGATGGGTTCCGCGACCGCCTCCGCAGCACGGGGCGACGCCTCCGGCAGCTTGACCTCGGGCACCGGCTTTTCCAGCACCACCAGCGTCATGACGCCGAGGGGCGGCAAGGGCTCGTAATGCGCCACCCGCAGGCCAGGTGCCTCGGTCACGATCTCGCGCTCGAAGTCCGAATGCCAGCCCACCGTGCCCGGGATCGACGAGATCGCCCGCTCTGCCAGGTGCAACAAACCTGTCTCCCGCGCGAAATGGTTCGCCACCACGATCTCGCCCCCGGGGCGACAGACGCGCGTCATCTCGGCCATGACCCGGTGCGGCTCGGGCACCACCGACAGCACGTGCATGGCCAGCACCGTGTCGAAATGATCGTCCGGGAAGTCCATGTCCCGCGCATCCATGCGGTGCAGCTCCGGCGTGACCGGCAGATTGCCCTGCGCGGCCTTGTCCTGCGCGCGGGCGAGCATGTCCGCACTGTAGTCGATGCCGGTCACGGGGCGGCCCTCGGGATAGAGGCCCAGGGACAATCCCGTCCCGACCCCGACCTCCAGAACCGAGCCATCGCGGCCCGAGACATACTCCATCGTTCGACGGCGGGCGACCGAGGTCAGCTTGCCGAATGACCAGTCATATATGGGTGCCCAGCGGGCATAGGCAGTTTCAACTTGTTCAGGGCGCATAGCCTCTCCGGGTCTGTTACGACCCTGCTCCGGGTCGCCGCATGAGCAGCGCCCAGATCACAACGCCCACGTATACGAGGCACAGGATCACCAATGTCGTCCAAGCAAAAGTAAACAGTGCGGCGACGACTGCCACAAATCCGACCAAAAAAAACTTAACATTTTCGCGTGAGACCCGCGCGGTCTTGAAAGACCAGGTTGGAATCCGGCTGATCATCAGCAGCCCGACCCCCATCATGTAGAGCATGATCAGCACCGGCGGGAAGAGCGGTTCCTCCCCCACGGAGAAGGAGGCGAACATCGGCAGCATGACCAGCGCCGCGCCCGCGGGGGCCGGTACGCCGGTGAAAAACTCCGACAGCTTGCTGGCCCCCTCGTCGGATTTGGAGGTGGCGTTGAACCGTGCCAGGCGCACCACGCAGCAGACGGTGAAGACCAGCACCGAGATCCAGGCCGCACCGCGCATGTCCTGCAGCGCCCAGAAATACAGGATCAGCGGGGGCGCGACCCCGAAGTTCAGAAAATCCGCCAGGCTGTCGAGTTCGGCGCCCATCTCGCTGTCGCTGCCCAGCGCGCGGGCAAGGCGCCCGTCCAGCCCGTCCAGCACCGCCGCCAGCAGGATCAGCAGCACCGCGGGCTCGTAATTGCCGTCCACCCCGAAGCGGATCGCCGTCAGCCCCGCGCAGATCGCGGCCACCGTCAGCATGTTCGGCAACAGGTTGGTGATCGAGAACTCGGTGCGCGGGCGGCGGGGCGGGCGTGTCATGCTGCGCGGCCTCCGGCGCCCAGCTCCGCCAGCACGGTTTCGCCCGCGACCATGGTCTGCCCGACCGAGACCAGTGGCTGCACGCCCTGGGGCAGGTAGACATCCACGCGGCTGCCGAAGCGGATCAGACCGAACCGCTCGCCGGCCGCGAGGGTTTCGCCGCCCTTGACGAAGCTGACGATGCGCCGGGCCACCAGCCCCGCGATCTGCACCATGGCGATCTGGCGGCCATCGGCCATCTCGACACAGATCGAGTTGCGCTCGTTATCCTCGCTGGCCTTGTCGAGCGAGGCGTTGAGGAACTTGCCCGGCCGGTAGGCCACGGCCTTCACCGTCCCGGGCACGGGCGTGCGGTTCACGTGGCAGTTGAACACGTTCATGAAGACGCTGACCCGGGTCAGGGGGGTGTCGGCCATGCCCAGCTCCGCCGGGGGCACGGCCTGCTCGATCAGCGAGACGACCCCGTCCGCGGGGCTGATCACCAGCCCGTCGCGCTGCGGCGTCACCCGCTCGGGGTCGCGGAAGAAATAGTAGCACCACACCGTCGCACCGACCCCGATCCAGCCCAGAGGCTCCCACACGATGAAGAGCGCGAGGGCAATGGCCCCGAAAATCGCCACGAACTTGCGGCCCTCGGGATGCATCGGCTTGATGAAGGTGTCGGTCATGCGCATGGGCGCGGCTCTCCGCTATGTCTGATCCCCAACAGCGCTAGGGCCAATCTGCGCTGTTTGCAACCACCCCGGCCAGGCGTCGCGGCGTCAAATATCCCTCGAATGCGCGGCTCCCCATTGACCTTTGGGCAAAACTCCCCCATGTGCTGCTGAGCATTGCAGGCCTGCCGCGTGAGCAGAACTGTCCGGCCTCAGGGTCGTTGCGGTCCCCGGATCGCAGACAGATGCCAGCATGCCTCTCCGACCGGTTCCCATTCACGCCTGGGTCCAGAGGGTCACGGCGCAGCGCGTCCTTGACCCGGAACCCGAGCGCCGCAGACGCGGCCAAACGCCGTCGCGCGCCTTGCCGAGGCAGCGCGTCCCTGTACATGCCGCGTGCCGAAACCGGCCGCGCGCATCCCCCATAGCCACGCCGATTGCGTGGCGCGAAAGGACATATCCTTTGGATTTCGACATGCTGGGGCTCTCGCCCCGCCTCGTGGCCGGCCTTGCCGCCCAGAACATCACCGACCCGACCCCGATCCAGACCCGCGCGATCCCGCACGGGCTCAACGGGCGCGACGTGCTGGGCATCGCCCAGACCGGCACCGGCAAGACCGCGGCCTTCGGGCTGCCCCTGCTCGATGCGCTGATGAAGGCGGGCACCAAGCCTGCGCCGCGCACCTGCCGCGGGCTGATCCTCGCCCCCACGCGGGAATTGGTGAGCCAGATCTGTGAGAGCCTGCGCGCCTTCACCGAAGGCTCCCATCTCAAGCTGCAGGTGATCGTGGGCGGTGTTGCCATCGGCCCGCAGATCAAGCGCGCCGAGCGGGGCGCCGACCTGATCGTGGCCACGCCCGGCCGTCTGATCGACCTGCTGGACCGCAAGGCCCTGCGCCTGAGCGAAACCAGGTTCCTGGTGCTGGACGAGGCCGACCAGATGCTGGATCTCGGCTTCATCCATGCCCTGCGCAAGATCGCGCCGCTCCTGCCCGCGGAACGCCAGACCATGCTGTTTTCGGCCACCATGCCCAAGCAGATGGAAGAGCTCAGCCGCGCCTACCTGACTGATCCTGCGCGGGTCGAGGTCGCGCCTCCGGGCAAGATCGCCGACAAGATCACCCAGTCGGTGCATTTCGTCGAACAGGGCGCCAAGACGCAGCTGCTGATCGACCTTCTCGGCAATCACCGGGACGAGTTGGCGCTGGTCTTCTCGCGCACCAAGCACGGGGCCGACCGGCTGGCGCGCAAGCTGAGCAACGCGGGCTTCGAGACCGCCGCGATCCACGGCAACCGCAGCCAGGGCCAGCGGGAGCGCGCGCTCAAGGCCTTCCGCGAGGGCACGCTCAAGGTGCTGGTGGCCACGGATGTGGCTGCCCGGGGGATCGACATCCCCGATGTGCGCTTCGTCTACAATTTCGACCTGCCCAACGTGCCGGAGAATTTCGTGCACCGGATCGGCCGGACCGCCCGCGCGGGCCGCGATGGCCAGGCGGTCGCCTTCTGCGCGCCCGAGGAAATGGGCGAGCTGCGCGCGGTGCAGAAGGTCATGGGCCTGACCCTGCCCGTGGCCGGCGGCACCCCGTGGGAGGTGATGGACGAGCCGTCCAAACCCCGCCGCGGCGGCGGTGGTCGCGGGCGCGGCCCCGGCGGTGGTGGGGGCCAGCGTCGCGGCAGCGGCGGCGGCAAGCCGACCGGCCAGGGCAAGCCCCAGCCGAAGCCCCAGGGCAAACCGGCCAACAAGCGCCGCCGCCCCCGGCGCGCCCGCGCCGCGGCGTAACCGCTCAGCCACGAACGGCCTGACCCGAAATCCGGGTCAGGCCCCGGGCCCCTAGCGCCCCTTGCGCGGCGCGCTTGCGGCTTCAGTGTTCCGAAAAAATCTCACGACGCAACGCCCTGAGTTCCGCCGAAGGTTCGGGGCGAGGTTACATGCCTTCGCACCTTGGCACGGGCACGCCCTCGTCCTCCAGATCGACCGTTGGGGCGACGGGCACGAAAGGTCTGTCCGCGGCCAGTTGCAGGAACACATCCACCGTGCCCCCCGCCCCCGCCACGGCGCGACAGGGCTCTGCCGTGACCGACAGCTGCCCTGCCGTGGCGGGGTCCTCCGCCTTCAACGCGACGATCTGCTGCCGGGCACGTTCCAATCTAGCGGCATCCTGCGGCGCGACGCCGAAAAACCAGCGCGTCTCGGACACTGCCGCTTGATCCAGCACGAAGCGCTCGGATACCGAAGCCCCGCTCGGCGCCTGCGCGGCCAGCACCATGATGGCCCCGTCGGGCGCGACCCTCAGCCCCTCCGTCACATCGACCGCCACGGTGATACCCGCCAGGTCCGTCTGCAAAGGATCGAACCTCGCAAGCTCCACCATGCTGGCCAAGGGCACCTGCGAGCATCCGGCAACGCAAAGCGCGGCAATCCAGGGATAGCGCATCTTTCAATTCCTCTCTCGACACGAATCATTTATTGTTTTACGTTAAATTATCAATTGTGAGATTGAAACTATGCAAACTTCTCTTCCCCCGCGCCTTGCCCGGCTTTGCACCTTGCTCGGCCATGGCTGTACCTTGGCCTGCGCCCTGCTGATCGCAGGCTACGGGGTGGTTCTAGTCGATCCAGAGCCCTTCCTGCCACCGGTGGAGACCGCGACCGGCCTGACCCCGGGCAAGCGGGTGGCCCTTGCGACGCTTGCCGCGGTGATCCTCGCCCCGGCGGGTGTCGCGCTCTGGACAGCGCGCGGGCTTTTCGGGCGTTACGGGCAAGGCTGTGTGTTCAGCCATTGCAATGCCGCGGCGATCCGGCGCATCGGCGCAGCCCTTTTGCTCGGCACCGGGCTGGCCATCGCCGGACGCACGGCGGCGGTGCTGATCCTGACCCATGACAACCCGCCGGGGGCCCGCACGCTCGCGGTGTCCTTCGCGGGACATGATGTGCTGCTGGGGCTTCTGGGGGCGCTTTTGATGGTGATGGGTTGGGTGCTGGCCGAGGCCACGCGCCAGGCGGACGAGAACCGGCTCTTTGTCTGAGGCAGACATTACCGTGCGGCTGGACGTGATGCTGGCCCGCCGCAAGATGCGCTCGCGCGAGCTCGCGCGCCGCATCGGGATCACGGAGCAGAACCTGTCGCTGCTGAAATCCGGCAAGGTGAAGGGCGTACGGTTCGAGACGCTCGCGGCGATCTGCCGGGAGCTCGACTGCCAGCCGGGCGACCTGCTGGAATATCTGCCCGGCGGGGAGGCATCCGGCTCTGGCCAATCCTCCCCATCCGCGCAATAAACCCTATGTATTTCCCATCAGGCCCGTCTGGGCCGCCACCCCTGCGCAGGCCCCCATGAGCAAGCCCGACAACCCCGTCGAACCCTTCAAGAAGGCCCTGGCCGAAGCGACCCGCGTGCTGGCCGATGATCCGGACATGGCGGTGACCTATTCCGTCGATCCGCCGGGGATGACATCGGACTCCATGCGCCTGCCCCAGATCAGCCGCCGCATGACCCGCGAAGAGGTGATGTTCGCGCGCGGCACCGCCGATGCCTATGCCATGCGCCGGAAGTATCACGACGCGGGCACGCATGCGCGATACGAACCCGCCGGGCAGATGGCGCGCGACCTCTACGAGGCGATGGAGACCGCCCGGTGCGAGGCGATGGGCGCACGGGTGATGCCGGGGACGGCTGGCAATATCGACGCCAAGATCGGTGCCGAGGCCCAGCGCAAGGGCTATGACCAGGTCACCCAGGCCTCCGAAGCGCCGCTGGCCATTGCCGCGGGCTACCTGATCCGGCACCTGGCCACGGGGCGCGATCTGCCCAAGGGGGCGCAGAATGTCATGGACCTATGGCGCGATCACATCGAGGACCAGTGCGGCGAGACGCTTGCAACGCTGCAGCGGGACCTGAGCGATCAGGCCGCCTTTGCCAAGCTGGCCCGGCAGATCATCGACGATCTGGGCTATGGCGACCAGCTGGGCGACGACCCGGACCAGGAAGAGGACGAGTCCGAAGACACCTCCGAACAGGAGGAGGATGAGGACAGCGCCGCCGAGGACGGCGATGAGGACGACCAGCAGTCCGAACAGGGCGAAGCCGCCCCCGACCCCTCCGACACCCAGGAAATGGACCCGTCCCAGGCCGAGGTCGCCATGGACGACCTGGCGGATATGGAGCTGGGCGACGAGGCCGAGCTGCCCGAGGGCGAGGCCCCGCTTGAGCCGCCGCCGCCGCCCGCCCATTCCGATGCGGACCCGAACTACGTGGTCTACCTCACCGAGCACGACGAGGAGATCAAGGCCGAGGATCTGGCCGAGCCTGCAGAGCTCGAACGCCTGCGCGCCTATCTCGACCAGCAGCTCGAGCCGCTGAAGGGCGCGGTCTCGCGGCTGGCCAACAAGCTGCAGCGGCGTCTCCAGGCGCAGCAGAACCGCAGCTGGAAATTCGACATGGAGGAAGGCATCCTCGATGTCGGGCGGCTGGCGCGCGTGGTCGCGAACCCGACGACCCCGCTGAGCTTCAAGGTCGAACAGGACACCGAGTTTCGCGATACGGTGGTCACGCTCCTGCTGGACAATTCCGGCTCCATGCGCGGGCGCCCGATCTCGATTGCGGCGATCTGCGCCGATGTGCTGGCGCGGACGCTGGAGCGGTGCCAGGTGAAGGTCGAGATCCTGGGCTTCACCACCCGCGCCTGGAAAGGCGGGCTGAGCCGCGAGAAATGGCTCGCCGATGGTCGCCCGCAGCAGCCCGGACGCCTGAACGATTTGCGCCACATCATCTACAAGCAGGCCGACGCGCCCATGCGCCGGACCCGGAACAACCTCGGCCTGATGATGAAGGAAGGGCTGCTTAAGGAAAACATCGATGGCGAGGCGCTGGAATGGGCGCACCGCCGCATGCTGGCACGGCCCGAGGCGCGCAAGATCCTGATGGTGATCTCGGACGGCGCCCCGGTGGACGATTCGACCCTGTCGGTGAACCCGGCGAACTATCTCGAAAAGCACCTGCGCGACGTGATCGCCATGGTCGAGAAGCGCCGCGCGGTGGAATTGATCGCCATCGGCATCGGCCATGACGTCACACGCTACTACGACCGTGCCGTGACCATCACGGATGTGGAGCAGCTGGCAGGCGCGATGACCGAGCAACTTGCCGCCCTGTTCGACAGCGACCCCCGGGCCCGGGCCCGGGTGATGGGAATCAAGCGCGCCAGCTGAGCCCGCCCGCGGCCGGATGTGCTATCCTGCTCTCATTGAGAGACAGGGAGATTTTCCATGACCAAGTTCCGCCTTTGCACCTTCAACATCGAAAACCTGTTCACCCGGTTCAATTTTTCGGGCTTTTCCGACCCGGATGCGGCGCGCTACCTGTCGCCGATCGTGCAGTTCTACGGCGATTACGGGGATGATGACCTGAGCAAGTTCGCCGCGTTCAAGCGCATGGTGGAAACCGCCGCCATCGCGCAGGACGACGACAAACGTCAGCAGACCGCCCTCGCCATCGCCGAAGCGGATGCGCATCTCTACTGCCTGCAGGAGGTTGACGGGTTCGACCCGCTGACCCGGTTCCTGGAGGCTTATGTGAAGAAGACGATGGGCGAGAGTTTCCACAACCGCGTCCTGCACGAAGGCAACGACCCGCGCGGCATCGACGTGGCCGCGATCTCGGTGCGCAGGTTTCCGTTCTACAGCCGCAGCCATGCCTGGCTGACGGGCTCGGTGATCGACAATACCGAAACGGGACGGGCCCTGCTCGACGCCTATCCTCTGGCGAGGGGCCGCGCGCGGTCGCTGCGCTCGGCGCGGGTGTTTCGGCGCGATTGTCTGGAACTGGTGGTGCCCGTGGGGGACGGGACGCTCACGCTCTACAACTGTCATTTCAAATCCATGGGCGGGCGCGATGCGGAGAAATCCCTCGCCACGCGGCAGACCGAAGCGATCCTGGTGCGCGAGCTGATCACCCGGAAATTCCCGGATCCCGCGGCAGGGCTCTGGGCGATCTGCGGCGATCTGAACGACGCATTGAGCTACCGCTTCGTCAGCTCGGTGCGGCAGGCCGATGGCAGCTTTGCCGAAAGCCTACGCGACAGGCCGCCTTCCGGCGAAGACGCATCGGGGGTCGCGCCGCTGCTGGAGGATGGGTTCGGGATCAACCTTGTGGCGGCCCTGCCCGAGGCCGCGCGCTGGACCCATTACTACGCCGGGGGGCGGTCGAAGACCCAGCTTGACTATGTCATCGCCTCGCCCGCCCTGGCCGCACGGGTGCGCAGCACCCCCGAGATCATCCGGACGGGCATGCCCCAGCGCGTGCCCAACCTCGATACCCCGCGTTACCCCCGGATCGGATGGGACCGGCCCAAGGCCAGCGACCATTGCCCGGTCGTCGTGGAATTCGACATCTGAGCAACGGGCTCAAGGCGCTTCGCAGCGCCTTTAGAGGCGCCCTTGAAGGCGCTTGCCCCGCGCCTGCGGATTGCCATGGCGGTTTCTGCCCGCAACGCTAGATTGTACCGGCAAGAAACAACCAAAGCACCCATGTTCCAATCTTTTTCCGCCACCACCACCCCCGATCAGGGGCCACCCCGTCTTGCGGCCCTGCGCGCCGAAATGGCCGCGGAGGAGCTCGCGGGTTTTCTCGTGCCGCGCGCCGACGCGCATCAGGGAGAATACGTGGCCCCGCGCGACGACAGGCTTGCGTGGCTCACGGGGTTCACCGGCTCCGCGGGGTTCTGCATCGCCCTGGCCGGGACCGCAGGGATCTTCATCGACGGGCGCTACACCCTGCAGGTCCGCGCGCAGGTCGACAACGGGGCATTCACCCCGGTTCCCTGGCCCAAGACGCAACCGGGCCCCTGGCTGCGCGAAGCGCTTCCCACCGGGGTGATCGGGTTCGACCCCTGGCTGCATACCAATGCCGAGATCGCGCGGCTGGAGGCGAGCCTCGGCGACGCGCTGTCCTTGCGCCGCACGGACAACCTGATCGACAGGATCTGGCCGGATCAGCCCGCGCCACCCCAAGGCGCGGTCATCGTCCATCCCGATAGCCTGGCCGGTCGCAGCAGCGCCGAGAAGCGCAGGTCCCTCGCGCAGCACCTGACCGAGTCCGGGGCAAAATCCGTGGTCCTCACCCTGCCCGACAGCCTGTGCTGGCTGCTCAACATCCGCGGCGCGGATATCCCACGCAACCCGGTGGTCCATGCCTTCGCGGTCCTACATGACGATGCAAGCTGCGATCTCTTCATCGATCCGGCCAAGCTCGATGACGATCTGCGCGCCCATCTCGGGCCCGAGATCCGCTGCCACCCGCCGCACGACCTGGCCGCAGCCCTCGGCGCGCTGGCCGGTCCGGTCCAGGTCGACCCGAACACCGCGCCTGTCGCGATCTTCGACCTGATGGCCGCCCAGGACACCCCGGTGATCGAGGCCGACGACCCCTGCATCCTGCCCAAGGCCTGCAAGACCGCGGCCGAGATCGCGGGCACCACCGAGGCGCACCTGCGCGACGGGGCAGCGGTTGTCGAGTTCCTCACCTGGTTCTCGGGTCAAAACCCCGCGGAGCTGACCGAAATCGACGTGGTCATGGCGCTCGAAGCCGCCCGGCAGGCCACGGGCGCCCTGCGCGACATCAGTTTCGAGACGATCTGCGGCACTGGCCCGAACGGCGCCATCGTCCATTACCGCGTGACCGAAGGCACCAACCGGCGGATCACCCCCGGCGATCTGCTGCTGATCGACAGCGGTGGCCAGTATGCGGACGGGACGACCGACATCACCCGCACGCTGGCCACAGGCACCCCGCCGGAGGGCGCCAGAGCCGCCTTCACACGGGTCCTGCAGGGCATGATCGCCATCAGCCGCGCGCGCTGGCCCAAGGGGTTGGCAGGTCGCGACCTGGACGCGCTGGCCCGCGCCCCGCTGTGGATGGCCGGGCAAGATTACGACCACGGCACCGGGCACGGTGTGGGCACCTATCTGTGCGTCCACGAAGGCCCGCAGCGGCTCAGCCGGATCAGCGAAGTGCCCCTCGAGTCGGGCATGATCCTCAGCAACGAGCCCGGCTATTATCGCGAAGGCGCCTTCGGCATCCGGCTAGAGAACCTCGTCGTCGTCACGCAGGCCGACCCGCCCGAGGGCGGCGATCCGCAACGCGAGATGTTGCGCTTCGACACCCTGACTTACGTCCCGCTCGAGACCGCCCTCATCGACACCGCGATGCTGTCGCAGGCCGAGATCGACTGGATCGACACCTATCACGCGGAAACCCGCCAGCGCCTCCGGGACCGGCTGACGCCCGAGGCGCGTCGCTGGCTGGACAGGGCAACGCGCCCGCTGTGACCGCGCAGCCCGCCTGACGGCGATACACCCGACACGACGCGCGCCGGACATCCCCGACGTTGCCACAACTCAAAGGACCAAGCCATGAGCGAGCATATCAAGATCCACAAGGCCCCCGGCACCTGGACCGTCCGCGCGGGCGGTGCCGTGCTGGTCGAAAGCGCCAACGCCCTCGAACTGGTCGAAGGCGGCATGCCGCCGGTAATCTACTTCCCCCGGTCCGATATCGGCATGGCCTTCCTCGAGCCGTCCGAAACCCGCTCCCACTGCCCGCACAAGGGCGATGCCAGCTATTACTCGATCCAGGCCAAAAGTGGGCTGATCCCCGATGCCGGCTGGTCCTACGAAAGCCCCAAGGACGCGGTGGCGCGGATCCGCGACCACATCGCCTTTTTCCCGGACAAGGTCACGGTGGAACAACTCTGACCACCGAGGCACAGGCGCACCATCCACACCGCCCCGTCGCAGGCCGCCGCGCCAGTCTTCATCTTTGCGAGAATACTCCGGGGGAGACACGCGCCGCGCGGCGGGGGCAGCGCCCCCTTGCCGCCCGCAGGGCGGCACGAGGGACCGCGTGCGCCGACAGGCGCGCCTTTTGGCAACACACGGGCGCCGCGGCGCGCGGCCGTCTCTTGCAGATCAGGCCTCCGGTCCCTTTTTTTCCAGGGAATACCGCTCCAGCATCTTCGCCTGGGCAATGAAAAACGCAAAGAGCGCCGCAGGCAGGGCGAAGGTCTCGAACTTGACCCAGAATTCCGTGGACATGGTGCGCCAGACAATCTCGTTGGCCCCCGCCATGGCCGCGAACATGGCCGCCAGGCGCTTGGTCAGCAGCATCCAGCCTTCCTGCGCGATGGGCATCAGGTCCTCCATCACGAAGGCAAGGTAGGATTGCCCGCGCAGCAGCCCGACCCCGAGGATCGCCGCGAACATGCCGTAGACGATCGTGGTCTTGATCTTGAAGAACGCCTCGTCGTTGAAGATCACCGTCAACCCGCCGAACACGATCACCAGCACGGCGGTCATGATCTGCATCCGGCTGAGCTTGCCGGTCAGCTTCCACAGGATCGCGATGGACAGCAGCAGGATCGGGATGAACCCGACCGTGGCCACGATGAAGCCGCTGTAGTCCTGCCCGAGGATCGGGTACACCTCATCCTTGATCCGCATGTAGACGATGAAAAACCCGAGGACCGGACCAAGCTCCAGCCCCGTCTTCACCCAGGGATTGATCGGTTTCTGCTCTGCCATCGGGCGCCTTTCGCTCATGCTCCCAACTCAACTATCACAGCTCCCGCCGCGATCAATGCCATCAGGCCCATCCGTCGCGGCCCCACGGTCTCTTTCAGGAAGACCCAGCCGATCACGGCGGCGAAAACGGTCGAGGTTTCCCGCAGGATCGCGGCCTCGCCCACCTTGTCGAGCCGGGTGGCGATCATCACCGAGCCGAAGCTGCCCCAGGCCACCACCGCCCCGATCACGCCCCGCAGAGCCAGGGGTGCCAGGCGGGGTGCATCGGCCATGCGGCGCCAGCGCAGGACCGCCAGCACCGGAAAGACCACGCTGTCGATGAAGAAGAACCACGCGAGGAAGGTGAAGGGGTCCGCCGTGGCGCGGATACCGTATGCGTCATAGGTGGTATAGAGCGCCACGAAGAGCCCCGTCGCCACCGCCAGCCAGAGCGCCGGGACCAGCGTGTCCCGGTCGATCTCGATATGCACGAGGTTGTAGGCCGCCAGCCCGAAGATCCCCGCCAGAAGCACCGCGACCCCCAGCCACTGGGTCGCCGTGAAATACTCCCCAAAGACGAAATAGGCCCCGATTACCGTGAACAGGGGCCCCGTGCCGCGCACCACCGGGTAGACGACCGTATAGGCGCCCTTGGAATAGGCGAAGGCCTGCAGGGTCTTGTAGGCCGTATGGATCACGAAGACCCCGGCGAAGATCGGCCACATATGCGGCTCGGGCCAGGGCACCACCCAGAGCGCCAGTGGCGCCGCCATCACGAACAGCACGGTGTCGATCGCCCCGCGGGACAGCCAGGGGTCGTGGCGCCCCTTCTGCAGCGCGCCGAACACCGCATGCAGCACCGCCGCGGTCAGCGCGAGGATCAGGGCGAGCGTCTTGCCATCCGCCGTCCCTTCGAGGGACACGAGCCAGGCGCTCATGTTGCGCGCATCCTCACCTGCGTCTAGCGCTCATACCCGGTGAGTGCATCGGCGAACTCCTCCGGGTCGAAGGGGGCGAGATCGTCGATCTGCTCCCCCACCCCGATGGCATGGATCGGCAAACCGAACTTGTCGGCCAGCGCCACCAGGACACCCCCCTTGGCCGTGCCGTCGAGCTTGGTCATCACCAGGCCCGAGACATCCGCGAGCTTGCGGAAGGTCTCCACCTGGCTGAGCGCGTTCTGGCCCGTGGTGGCGTCCAGCACCAGCAGGGTGTTGTGTGGCGCGGTCTCGTCCACCTTGCGGATCACCCGGACGATCTTGGCCAGCTCTTCCATCAGGTCGGCGCGGTTTTGCAGCCGCCCGGCAGTGTCGATCATCAACAGGTCCGCGCCCGAGGCCTGCGCCTGCTTGATCGCATCGAAGGCCAAAGAGGCCGGGTCGGACCCCTCGGGGGCTGTCAGCACCGGCACCCCGGCCCGGTCGCCCCAGACCTGCAACTGTTCGACCGCCGCCGCGCGGAACGTATCGCCCGCGGCGATCACCACGGATTTGCCCGCGGCCTTGAACTGGCTGGCGAGCTTGCCGATGGTCGTGGTCTTGCCCGACCCGTTGACGCCCACCACCAGCACCACCTGCGGCCGCTTGGGATAGATCGGCAGGGGCTTGGCCACCGGCTCCATGATGCGGGCGATCTCGTCGGCGAGGATGCGCTTGATCTCGTTGGTGGAGACCTTTCGGCCCATCCGCCCTTCCGCGATGTTCGCACTGACCCGCAGCGCCGTGTCGACGCCCATATCCGCCGCGATCAGCACCTCTTCGAGGCTCTCCAGCATCGCGTCGTCCATCACTCGGCGCAGGGTCGGCGCAGGGGCGGCGGAGGGGGCCGGCGGGGTCGGGGTAGGCATGGGCATGGGCGTGGGCGCGGCGGCAGGTTGCGGCGCAGGGTCCGCCGCGGGCGCACTCCCGCCCCCGAAAAGCCGCCCCATCAGCCCTGGCTTTTTGGCAGGCTCAGGCTGGGGTTCGGGTTCGGGTTCGGGTTCGGGTTCGGGTTCGGGTTCGGGTTCGGGTTCGGGGGAAGGCTGAGGCACAGGCGAAGCAGGCGCAACAGGCTCGGGCTCGGGCTCCGGCGTGGGATCGGGCTCGGGCACCGGGATCGGGTCCGCCTCGACCGGGATGTCGGGCTCCGGCGCGCGCGGCAGGCCGTCGGCGTCCAGCGCGTCGGAGGGCTCCCTCGGAACGGTGGTTTCTTCGACCAGGTGCGGTGTGTCGTCCGTCGGCGCCTCGGACGGGTCGGTCTCCCGCGTGGCGGGGAAGCTGTCGACCGGGGGCGGGGTGTCGCCGGGGTCCGGGACGGGATCCTCGGGCACCGCCGGGCGTGGCTGTGCCGGGGGCGCGGCGCGCGGGGGATCCTCCGGGGACGGATCGGCCTCGCCCCCCTCCTCGACAATCGCATCGAGCCCTTCCTCCAGCTTGGAGGAAGATTTGAACATCCGGCTTTTGAGCTTCTTGAAAAACGACATCGGGGGCCTTCTCGCGAGTGTGCGCTTGCCCCTGACACCTAATCCCACATGGCCGCGAGGGGAAGAGCACGCGGGCCTCCGCCTGCGAGGGATCGACGCCAGCCCGCCCCTGTGGCAGTCTGATCCAATGATCCGCCCTGCCCTCGCCTGTCTCGCCCTCACGCTCCCCGCCGCGGCACTGGAGGAGAGCCCGCCGCTCTCCGGTCCGGAATTCGCCGCGCGCGTGACCGGCAAGACCATCTATTTCGAGCAGCACGGGTTTGCCTATGGGGCGGAGACCTACAAGCCCGACGGCAGGGTCATCTGGCGGTTTTCCGGGGAGGAGTGCCGCTTCGGGCAGTGGTATCCGCAGGGGGACGCGATCTGCTTTGTTTACGAATACGCGCCGACCGAGCCCCAGTGCTGGCATTTCTTCGACCAGCCCGACGGCTTGGTCGGGCGTGCGCTGGGGGCCGATCCCGCGGACGATCTGGTCGGACGACGCGAAAGCCCGGCGCCCCTGATCTGCGACCGGCCCTATTTCGGGGCCTGAGCGCGGGAGGGGGCGCTGCGCGCGCCTCCCCCGGAGTATTTGGGCAAAGATGAAGATGCGGGTTTCAGTCAGAAAAGCGAGCCTTGGTCGTCCGGGGCGGATTTCGACCGGCCCTTTCGGGGCCTGGCGCCCTCGGCGGAGGCGTTCGGGATCACGGTCACGCGGCCATCGGCGAATTGTACCTCCAGGCTGGGATGGGTTGCCGCGGCCGCGGCGGTGGTGACGATGCTGTCCTGGTCGCGGACCACGGCGTAGCCACGCTTGAGGGTCGCCTCGTAGCCCACGGTGGCGCGCACCCGGTCGAGCCCGTCGAGTGTTCTGCGCCAGGTCCGGACTTGGGCCGTGCCTGCCCGGGACAGGCGGGCCGAGAGGGCCTCCAGCCGCTGCTGATCGCGGGCGCGCCCCTGGGTCAAAATCTCGCCCCGTAGCCGGGCCACGCGTGTTCTCAGGCGCTCCGCCTGCGCAGCGACCGCGCGCGGCAGGGCCGCGCCGAGCCGCGCGCTGGCCGCACGCAGATCCTTGCGCTCGGCCTCGATCCGGCCCGCGAGGAGCCGGGGGCGCAGCACCGCCGCGGCCTGGGTGAGCGCGCCGCGCTTGGTCTGGGTGGCACTGCGCAGCGCCGCGGGCAGGCGCGCCGTTGCATGGTCGAGCCGCTGGCGCGGGGTGCTCAGCAAATCCTCGCTGCGCGGCAAAGCCCGCGACAGGTCACGCACCCGCTGCGCCCGCGCGCGCACCCCGCCGGTCAGCCCGGTCAGCATCCGCGACCCCAGGCTGTCCAGGGCGGCCAACAGGTCGAGCCGCACCGGCACGGCGCGCTCGGCCGCTGCCGTGGGCGTGGGCGCGCGCCAATCGGCGGCGTAATCGATCAGCGTCGTGTCCGTCTCGTGCCCCACGGCGGAGATCAGGGGGATATCGCTCTCGGCCGCCGCGCGGACCACGATTTCCTCGTTGAACCCCCAGAGATCCTCCAGGCTGCCGCCACCGCGCGCCACGATCAGCAGGTCCGGGCGCGGCAACGGCCCGCCGGGGCCAAGCGCATTGAAGCCGCGGATGGCATTCGCCACCTCGGGCGCGCAGTTCTGCCCCTGCACCGCCACCGGCCAGATCAGCACCTTGCGCGGGCAACGGTCGCGCAGCCGGTGCAGGATGTCGCGGATCACCGCGCCCGAAGGGCTGGTCACGACCCCGATCACCTCGGGCAGGAAGGGCAGCGGCTGCTTGCGCGACGCCTCGAACAGGCCCTCGGCCGTCAGTGCGGCCTTGCGCTTCTCCAGCATCGCCATGAGCGCGCCGATCCCGGCCACCGAGATCCGGTCCACGTTGATATTGTAGCGCGAGGCGGGCGCATACGCGCTCAGCTTGCCCTCGGCCACGACCTCCAGCCCCTCTTCGGGCATTACGCCCAGGCCCGACACCTGCCCTTTCCAGGTGGTGCAATTGATCACGGCGCGGGCATCCTTGAGGTCGAAATAGAGGTGGCCCGACTTGGCGCGCATCACCCGCCCGATCTCGCCCCTGACGCGGACGCGGCCGAATTCGCCCTCCAGGGTGCGCTTGATCGCGCCCGACAACTCGGACACCGTGAATTCCGGCGCGTTCTGCCCCGGCTGGGGATCGTCGATCAGATCGAAATCGGACATCTCGCCTCGCTTGCCTCGCCCTTCCGCGCACCTTAGAACGCCGCAACCTCCGGCGAAAGACAAAGGACGCAGGCCCCATGAACATCCTTATCCTCGGCAGCGGCGGGCGCGAGCACAGCCTGGCCTGGGCCGCGGCCCAGAACCCCAAATGCGACCGGCTGATCGTGGCGCCGGGCAATGCGGGCATGGCCGAGATCGCCGAGTGCGCCATGCTGGATATCGAGGATCCGGGCGCCGTGGCGAGCTTTGCCGCCGATGCGGCCATCGATTTCGTGATCATCGGGCCGGAGGCGCCGCTGGCCGCGGGCGTGGCCGACCGGTTGCGCGAGGCGGGGGTCTTGTGTTTCGGGCCTTCGGCCGCCGCAGCACAGCTGGAGGCATCGAAAACCTTCACCAAGCAGATCTGCGATGCCACCGGGGCCCCGACCGCCGCCTATGCCCATTTCACCGACGCCGCCGCCGCGCGCGCCTATGTCCAGGCGCAGGGCGCGCCCATCGTGGTCAAGGCCGACGGGCTGGCCGCAGGCAAGGGGGTGATCGTGGCGATGACCGAGGCCGAGGCACTGGCCGCCGTCGACGACATGTTCGGTGGGGCCTTCGGCGGCGCGGGCGCCGAGGTGGTGATCGAGGAATTCATGACCGGCGAGGAGGCGTCCTTCTTCGTGCTCTGCGACGGCGAGACGGTGCTGCCGATCGGCAGCGCCCAGGACTACAAGCGCGCCTTCGACGGCGACAAGGGGCCGAACACGGGCGGCATGGGCGCCTATTCTCCGGCGCCGGTGCTGACCGATGCCATTGCCGCGCAGGCGCTGGACGAGATCATCCGCCCCTGCATGGCCGAGATGACGCGACGCGGCATGCCCTACCAGGGTGTTCTCTACGCCGGGCTGATGATCGCGGACGGGCGCGCGCGGCTGGTGGAATACAATGCGCGTTTCGGCGACCCGGAATGCCAGGTTTTGATGATGCGGCTGGGGGCGCAGGCGCTCGACCTGATGCTCGCCTGTGCCGAAGGGCGGCTGGACGCCGCACAGGTGACCTGGGCCGACGATCACGCCCTGACCGTGGTCATGGCGGCGAAGGGCTATCCCGGGGGCTACGAGAAAGGTACGGAGATCCGCGGGCTGGACGATCTGGTCGAGGACAGCTTCCGCATGGTCTTTCACGCCGGCACGAAGCGGGCGTCCGGTCGGCTGGAGGCCCATGGCGGGCGGGTGCTGAACGTCACCGCCCGGGCCGATACCCTCGCCGAAGCCCAGGCCAGCGCCTACGCGATGGTCGATGCGATCGACTGGCCCGAAGGGTTCTGCCGCCGCGATATCGGCTGGCGGGCGCTCTAGGGGGGCACTGCCGAAACCGGCTGCGGACTCCGCAACGTAGTGCCCTGCGCAAAATGGCTGCCGTGCGCATGTTCGCGCATGCAGGTCCGGGTTGCGCGCGGCGCGCCAGCGGCAATGGGGTTGAATGGAGGATCGGATTCGCGTCCAATTCCGCGCGCAGCCTGCGAAAGTTCAAAGCCTGTGAAGTACGCCATTACCACACTCTATACCGGACGGTCCCGGAAAGCGGTCCGGTTCCGGTATGGACTTATGGTGTTCGACCTGCTGACGGTCGTTTACTTCATTCTTGCCACACCCTTTCCGGTCTCGCCCGCGCAGAGCCTCTTGCACATGCTGCTCGCGCTGATCATCGCGCTGGACCTCGCTTGCCGGGTTCTGATCGCGCAAGATCGGGTGCGCTACATGCTGCGGATCTACGTTCTGGCCGATATCGTGGTGTTGGGAGCGCTGCTGCTCAACCCGATCACGGCGGTCAACCTCGCCTTCCTGCGGATCTTGCGGGGACTGCGGTTGGGGCATTCGGAGTATCTTTTGGCGGATCTCCGGCGTGACTGGCGGTTCTTTCGCGAACATGAGGACGCCCTTGGCGCGGCGCTGAACCTCGTGGTATTCGTGTTCGTTACCGCGGCGGGGGTATTCACGTTTTTCGTCGGGCTGCAGGGCGGTGTGCCGGGGTATATCGACGCGATCTACTTCACGGTGACGACCTTCACCACCACGGGCTACGGGGACATCACCCCGACGACGGTGACCGGCAAGCTGGTCTCCGTCGGGATCATGATCATCGGGGTCTCGCTGTTCTTGAACCTTGCGCGGGTGATCTTCCTGCCGAGCAAGGTGCACCATGTGTGCGGCGGCTGCGGGCTGAGCCGACACGAGCCGGACGCGGTCCATTGCAAACATTGCGGCGCCGGGATCACGATCGAAACCCGCGGGTTCTCGTAAGACTGGCACCCGGGGTCGGGGCGTGCCACCCACACCGCCGGCTCAGCGGTCGGCACACCCCAGGGCTTGCGCGAAGCCGTCCGATGAAGGCACAAAGGGCAACGCGGTCTCGCGGAGCTGCCCGTCGATCAGGTCAAGCGCGACCGTACCGCGCCAATCGCCCCGCGCCACGATCATTTCCGGCCCCGACCCGCAATCCCGAATGCCGCCCGAGATGAAATCCTCGCCGATGCGATGGTTGGTCAGACCCGGCTGTTGCGCGACCTCGGACAGCCGCCCTTCCGCATAACGCCAGACACGCAGGATCCTGGCCAGGTGCGGGCGGTCGATATAGGCGATCTCCATCGCCCCATCCCCGTCCAGGTCTGCTGCCCCGATCGGGGCCAGCCAGCGGTTGGTCTGACCGATATGCGGGGTCGCCGCGATCTTGCCACCGGGGCCATAAATCGCCAGTTGCGCGCCGAGATCGCGATGGCTCTCGACCACGATCACCTCTGCCTTCCCATCGTCATCGAGATCCACGACCCGGGGCGCAAGATCCTCGAACACCGAATGCGCCGGCAGGACAATGCGCAAGCGGCGCCCCTCGGAGGTGTCGAGGATCAGCGCGCCATACTCGATGGTATCTCCAAGCACGCCATGGGCATAGCGCGTCGTTTCCTCGGCATACCGGGCGCTCACAACGCCCTCCGCCGCCACCGGAGCGCCTGCAACGCCCGCCAAGAGCGCCGCGGCCTGCAGCGCGCCGCGGGCGATCCGGTGCCATGGGCGCCACGGGCGACGCGGCGCCCGGGTCGGCATCAGATCTGCTTTTCGGGCATCTGGACCACGAGCCCGTCCAGCGCCTCGGACACCTTGATCTGGCAGGTCAGGCGCGACCGGACCGGGTCCGGCTGATAGGCAAAATCGAGCATGTCTTCTTCCATCGCTTCCTTGCCCGGCAGCTTGCCGACCCAGTCGGGATGGACATAGACATGGCAGGTCGAACACGCACAGGCGCCGCCGCAATCGGCCTCGATGCCGGGAATGTTGTTGTCCCGCGCGCCTTCCATCACGGTCAGGCCATTGGCCACGTCAACCACATGCTCGGTGCCGTTGTGTTCCACGTAGGTGATCTTCGCCATGCTGGCCCCATCCTCATTCTGCATTGGACATTTCGGTTGGACATAATTCAGTGCGCAGGGATTTGCCAGCCTTGCAACGCAGGACAAATGTTCTTTATATGTTCCGAATGTCGATCACTCTCGCCCCGGCCTCCTGGCCACGCCCCCCGGCCTGCGTTCCGGCGCAGCTGCTGGACCGCCCGCCGAACGGTGCGCGGGTGCGGGTGGCCGGGCTCGTCCTGCTGCGCCAGAGACCCGGCACCGCCCATGGGGTCATCTTCATCACGCTGGAGGATGAGACCGGCACCATCAACGTGGTGGTCTGGAACGCGATCTACGAGCGGTTTCGCCGGGCCGTGATCGCGGGTCGGATGCTGCGCGTGACCGGACGCATTCAGCGCGAGGGCGCGGTATTGCACCTGATCGCCGAGGATATCGAGGATTGCTCGCACCTGCTCGACGACCTGCTGCGCCCCGAGATCTGTCGCGCCGCGGATCAGCCCTAGCCGCGCCCGGCCCCGGTTCACGCGCCCCCTCTCTGCCCGGATCGGCCATCGACCCATAGAAAAACGCCCCCGGCAGGACCGGGGGCGTCTGTGTCACCTGTCTTGGCCGCGATCAGCTCAGCGAAAGGGCCACGAAACGGGGGTCGCCATCCCGGCGCACCAGCACGAGGATGGACTTGCGCCCCGCCTCCTTGGCGGCCTCGACCCGCTCTTCGAACTCTTCGATGGTCGTCACACGGACCTGTGCGGCCTCGACGATGAGATCGCCCGCGCGCAGACCCTTGTCGAAGGCCTCCGAGGTCTCGTCGATATCGGCCACGACAAGCCCGGTATCGCTCGCCGCGATCCCGAGCTGCTCGCGCAGCTCATCGGTCAACTCGCTGACGGTCAGGCCCATGATCTCCTTCTCGAGGATCTCTTCATCCGCAGACGCGGAAGCCGGGATCGCCCGCTCCGCCTCTTCGCGACGCCCAAGGGTCACCAGCAGGGTCTGGGTTGCGCCGTCGCGGAACACCACGACGCGCACGGCCTTGCCGACCGCTGTGTTGCCGACGATCTGGACCAGCTCACGGGTGTCCTCCACGTCGCGCCCGTCGAAGGTGAGGATCACGTCCCCCGCCTCCATCCCGGCATCGAGCGACGGGCCGTCCGGCACATCGGTCACGAGCGCCCCGGCGGCCTGCTCCAGCCCGAGGGCTTCGGCCACGTCGTCGGTCACGTCCTGGATGCGCACGCCCAGCCAGCCGCGGCGGGTCTCGCCGAATTCCTTGAGCTGATCGACCACGTTGGTCACGACACCGGCTGCCATGGAAAAACCGATCCCGATAGAGCCACCGTTGGGCGACAGGATCGCGGTGTTCACGCCGATGACTTCACCGTCCATGTTGAACAGCGGTCCGCCCGAGTTGCCCCGGTTGATCGCCGCGTCGGTCTGGATGTAATCGTCATAGGTGCCCGAAAGCGCCCGGTTGCGCGCCGAGACGATCCCGGCCGAGACCGAGAAACCCTGGCCCAGCGGGTTGCCCACGGCCATCACCCAATCGCCCACGCGGGCCGCATCGCTGTCCCCGAAGGTGACGAACGGCAGCGGCGTGTCGCTTTCGACCTTCAAGAGCGCGATATCGGTGTTGGGGTCGGTGCCGACGACCTCTGCCGCCAGCTCTTCACCGGAGAAGAACTCGATCAGGATCTCGTCGGCCTGCTCGATCACGTGATTGTTCGTGACGATATAGCCGTCCTCGGAGATCACGAAGCCGGAGCCGAGCGCGTTGGAGCGCCGCTGCCGGGGTGCGGGGCGACCATCCTGCTCCTGCCGATCCATGAAATCGCGGAAGAAGTCTTCGAGGGGCGAGCCCTCGGGCACCATCGGTTGCGGCCCGCCCGGGGTGGCGACATTGGTCGAGGTTGTGATGTTGACGACCGCCGGGCTCACACGCTCGGCGAGGTCGGCAAAACTGCCGGGGATTTCACGTGCCTGCACGATCAGCGTCTGCGCGAGCAGCAGGGCCAGCGCAAGCAGCGCCCCGGCGGCGGCCTGCGCCGCACGGGGCACGCCCGCGGGCGTTGCGACCTTCGCCAGGATCCGGGCCTGGGGTCGCTGAGGGTCTGTTCTATTCACTCTTGGGGTCCTCCTGAAACTCCGCCACGGGAAAGCGGGTCATTTTCGTATTCCGGGGATCTGGCCCGGATTGCCACAGATATTCGCATCGTGGCGCGTCGTTTCAACCTTGGCAGGTCTCTCGGCCCGTCACGTCGGTGTGAAAAGAGTGTTCCACGGCGGGATCATCCCGCCAAGGTCTTTCCAAGTGCTACGATCAGAACACCTAGGGCGATTGCGCCCAAACCCAAGGTGCGGCGGGTGCTCAGGGGCATCCGCGCGAACATTTCCAGCAGGTCCTCGATACGCGAAGGGGCCAGTGCGAACACCAGCCCCTCGATCACAAGCACCAGCCCGAGGGCGGTCAGAAAGACGTCCATTACGGGACAGGACGCCCCGACACGGCGTCAGAGCCGTCGAGATAGTCGAAGAACTCGCTGTCCGGCGCGATCACCATGGTGGAATTGTTGCCCTGCAGCGCACGCTCATAGGCGGTCATCGAGCGATAGAACTCGAAGAAGTCAGGGTCGGCCCCGAACGCCGCCGCGAAGATGGCGTTCCGACGGGCGTCGGCCTCACCTCGGGTGATGTCCGCTTCCTTCTGGCTCTCGGACACCAGTTCGACCACGGTCCGGTCGGCCTGGGCGCGAACCCGCTGTGCGGCCTCTTCACCGCGCGCGATCTCGTCCGCGGCCTCCCGTTCCCGTTCCGCCCGCATCCGCGCGAAGGTCGCGTCGAGGTTCTGGGTGGGCAGGTTGGTCTGCTTGAGCCGCACGTCGACAACCTCCAGCCCGATATCCGCCGCACGGCTGCGCACCCCGGCAGTGATCCGCGCGGCAAGCGTGCCACGATCCGCCGAAAGGATGGTGTTCGACGTCACCCCGTCCGAACCAAGAACGGCCCGGATCTGCGGGTTCAGGATGCCTTCGAGCCGCTGCTCGGCCGCCCGCATGCCGCCGACACCGACCGCCTGCCGGAACTGAACCACATCCGCGATCCGGTAGCGCGCGAACGCGTCGACCACGAGGCGCCGGTCATCCGAAGGCGTGACTTCGATCTGCTGTGTATCGAGGCTCAGGATCCGGTCATCATAGCGCACGACTTCCTGGATGAACGGGATTTTGAACGCGAGTCCGGGCTCTTCCTTCACGGCCTTGATCTGACCGAACTGCAGCACCAGGGCCTTTTCGCGTTCGTCCACGATAAAGACCGAGTTGATCGCAACGAAGCCGACGACGGCCAGGGCGATCAGGCCAATGGGTCCCTTTTTCATCAGTTCGTCTCCCCTGCACTGCGGCGCAACTCGTTGATCGGCAGATAGGGCACAACGCCCTGGCCGCCCGACGCGCCCTCATCGAGGATCACCTTGTCGATCCCGCCAAGCACACGTTCCATCGTCTCGAGATAGAGACGCTTTCGGGTCACTTCCGGTGCGTTCTGATACTCGGCCAGAACTGCGGTGAAGCGGCTGGCTTCACCCTCGGCTTCGTTGACGACCTGCGCCCGGTAGGCTTCGGCCTGTTCGAGAAGCTGTGCAGCCTCACCCCGCGCGCCCGCGAGCACCCGGTTGGCATAGGCATCCGCCTGCCGTTCGAGACGGTCGCGTTCCTGCTCGGCGGCCTGCACTTCGCGGAACGCATCGATCACCTGCTCGGGCGGGTCTGCCCGGTCGAGGTTGAGACGCACGATGTTGATGCCGCTGTCGTAACTGTCGAGCGTGGTCTGGATCAGGTCCTGCACCTGTTGGGCGATCAGTTCGCGATCGCGGTTCAGGATCGGTGCCAGTTCGGATCGTGCGATGACCTCGCGCATGGAGGCCTCGGAGACCGCGCGCACGGTCTGTTGCCCGTCACGCAGGTTGAACAGGAAAGCCGCGGGATCGGAAATGTTCCAGACCACGTCGAAGTCGATGTCCACGATGTTCTCGTCCGTGGTCAGCATCAGACCGTCCTCGCCACGTGCACCGTTCCGCGACGTGCCGATCTCTTCGGTGTTTTCCCGCGTGACCGGCAGCACTTCTGCGGTCACCAGCGGCCAGGGCGCGAAGTTCAGACCCGGGTTGCCCACCGCGGAGAACTCGCCGAGGAACAATTCCACCGACTGCTCTTCCGGACGCACCGTGTAGAACGAGGAATAGAGCCACAGGCCCAGGATCGCGATCCCGGCCAGCCCGACCGTTCCCTTGGTGATCCGCGGACCGCCGCCGCCGCCCGGGCCACGCCCGTTCGACCCGCCGCCGCGACCGCCCATGAGAACCCGAAGCTGCTCCTGGCCCTTCTTCATGATTTCGTCGATTTCGGGAATCTGACCGTTGTCACCCGGTCCGCCGGGCCGTCGCCCGCCACGATTGTCTCCGCCTCGGTTGTCTCCACCGTTGCGACCACCCCCGCCGCCCCAGGGTCCACCGTTGTTATTCGCCATCCGATTTCCTTGTCGTAGTCATAACTTCATCAGTCCCTTCAGGACATGGTTGTGCGCGCCCGATTATCAAGCACTTCGCACCGGTGATTTCATTGTGACCAGTTCCTCCGAGATCGTCGGATGCACGGCGCAGACCCGGTCGAAATCCGCCTTCGTGGCCCCCATTTTCACCGCGATACCCGCAAGCTGGATCATCTCGCCCGCATGCTCGGCCACGATGTGGCAGCCCAGCACCTTGTCGGTGGCCTTGCTGACCACGAGTTTCATCAGCACGCGGTCGGTCTTGCCCGCGAAGGCTTCGCGCATCGCCCGGAAGGAGGTGCAGTAGATATCCACCGGCTCCTGTTCGCGGGCTTCCTCCTCGCTCATCCCGATCGTGCCCAGCTCGGGCTGGGTGAAGATCGCGGACGGGATCAGGTCGTGGTCGGGCTTGGTCGGGTTGCCCTTGAACACGGTCTCGACGAAGGCCATGCCCTCGCGGATCGCCACCGGGGTCAACTGGACCCGGTTGGTCACGTCCCCGATGGCATAGATCGACGGCACGCTGGTCTGGGAATAGGCATCGACCAAGATCTCGCCGCGACGCCCGGTCTCGACCCCCGCGGCCTCCAGCCCGAGCCCTTCGGTCGACGGATCGCGCCCGGTGGCAAACAGCACCTGGTCGTAAACTCCGGTCATGCCGTTGGTGGCCTTGACCCAGATCGGCCCGCCCTTTCGCGCTTTCGGCGTCAATGCCTCGGCCTCCTGGGCGGGCGCGCCCATGGCCGGGTCGGTCCCGGTCAGGGTAGTGGCGTTTTCTGCATCCGCCGCCGCGCGCATCTCGACGATATTGGTGCCCAGATGCAGCCCGATCCCCTTCTCGCGCATGGATTCCGCGACGAGCCCGCGCGCCTCGTCGTCGAAGCCCCGCAGAACCTGCGCCCCGCGGTAGAATTGCGTGACCTCCACGCCCAAGCCGTTGAGGATGCAGGCAAACTCGCACGCGATATAGCCCCCGCCGATGATCAGGATCGACTTGGGCAGGGTTTCGAAATTGAAGATATCGTTGGAGGTGATGCCCAACTCCGCGTTGGGAAGGTCCGGCCGCACGGGGTGGCCGCCGGTGGCGATCAGGATATGCTTGGCGGTCTTCGTGCCGCCATCGGCCAGCGCCACGGTATGCGGATCCTTGAGGGTGGCGCGGGTGTCGAAGACCTCCACTTCCGAGCCCTTGAGCAGGCCACGATAGACCTGCTCCAGCCGGTCGAGCTCGCTGTGCAGCTTGTCCCGGAAGGGCACCCAGTCAAAAACCCCGTCTGGCACGTCCCAGCCGTACGCGCGCGCCTCGCCCGGCATTTCGCGATAGCCGGACGCGAAAACCATCAGTTTCTTGGGCACGCAGCCGCGGATCACGCAGGTCCCGCCCATGCGGTATTCTTCGGCCAAGGCCACCTTCGCCCCTTCGGCGGCGGCGACCCGCGCGGCCCTGACGCCGCCGGAGCCTCCTCCGATGACGAACAGATCATAGTCAAAACTCATGGGGCCGCTCCTGTCTTGCCGTGCCGACCCAACCGGCCTGCCTCTTTACAGGTCGGAGAATACGTTGCCGGTCGCGGTGACTTCAACCTGCTCTTGGTGCACCGAGCCCTCGTTGATATCGCGCAGTTCCACCGACCCGTCGCTCTTGCCGATGACCACCACGTCACAGATGTCGAGGAAAAGCCCGTTCTCCACCACCCCTGGCAACTGGTTGAGCACCAGCGAGACTTGCCGGGGGTTGCCGATCCGCTCCAGGTGCAGATCGACGATGAAATTGCCCTCGTCGGTGACGTAAGGCATGCCGTTTTCCATCCGCAGGATAGCCTCGCGCCCACCCACATCCACGTTGACGAGGGTTTCCTCGATCAATGTCCGCGTCGTTTCCCAGCCGAAGCGAATCACCTCCACCGGCAGCGGGAAGGCCCCAAGCGTAGCGACCGCCTTGGACGCATCCGTGATCACGATCATGCGATCGGATGCCGTTGCGACGATCTTTTCCTGCAAGAGCGCCCCGCCACCGCCCTTGATCAGGTTCAGGGTCGGGTCAAACTCATCCGCCCCGTCGATGGTCAGATCGAGCCACTTCACCTCGTCCAGCGTCGTGACGTGCAGCTTGAGATCCCGCGCCAGCTCCGCCGTGCGGGTGGAGGTGGCCACGCAGGTGATGTCCATTCCCTCCTGGTCGACGGTCTCGGCCAGGTGGCGCACCATCCAGGCCGCCGTGGACCCGGTCCCGAGCCCGACCCGCATCCCGTCCTCGACAAAGCCCACCGCGCGCTTCGCGGCGACGTACTTGGCGCGGTCGATGGGCGACATTTCTCCGGACATGGCGGGGGCTCCTGACTGTGCGTGACGGCTTTATGCGCGAAAACCGGATGGGGCGCGAGAGTGTGTATGGATTTCCGGAAGGTCAAGCGCGGATGGGGCGAATTTTCAGCCCATGTCCCGCGACCACGGCGGCGCACTCAGCCGCATCTCGACCAGGGCCCGCACCTCGCTGGCCGGCACGATGATCAGGCAGCAGGGCGCCGAGACTGCGAAAGTGACCTCTCGGGCCGTTGTTTCATTGGAGGTTCCGACCCGCCGCAGCGGATCGAGCACCTCGCCCGCCAGCGGCCAGCGCACGCCCGCGCTTGTCACCTCCACCGGAGCCAGGGGAAACAGCGACAGCCGCGTGCCCGGCGGCAGGCGCATCCGCCCCTCGGGGGGCATCAGTGTCACCGCATCGGTTTCCGACAAAAGCACGACGCGACGCGACGCATGCACGGCCAGGCTATGCAGGCAGGCCAACTCGTGATCCACGCGCCCGCCCAGGAACCCGACCCCAACGCTCAGGTCGCAGTCGGTGCTCCGCAACGCCTTGTCGAAATCCGTGCTGTCCTGCTCGGCGATCCGGGTCACGGGGACCTGCGCGAATGCCTCGGGAAGCGCGGCGGGCTGGCTGTCCAGATCGCCGATGATCCGCGCAGGCACCTGCCCCGTCGCGACGGCATGGGCCACACCCCCATCCACGGCCACGAGAATCGGTGCGATCGCCAACGCCCGCGCAATCACCTCCGGCGTCGCCGGTCCGGCCCCCAAATGTGTCACGAATGTGGCCGGGTTTTCATTGTTTTGCCGCATTCGGCGATAATTTGGAGTTCCTTAACGAACTGCAACCACATTAGAGCGCGATCACCACCGGTTTCCGGTTTTTGTTTGTGAAATGGAAATAGCCGCGGGTAGATTCTCGAGGCTGGCTCGGGGGAAGGAAGTGAGCAGGCAGATGGTTGGACAGAGCAAGATCCTGACAGTGTCGTATGGCACCTTTTCCTGCACGCTCGAAGGGTTCGACGATCCGTTTTCGGCCATGAAGGACATCGCGGAGTATTTTCGCGACCTCGCGGCCGACGATCGGTATTTCGGTGCCGAACCCCCGACACCGGATGTGCAGATGCTACACGCCATTGCGGAAAACGCCTCCCGCAAATCCGTGGAGGCCGAAATGCAGGGTGATGCCGTGCATCTTCGCCAGGCTTCCACCCGCCCGACCGAGGATCAGGCCGAAGCGCGCATGCCAGACGAGGCCGACGACAGCGCCACAGAGGATGACACGGCGGTCGCTGACGTCGCTGACGTCGCTGACGTCGTCTCCGAGCCCGCGGTATTTGTCGAGAGCGATATGCCCGATCTCTCAGACCTGGCAGCGCGCGAGGTCGCGCTCTGGCAGCAAGATGCCGCCGCCGAGATGCCCGCTGCCGAAAGCTCCGAGGCGCCGGCCTCCCCGGCGGCGGAGGTCTCGCAGCTGTTCCAGATGCCCTCGACGGACCTTCCGGAGCCCGCGCTCAAGGCGCGCAGCCTCGCCGATGACAGCGGCCTGAGCGCGACTAGCATCGCCGCGAAACTGCAGCGGATCCGCTCCGTGGTGGCAGCCAATGTGACAACGTCCCCGGCCTCGGCAATGCCCGGTTTCGAGGACGTCGAGACGGACGATCTGACCGACGAGGTCCCCGTTCGGACCAGCCCGGCGGCACAGGCAATCGACCAAGAGGACGAAGAGGCGGGCCGGGCGGCGCCCGACCCCGAGACCGTGGCCGGGACCGACCCGTCCCACGCCGAAGAGGTCGACGTGGCGGCGACCGTGGCCCTTCCTCCTGCCGCGGACGAGGACGACCAGTCCGCGCCTGCGGCCTTTCGTCCCGAAGAAGACGCGGTCGACGTGGACGATCCAGAGATCGCGTCGGTGCCCCCTGAAACGCCGGACCATGCCGATTGGGTCTCAGAGGTGCAGGATGACAGCCACGAGGATGCGATCGAGACCGCTCCGGCACCCGTGGAGGACACAGAACCCGACGCATGGGAAGAGGACGCTCCAGACGTGCTCTTCCCCGCGTCGCGCGGACTGACGGAAGAAGACCTCGAGGCTGCAGCGCGCCTGACCAGGGGGCGCGGCGCCCCCCGGCCAGAGGCCTTCCAACTACATGTGACCGCTTCCGAGGGCGCGGATTTCGACGACACCGAAACCGCCCACGATGAGGCAGATGCCGAGAACATCGGCGCCGATCAGGACGAGAACGTGGTTTCCGAAACGCCCGGCGACGCGCTGGTGGATCGTCTCCTCGCGCAATCCGAAGGTGCCTTGCAGGAGGACGGCACGCAGCGCCGGCAGAACGCGCTATCGCACCTCAAGGCCGCCGTTGCCGCGACCCTGGCCGACCGGCTTGGCTCCAAGCGCAACACGGACTCGGCGCCCGAACCGGACAATGATCATGCCTTTCGCGAAGACGTGGCGGCCATCGTCGCCACGGACGCAGCCCCAGATTGCGAGAGCAATATCGCCCCGCTCGTCCTGCGCCCACAGGCACGTGTGGACAGCGACCCCGAGGCAAGCGCGGTGCGCCCACGGCGCATCACCCGCTCTGCCCTGAATGCCCAGGACAGTACCCGCGCCCAGGACAGCGGCTTTGCCGAGTACGCCGAGACCGTGGGCGCGACGGAGTTGCAAGACCTGCTGGAAGCCGCTGCAGCTTATCTCAGCACCGTCGAGGGCAAGACTCATTTTTCGCGTCCGGAAGTCATGCACATGGTCATGCGCCATGACCGCGACCGTAGTTTCAGCCGCGAAGCCTCCCTGCGCAGCTTCGGCGACCTGCTGCGCAACGGCACGATCGCCAAGATCGACCGGGGCCAGTTCGTGATCTCGACCGACTCGCAATTCGTCGCCAACGGCTGACCGCGCCCGGCATTGGCGAAAACCGTCCTCAGGTCAGGCCGGTCAGCGACCGTCCGTTTCCGGCGGCGCATCCGGGTCGGCCTTGCCCACCCCCTTGAACACGAACTTGAACGGCAAGGCCCAGACGATGCCAAGTGCCACGTAGATCAGCAGCTCGACCAGGATCGAGGGGCGCTCGAACAGCTCCACCACGTTCACCGCCGCGACGATGTAGACGGGCAGGCCCACCAACAGGATGACCAGCGACCACCGCTTCCGCGCCTTGTAGGACAATGCCATGTTGGGGTTCGCCTCCTGCCGGTCTCAGTCCGCGAAGGGGTCGGTCACCAGGATGGTGTCGTCCCGTTCGGGTGACGTGGATAGTAGGGCCACGGGACACTGGATCAACTCTTCGATCCGGCGAACGTATTTCACCGCATTCCCAGGCAGGTCCGCCCAACTGCGCGCGCCCTCGGTGCTTTCCGACCACCCGTCCATCTCTTCGTAGATCGGGGCGCAGCGCCCCTGCTGGTCCGCGGCCGTGGGCAGATAGTCCAGCACCTTGCCATCCAGATCGTAACCCACGCAGATTTTCAGCGTCTCGAACCCGTCCAACACATCGAGTTTCGTCAACGCGATCCCGTTCACCCCGGAAGTGGCACAGGTCTGCCGCACCAGCGCCGCATCGAACCAGCCGCAACGCCGCTTGCGCCCGGTGGTCGTGCCGAACTCGTGTCCCCGCTCGCCCAGCCGCTGACCATCCGCATCGTCAAGCTCGGTCGGGAACGGCCCCTCGCCCACCCGCGTGGTATAGGCCTTCACGATCCCCAGAACGTAGTCGATCGCCCCCGGACCGATCCCGACCCCGGTGGCCGCCTGCCCGGCGATCACGTTCGACGAGGTCACGAACGGGTAGGTCCCGAAATCGATGTCCAGAAGCGCCCCCTGCGCCCCCTCGAACAGGATCCGGTGCCCGGCCTTGCGCTTCTCGTTCAGCACCTTCCAGACCGGCGCTGCATAGGTCAGGATCGCCGGGGCAATCTCCTTGAGTTGCGCGATCAGCCCATCGCGGTCCACCGCCTCGATGCCCAAGCCGCGCCGCAGTGGATCATGGTGCTGCAACGCACGGTCCACCCGCGCCTCCAGCGTGGCATCATCGGCAAGATCCGCGACCCGCACGGACCGCCGCCCCACCTTGTCTTCATAGGCCGGACCGATCCCGCGTCCGGTCGTCCCGATCTTGGTGCCTTTGGAAGCCGCCTCTTCACGGGCGCGGTCCAGCTCGCCATGAATGGGCAGGATGAGCGGCGTGTTCTCCGCGATCATCAGCGTCTCGGGCGTGATCTCCACCCCTTGGGCGCGCACGGTCTCGATCTCGGCCACCAGATGCCAGGGATCGAGCACGACGCCGTTGCCGATCACGCTCAGCTTGCCGCCGCGCACCACGCCCGAGGGCAGCGCATGCAGCTTGTAGACGGTGCCGTCGATGACCAGGGTATGGCCCGCATTGTGCCCCCCCTGAAACCGCGCGATCACGTCCGCACGTTCCGAGAGCCAGTCCACGATCTTGCCCTTGCCCTCGTCGCCCCATTGCGCGCCCACGACCACTACATTCGCCATCTCGGCCCTCTTGCGTTGTGTCTTGCAAACCCGCGTCGGTATATCGACGCGCAGAAGAGGTGGAAACCGCTAAATCCATCGCAACGCGCAAGCCGAGCCGCGAATAGCGGAGATCTGGCTACCCGGGGCATCTCGGGGCTTGCGAGCCGCATCGCAACGCCTTAGGTAGCCGGGGTCCGCATAACGAGGCCGAACCGTCCATGGAAAACGTCATCCTGATCGTCCACCTGCTCCTTGCGCTCGCGCTGATCGGCGTCGTGCTGCTCCAGCGGTCCGAAGGCGGTGGCCTGGGCATGGGCGGCGGCGGTGGCGGCGGGGCCATGACCGGCCGGTCCGCGGCGACGGCCCTCGGCAAGATGACCTGGATCCTCGCCGTCGCGTTCATTGGCACCTCGATCACCCTGACAATTCTGGCCGCGGCGAACTCGAACAACGCCTCGGTGCTCGACCGGCTGACCGACCAGCCTGTCCCGCCCCCGGTCGAGAGCAACGAGCAGCTTCCGCCCGCGTCCGATCTGCTGCCGCCGGCGGCAACGGATCAACCGGCGCTGCCGCCGCGGGCAGACTAACGCAATCCCTAGGGAAAAAGTTAACGCTGGCCGCAGGATATTGCGGTCCGGTTGCCAAACTCGGGCGAATCTTCTATAGGTCAAATCCCGTGGAGACACGGGTTCGGGGGTGCGAAACCCCCGCGTCCTTTCCAGCAAAATCATCGGAAGACCCCGGCTGACGGGGCAGGACTTGGGGGACTCGGGCCCATATGGCACGCTTTGTATTCATCACGGGCGGAGTCGTCTCTTCGCTGGGCAAGGGACTGGCCTCGGCAGCCCTCGGCGCACTCCTTCAGGCCCGCGGCTTCTCGGTCCGCCTGCGCAAGCTCGACCCCTATCTGAACGTCGATCCCGGCACCATGAGCCCGTTCGAGCATGGCGAAGTCTTCGTCACCGATGACGGCGCCGAGACCGATCTGGACCTCGGCCATTACGAGCGCTTCACCGGCGTGGCCGCGCGCAGGACCGATTCCGTCAGCTCCGGCCGGATCTATTCGAATGTTCTCGAAAAGGAACGGCGTGGCGACTACCTCGGCAAGACGATCCAGGTCATCCCCCACGTCACCAACGAGATCAAGGACTTCATCTCGATCGGCGAGGACGAGGTCGATTTCATGCTCTGCGAGATCGGCGGCACCGTGGGCGACATCGAAGGGCTGCCCTTCTTCGAGGCGATCCGCCAGTTCGGCCAGGACAAGCCCCGCGGCCAGTGCATCTTCATGCACCTCACCCTGCTGCCCTATATCGCGGCCTCGGGCGAGTTGAAGACCAAGCCGACCCAACACTCGGTCAAGGAGTTGCGCTCCATCGGCATCGCGCCCGATGTGCTGGTCTGCCGCTCCGAGGGACCGATCCCACAGAAGGAGCGCGACAAGCTTGCACTCTTCTGCAACGTCCGGCCCGAAAGCGTGATCGCTGCGCAGGACCTCAAATCGATCTACGAAGCCCCCCTCGCCTATCACCGCGAAGGCCTGGACCAGGCCGTGCTCGACGCCTTCAGCATCTCGCCCGCGCCCAAGCCCGACCTGACGGTCTGGCACGACGTGGCCGACCGGATCCACAACCCCGAAGGCGAAGTGAACGTCGCCATCGTCGGGAAGTATACCCAGCTCGAGGATGCCTATAAATCCATTGCCGAGGCGCTGACCCATGGCGGCATGGCCAACCGGGTGAAGGTGAAATCCGAATGGATCGACGCCGAGATATTCGAGCGCGAGGACCCGGTCCCGCATCTGGAAAAGTTCGACGCGATCCTCGTGCCCGGCGGTTTTGGCGAACGGGGCACCGAGGGCAAGATCAAGGCCGCCCAATTCGCACGCGAGCACAAGATCCCCTACCTCGGCATCTGCCTCGGCATGCAGATGGCGGTGATCGAAAGCGCCCGGCACCTGACGGACCTGACCGATGCTGGCTCGGAGGAATTCGACCACGAGGCGGGCAAGCGCCGCTTCACCCCGGTGGTCTATCACCTCAAGGAATGGGTGCAGGGCAACCACAAGGTCGAACGCAAGGTCGATGACGACAAGGGCGGCACCATGCGGCTCGGGGCCTATACCGCGAAGCTGGTCGAGGGTTCGAAAGTCGCGCAGATCTATGGCAGCACCACCATCGAGGAACGGCACCGCCATCGCTACGAGGTCGATATCCAGTATCGCGACCAGTTGCAGGCCGAGGGGCTGATCTTCTCGGGCATGTCCCCGGACGGGCGTTTGCCCGAGATCGTCGAGGTCAAGGATCACCCCTGGTTCATCGGCGTGCAATTCCACCCGGAGCTGAAATCCAAACCCTTCGCGCCGCACCCGCTCTTTGCCGATTTCGTGCGCGCCGCCAAGGAGGTCAGCCGGTTGGTCTGATCCCGCCCGGACCTTGGGGGGCGCTGCCCCCGGAATATTGCAGGAACGATGAGGACACGCATGCGGCTGCCCTTCCATGTCTATGACGTCTTCACCGACACGCCCTTCGCGGGCAATCCGTTGGCGATCGTCGAGGATGCGGGCGGGCTGAGCACCGCGCAGATGCAGACCATCGCGCGGGAGTTCAACCTGTCGGAGACGATCTTCGTGATGGCCCCGGCCGATCCGGCCCATGCGGCACGGGTGCGGATCTTCTTTCCCACGGACGAGATCCCCTTTGCCGGGCATCCCACCATCGGCTGTGCGCTGCATCTGGCAGGCCAGCGCGGTCTGTCAAAGCTGGTGTTGGAGGAAGAAGCAGGTCTTGTCCCGGTCACGATCACCGGCGAACGGGCCGAGTTCACCGCGCCCGTGTTGCCCGAACCCTTGGGCGGCCCCGTGGACCCGGTGCTGGCCGCCCGCGCCGTGGGCCTTGACCAGGTCGGGTTCGGCGCCCATCGCCCCGCGGCCTGGATCGGCGGGCCGGGCTTTGTCTACCTGCCGGTCCCGGATCGCGCGACCCTGGCACGCGCCCGGCCCATCGAGCCCCATTGGACGGCGCTGATGGAGGCCTGCGCGGTCGACAGCGCCTTTCTCTACTGCCCGGCGGAGGATGGGTACGCTGCGCGGATGTTTTCGCCCACGGCAGGCATCCCAGAGGATCCGGCCACCGGATCGGCCAGCGCGATCCTCGCCGCCCAACTGTTGGCCAGCGGCGCGCTCGGCGAGGGCACCACGAGTCTCAAACTGACACAGGGCGAGGACATGGGCCGGCGAAGTTCAATCGGATTCTCGGCGGATGTCGCTTCGGGCGCGTTGACCGCCATCCGGATCAGCGGTCAGGCGGTGCCGATCTCAAGCGGCCATATCCGTGTGCCGTGACCGCCCCGACGGCGCAGTCACCAAAATCGCGTCAGAGCAGGACGCGGATGAACAGAAGGTTCGGCACGATCATGGCGAACCAGATGCAGAACCACTTCGCCCCGGAGGAGATCTTGCCGAACCGGCCGGGCCCCTCGGCGGCCGCGCCGTAATTCATCGCAGCCGACATCCAGGCGTAACCCGACGCTTCCTTGCTGCGCTTTTCCGCCTCGATCGAGGCCCGCGCCGCAGCGTATTTCTCGGCGTAAGGGTTTTCCGACAACGCCAGCTTACGATCTTCAAGATTGGACATGACCACTCCGTACAACTATCCCTTGTCGGGAAATGTTGCGGAACCTTCCTGGGTCAAGGGTGCCCGACATGGAATAACCGTGAACAGCTTGTCGCAGGTGCCCTTTGCGCAGAAACCCGCCATGACCCCTCCGCATTTCTTCGGCTACGGCTCGCTGGTGCATCGCGGCACCCATCGCTACCCGGTCCAGGGCCATGCCCGGGTCCGCGGCTGGCGCCGGGACTGGCGGCATTCGCGCCACCGCGAGGTTGCATTCCTGACCGTCACGCGCGCCCCGGGCAGCGAGATCGCGGGGCTCGTCGCCGCCGTGCCGGGCGCGGACTGGGCCGCCCTCGACGCGCGGGAGCATGCCTATGACCGGGTGCGCCTTTCGGGGTCGGAGGTCAGAGATGCCGACGCGCTCGCCCTGCATCTCTACGAGGCCAGTGCGCATCACACCACGGCCCCCAGCCTGCGACACCCCATCTTGTTGAGCTACCTCGACACGGTGATCGGCGGCTACCTGGCGGAGTTCGGGCGCGCGGGAGCCGAGGCGTTTTTCGACACCACCGACGGTTGGGATGCGCCCATCCTCAACGACCGGGCGGCGCCGATCTATCCCCGGGCACAACCCCTGCCCGCCCGGGATCGCGACCTCGTGGACAGTGCGCTGCGCTCCCTGTTTGCCCAGGTGCAACCGCCTGAAGCGCTGCGCCCCTCGGCCCAAGGTTGAACCAGTCTCAGAGCGTCGGCTTTTTCTGCAGAAGCCGCATGACATCGGCCATTTCCGGCCCGCGCTCCAACCCTGTGACCGCCTTGCGCAGGGGCATGAACAGCCCCTTGCCCTTGCGGCCCGAGGCCGCCTTCACCTCGGCGGTCCAGGCGCCCCATGTCTCCGGCCCGTAGGGCGGCTCGGGCAGGCGCGCGAAGGCGTCGGCGACAAACGCCCGGTCCTCCTCGGCCACCAGTGGCGCACCACCGTCGCGGAACAGCTGCCACCATCCGGCAAGGTCCGCGCGCGTGGTGATATTGGCCCGCGCCACCTCCCAGAAGAGCTCCGCCTGCGCGGCGGGCACGCCCAGGGCCGCGATTTCATCGGCGACCTCCGCAAACGGCGTCGCGTGCAACAGCCGCGCGGTCAGCGGGAACAGGTCCGCACGGTCGAACTTGGTCGGTGCTGCCCCAAAGGTGCTCAGATCGAACCCCTCGATCAGCGCCTCAAGGCTGCCTGCCACCTCCACCGGCTGGGACGAGCCAAGCCGCGCCATCAGGCTCAAGAGCGCCATCGGCTCAATACCTTCGGCGCGCAGATCGCGCAGGGCCAGCGTGCCGAGACGCTTCGAGAGCGCCTCCCCCTGCGGCCCGGTCAGCAGCGAGTGATGGGCAAACTCCGGGTGCCCATGCCCGAGCGCCGCCATGATCTGGATCTGGGTGGCGGTGTTCGTCACATGGTCCGAGCCGCGCACCACATGGGTCACGCCCATCTCCGTGTCGTCCACCACCGACGCGATCGTATAGAGCACCTGCCCGTCGCCCCGGATCAGCACCGGGTCCGACACCGAGGCCGCATCGATCGAGATGTCGCCAAGGATGCCGTCGGTCCAGGTGATCCGTTCGTGATCCAGCTTGAACCGCCAAACCCCCTGCCCCCGCTCGGCGCGCAACGCCGCCTTCTCGTCCTCCGACAAGGCCAGGGCCGCGCGGTCATAGACCGGCGGCCTGCCCATGTTCAGCTGCTTCTTGCGCTTGAGGTCCAACTCGGTCGGCGTCTCGAACGCCTCGTAGAACCGGCCCGCCGCGCGCAGCGCATCCGCCGCCTCGGCATAGCGGTCAAGGCGTCTCGACTGATACTCGATCCGGTCCCAGGTCAGCCCGAGCCAGGTCAGGTCCTCCTGGATCGCGTCGACGTATTCGGGCTTCGACCGCTCCGGGTCCGTGTCGTCGATCCGCAGGATGAAGGTGCCCCCGGCCTTGCGGGCGATCATGTAGTTGAACAGGGCGGTGCGCAGGTTGCCCACATGCAGGTATCCGGTGGGCGACGGCGCGAAACGGGTGGTGGTCATGGGTATCTCCTTGCCCGGTCCCTTGCCACTATCGGGCGGGCTTGTCCACGGGGGCCGGGTCAGTCAACCGGCAGGCCCGAAGGCACCGTCTCCGGCCGCCCGAGGGGCCGCGCCTCCGCCGTCCGCCCGGTCAGCGCGTGCAGGAAGGCCACAAGATCCGCCACCTGGGCATCGTCCAGCGCGACGGGCGCGATATCCCGCGCCGCCGCTTGCCGCGCCATCTCCGCCCGGTCGGACCGGATCACGAAATCAATCTCGGCCAGCCAGGGTGCCTCGGGCAGCTGCGCATCCTGCGGTCTCCAGGCCGCCCCCATCCCACCCGGGTCGAGATGGTGGCGCACGATCCCCTCCAGCGTCCGGTAGGCCCCGTTATGGCCGTAGGGCCCGGTCAGCGCGACATTGCGCAGGGGCGGCGTGCGGAACCGGTAGGCATCCTCCAGCCGGTTGCTCTCCCCCACCCGGCCCATGTCACGCGGGATCGGATCCCATTGCCGCGTGCGCCCGGGGCCGAAGGCCGGCAGGCCCAGCGCATGAAACTTCTGGTCGCTCAGCAAGGGCCCGGAATGACACGTCGCGCACCCGGCCGCCCCGTAGAACAACGCCATCCCTCGCGCCGCCGCTGCGTCGAGCGCGCCCGCATCCCCGGCCAGGTAGGCGTCGAACGGGCTGTCGTAATTGGCCCATTCCGTGCCGATGAACGCCGCCAGCGCATTAGCGATCTCGACAATCGTGACCTGCTCGGGCGTCTCGACATGGTCAAACGCGTCCACGAACATCGCGCCGTATTCCGGGATCGTCCGCACCCGCTTGGCCAGGATCGGCCAGGCCGCGTCGATCCGGTCATGCACCGCACCGGCGATCTCGTTCTCCTTGGGATTTCCCGCCATCTCGAACTGCGCCACCAACGGCAGCACCGCCTGCGCCGCAAGGATATGGTCGAACCCCGTGGGCAGCCATTCCTGCGCAGGCGAGTTGAACCCATTTCCATAAAGCTCCGACACCTCAAGCCGCCCGTCATGGAACAGCACCCGGATGTCCTTGTGCCCGAGGTTCCACAGGGCGGGGGCGTTGCGCGGGATCCGCTTGCGGATACGATCCGCGCCGGTTCCTGCCGTCCGCTCCGGCCCGACACCCACGCCCCCCTCGCCGATCCCCAGGCTCAGCCCGTCGCCGCCCGCGTGGTCATGGTGGTGACAGGTCCCGCAAGCGATGTTCCTGTTGCCCGACAGGATCTTGTCGTAAAACAGAAGCTGACCGATCCGGGCCTGATCCGGGTCGAACGCGTGGAAATCCGCAGGCGACAGCGGCGGCGGCACCTCCGCCACCGCGGGCCCGGCACAAAGAAAGGCGAGGATATGCAGCGCGCGCTTCATGGGGCGATCATGGCGGTTTCGTTGACCCTTGCAAGCCCGACCCTGGCCGATCTCGAACCCGCCCGCGACCTGATGGAGGAAGGCCGCTTCGCCGAGGCCAAGGCGCTGCTCTGGCCCGCCGCACGGTCCGGCAATGCCGAGGCCGAGGAACTGATCGGCGTGATGCATGCGCTCGGGCTGGGCGTGGCGCAGGACTACACCCGTGCGTTCGAGTGGTATCTGCGCTCTGCCATGAAGGGCCATGCGGGCGCGCAATCGGGGGTCGGGTGGTACTACGAGATGGGCCTCGGCATGCCCGCGCCCGACCTTGTCCGCGCCTATATGTGGTATGTGCTCAGTGCGATCGGCGGCGACCCGGACGCCGCCGACAGTCAGGAAGAGGTCCGCAAGAAGATGACGCCCGAGCAAGTGGCGCAGGCCCACGCGCTTGTGGATGACTACAAGGTCTGGATGTATCCATTTCGCTAGGGAGGTCGCGATGGCAGTGCAGGTGATCGGTTCCGTGTTCCAGGGCGTTGGCAAACCTGGCGATTGCGGCTGGATGGTGGTGCAGGACGCCTACAAGTCCGCGTTCTTCATCTTCAACGACAACGAGGAGCAGTTTCTCGACTTCCACGACCATGCCGCCGGGGCACGCCCGCCCGGCGCCTGCGCTCCCGGGGCGGGCAACGGCGTCCTGCGACCCTGGCAATGCGAAACCCCGCCCCGGGCGGGCGGCATCCCCACCGGCAGTCACGGCATGGGCTATGCGGCACTCACCCCGAAGGTTCAGGCGCTGATTGACCGCGCGGTCGACGCGATCGCCGCAACCATCGCGGAACACGGCTTTACCGAAGTGTATTACAGCTCCGATGGCGCTGGCGGCCTTGGCGCCAGCACCTTCGCGCCCGCGCAGGAGGTCAAGGACTACATCGTCGCCCAGATCGCCTCGCTCGCGCAGACCTGAGCCCCGCGCCCATGAAAAAGGGCAGACCCACGGCCTGCCCCCCTCAACTTCGCCTGCCCGAACCGGGCGGGGTCGATGATCACTTCGCGCCGCGCGCGGCCATGCGCTCGGCAATTCCGTCCGCCGACAGGGACGATTTCGGTCCCCCCTGCTGGCGCAGCTTTTCCGTGGCCCGTGCACTGATATAGCCGAAAGCCACCACAAAGCCCAAAGTTCCGAAAGTCAGTATTCCAAGTCCGAAGTCCATGTCGTCCTCCTGTTGGTCATGCTGTCTATACGCAGCGAGATGGAGGATAGATCTCAAAAGTCAAAAATTTTTTCGAATGTTTTCAATCGCATGCAATGGTGTACCGAAAACTCAGTTTATAATCAGCACCACAGCCATGAAAAACACCAGCATCCCGATCCAGCCGAACTGCGCCGCCAGAAGGCTCGTCATCAACAGTCCCGACAGGGCCAGAACGGTCACGCGGCGTTGCTTGTGGGCGGGAAGATCGCGCAGGGTTTTGTCGACCTCGGGCTTACCGCAGAGCCGGGCGATCCCGGCGACAAGGGCAAAGGCCACGACACGGGCGCGCTGGCCTAATCCGGACATCAGGGCTCTTATCTCCTCCGCCATGGCGCAACAGTACGAAACCGGGCGCCCGAGCGCAAAGACAAACATTCCCGGCAGATACAGGATAACGCCGAAGGGGCGCACCCGTGGCGCGCCCCCCGCAAACCCTTGACCGGCTTCAATTCAAGTCGGCGTCGCGCGCCGCGTTGACCTCGGCCTCGGCCTCGGCAACGGCCTCGTTCAACGCGTTGAACACCTCTTCCCCGCGCCCGACATTGGCCTTGAACCAGTCAAACACTGGGGCCGCGGCCTCCTTGAATGCCGCCTTCTCTTCGGGCGTGGGCACATAAAGGTCCCCGCCCCCGGCGACGAACTCCTCATAGGCCGGGATCGACTTGCGCTTGGGCGAGGCAAAGGTCGCCTGCTGCAACGCGTAGAACCCATCCACCACGACCCTGCGCAGATCCTCCGGCATGGACAGGAACCGCTCGTTGTTCATCCACCACAGCGCACCCATATAGGCGTGCCCGTCCAGGGTCAGGTATTGCAGACCCGCATCGGGGAATTTCATCCCCATGATATCGGTGATGCCGTTCTTGGACCCCTCGACCACGCCGGTCTGCAGCGAGGTGAACAGCTCCGGCCACGGGATCGGGGTGGGCGCGGCGCCCAGCACGCGCACCAGTTCCTGCGGCAGATCGGCCACCACGGTGCGGATCTTCAGCCCCTCCATGTCCGAGGGTGCCGCGATCCGGCGCTGGGTGTTGGCGAAGTTGCGCCAGCCGCCGGTATTGCCGATGGTCATCAGCCGGATCATCCCGCCGGAATCCTCCAGCGCCATCTCGCGCACCTTGCGGGTGAAATCGCCCGCCAGAACCGCCTCGGCGATCCGGTCGTCCGCCATCAGGTAGGGCAGGTCAAGCACCTGAACATAGGGAAAAATCCCCGACGCACCGCCGGAGGTCGAGATATAGATGTCGATCGACCCGTCGGCGACCCCTTGCAGGCACTCCGCCCCGTTCGAACACAGCTGCGTGCCGATGAACAGCTCCACCGCGATGGCCCCGTTCGACGCGCTCTCGACGTAGTTCTTGAACACCACGAGCCCGTCGTAATCCTCGTCGTTCTCGTTGGAATTGGCGGTGGCGCGCAGGGTATATTCCTGCGCCGTGGCCGCCAGCGGCGCGGACAGGAGCATCGCTCCGGCCAGAAGCGCCTTCAGGGTGGTTTTGAACATTTCGTTCCTCCTCAGTTGGTCTTTGTCTGTTTCGGCCGCCCGCACCTCACTGCGCAAAGCCGGTGAGCCGCGGAATGGTCATGGAAATCGCGGGGAAATAGGTGATCAGGAAGATCACCAGGATCTCCACCGCCAGGAAGGGCAGGATCGCCTTGGCGATGCGCTCGACCCGTTCGCCCGAGACCGAGCTTGCCACGAACAGGACAAGCCCCATGGGCGGCGTGGCCAGCCCCACGGTCAGGTTCACGGACATGATGATTGCGAAATGGATCGGATCGACCCCCAGATCGACGAAGATCGGGCCGAGGATCGGGCCGAGGATGATGATCGCCGGCCCCGCATCGAGGAACATTCCCACCACGAACAGCAACAGGTTGATCAGCAACAGCAGGATCAGCGGGTTCTCCGACAGGCTCAGCATGAAATCCGCCATGATCTGCGGCGCGTAGGACAGGCTCACCACCGTCTTGAACGCCATCGCCGCCCCCACCAGGAGCAGCACCACCGCCGACGTGATCCCGGCGCGACCCAGGATATCCGGCAGGTCCGAGACCTTCAGCGTCCGCATCACGAAGAACCCGATGATCAGCGCATAGGCCACCGCCACCGCCGCAGCCTCGGTCGGGGTGAACACCCCCGCGAGGATACCGCCCAGGATGATCACCGGCGTCATCAGCGGGAAGAACGCCTTCAGGCTGGCCTGCCCCCGCTGGCCCCAGGTTGTCTTGGCCGATGCGACGGGGAAGTCGTACTTGTCCGCCATCAGTTTCACGACCCCCATCAGGCCGACACCCACGAGGATACCGGGCACGATCCCTGCCAAAAACAGGGCCGCGACGCTCTCCCCCATCACATAGGCATAGATGATCATGATCCCCGAGGGCGGGATGATCGGCCCAATCACCGAGCTTGCGGCGGTGATCGCGGCGGCAAACCGGCGGGTATAGCCCTGCTTCTCCATCGCCGGGATCAACATCGAGCCCAGCGCCGAGGTGTCCGCCACCGCAGAGCCCGAGAGCCCCGCGAACAGCATCGAGCTGAGGATGTTCACATGGGCCAGTCCGCCCCGGAAATGCCCCATCAGGGCCTGGGCAAACTCCACCAGCCGCAACGTGATCCCGCCCCGGTTCATCAACTCGCCTGCCAGCATGAAGAACGGGATCGCCATCAGCGGAAAGCTGTCCATCCCGTTATAGACATTCCGATAAAGCAGGGTGATGTCCCGCTCCTGCCCGTTCAGCCACAGCAGCAGACCGGGGGCTGCAAGCAGGCCGAAAAAGACCGGCAAGCCGATCATCAGGAACAGCAGGAACAGCGGCAGGAACCAGATCAGCATGTCATTCGGCCCCTATGGTTTCGGTGCCGGGGATCTCCGGCAAATTCTCCGCACCGCCCAGAAGGGAAATCACGGCCCGCAGGATGAGCTCGATATTGGCCGAGATCATCATGATGATCCCCACCAGCAGGGAGGCCATCATCCAGCTCCGCGGCACCCGGAACCATTCGGTGAAACTCAGGTTCGTCGGCAGGTAGAGCGAAGCAGTGGCGAACCGCCCGCCAAAGCCCGTGACCTCGGACCAGCCGATCTGCGCCGCGATGACCAGCACCAGCAGCATCACGAACAACAAGAACAGCGACAGCAACGCGCCCAGACGCACCGGCAGCAGCCGCACCACCATGTCGATGGCCACGAAGCCGCCGCGCCGGAACGCCGTCGGCGCCATCAACCCGGTCATCCACAGCATGGCAAACCGCGCGGCCTCGTCCGGCCAGGGCAGCGCATTGTTCAGAACATATCGGAAGAACACCTGGATCAGGATCGCCACGACCATGGCCGCCACGCAGATCACGCCAAGCCCGCGCCCGACCTTGAAGAGGGCCTCGTTGACGATCCGGAACGGTGCAAGCACCGCCAGCAATGCGCCCATGGCGCGTCCTCCTCCCATGGCGCGGGCGGGGATCGTTGCGCGCCCCCGTCTCCGCGAGAAACCCGGTCAGTGACCGACGAACCGTCCGAACATGCCCTCGCTGAAGACCAGCGCCTCACCGTCCCGGTAGCCTGCCTCGATCACCTCGCCGACCACGATCATGTGATCGCCCGCATCATGTGTCTGCACGGTCTTGCACTCGAACCGCGCCAAACAATCGGCCAGGAGCGGCACCGCATGCGGGCATGGATCCAGCGCCAGCCCTTCGAACGCATCGGCCCTCTGGGCAAAGCCCCGCGCAACATCCATCTGGCCCTGCCCGAGGATGTGGATGGCAAAGCGGGGCGCTGTCGCGAACGTCTCGAACCGGCTGGAATATTTGGCCGGACACCACAGCAGCAGCGGCGGGTCGATCGACACGCTGGAAAAACTGTTGGCGGTGATCCCCATCGGCCCCTTCGGCCCCTGCACGGTCACCACGGTCACGCCGGTGGGAAACCGACCCATCGCGTTTCGGAACTCGCGCGCTGTGTCCGGTCCGGGGGTAAAGGGCGCAAGGCGGGGTGTATCGGTCATCTTCGGGGCTGCTCCATCTGCCATGTCAGGGAACCTCCGCCCCGTTGGCCGCCTCGTATAGGGCGAACCAGGTCTCGCGGTCCATCTCCACTTTCAACGCATCGGAAAAGGCAGCGATGCGGTCAAGCCTGTTCGTCCCCATCACCGGCACAATTCCCGCCGGATGCGCCAGCAGCCAGGCCACCGCCACCGCCGCGCGGTCCACCCCCTGGGCGCGCGCCACCGCATCCAGCGCCTTGCCCGCGGCGTGATCCCCGGTCATCAGGCTGCCACCGCCCAAAGGCGACCAGGCCATGGGCGCGATGCCCCGCTCCTGCAGGAAGGCGATATCGCCGTTGGTGAAGGCCGCATTGGCGGTCAGGCTGATCTCGATCTGGTTGGTGACGAGCGGCGTCTCCATCGCCGACTGCAAAAGCGTCCAGTCGTGCAGCTTGAAATTGGACACGCCCACCGCGCCGACCTTGCCCGAGGCCACGAGCCCGTCCAGCGCCGCGCCGGTCTCGCCCGCGTCCATCATCGGGTCCGGGCGGTGGATCAGCAGCAGGTCGATCCGCTCGATGTTCATCAGTCGCAGGGAATGGTCGACCGAGGCCTCGATATGCGCCCGCGACGTGTCGTAATGCTTCACCTTTGCACTGGCATAGCGCCCGACGGGGGCCACGATATCGCATTTCGTCACGATCTCGCACTTGGCCCGCAGGTCCGGGGCGGCCTTGAAGGCCGCGCCGAGCAGCTCTTCGGCCATGTACCCACCATAGATATCCGCCTGGTCCAGCGTCGTGATGCCCTGGGCCAGACACGCCTCGATCTTGGCCTGGATATGGGCGGGCGAGGTGTCGGCATCCTCGTCCAGCCGCCACATGCCGTAAACGATCCGGCTCAGGCTCAGGTCGGGGGTGAGTTGGGTGCGATCCATCAACGGCGCTCTCCGGCAGCAAGGGGTGTGGCCGGCGGGCTGGCGGGCACACGCCCATAAGCCTCCGGCAGGGAACAGGTTTTCAGATGCGGCAGCACGAGGCGCCCGAAATGCGTGGCTTCCTCCAGGTGGGGGTAGCCCGAGAAGATGAAGGCGCGAATACCCATCTTCTGATAGGCCTCGATCTCCGACAGGACCTGGTCGGCGGACCCGACGAGTGCTGCCCCGCAGCCCGAGCGCGCCCGCCCGATCCCGGTCCACAGATGCGGCTCGACATAGCCGTATTCGTCCGCGATATCGCGATTCTTGGCCTGGTGCGACACGCCCAGCGATCCGGCGTCCAGCGCCCGCTCCCGGATGGCACGGCCATAGTCGTCGTCGAGCTTCGAGGTGATGTGCTCGGCATATTCCTTGGCCTCGGCCTCGGTGTCCCGCACGATCATGTGCACCCGCAACCCGTAATCGAGCGTCCGACCCTTCTCGGCCGCGCGGGCATGCACCGCCTCCATCCGGCCCTTGATCTGGTCCTTGGGCTCCGGCCACATCAGGTAGACATCGCAATGCTCGGCACACAGATCCAGCGCATCCGGCGAATACCCCCCGAAATACAACAGCGGCCCGCCGGTCTGGTACGGCTTGGCCGGGTCCGTGGTCAGCCCCTTGAACTGGTAAACCTCGCCCTCGTGGTTGATCTCGTCCCGTGTCCAGGCCTGTTTCAGGATCTCCACCACCTCGCGGGAGCGCTGATAGCGATAGGGGCTCGGCTCCTTCTGGCCGGGGAAGTCCGAGCTGATGATGTTGACCGTCAGCCGCCCCTGCAGCATGTGATCCAGCGTCGCGATGGTCCGCGCCAGCATGATCGGCTGCATCTCGCCGCAGCGCACGGCCGCCAGCAGGTTGATCCGATCCGTGATCGGCGCACACCCCGCCACGAAGCTCAGCGTATCCTGCCCCACCTGGTAGGAGGACGGGCACAGGATATTGCGAAAGCCCAGCCGCTCCGCGGTCTTGACGATCTCCGAACAATGGGCCCAGGACGACCGCAAATCCCCCTCCGGCACCCCGAGAAACCGGTAATCATCCGAACACAAGGCCGCGAACCAGGACACCTCGGCAGCATCGAGATCGGCGGATGTGACGGGAACGACGGTCATGGGGGAGGCTCCGAACGAAGTGCGATTTCCCTTTGCGTAGCACCCGCCATGATGTAGATCAATCCTGTATCAATTATTTGCCATCGTGACACCCTCGCCCCATGCCGCCCCTCTCCGCCCTCCCCAAACACATGCAGATCAGCGAAGTCCTGATCCGCGACATCACCGCCGGGCGGCTGGCCGAAGGCGCGCGTCTGCCACCCGAGCGGGATCTGGCGGTGCAGATGGGCACCTCCGTCGGCACCCTGCGCAAGGCGCTGGCGCACCTGACAGAACAGGGCCTGCTCCACCGGGTGCAGGGCTCGGGCAATTACGTGCGCAAGGGCGGCCCGGCGGCGGGGGTCTATGCCATGTTCCGGCTCGAACGGCGCTCGGGCGGCGGCCTGCCCCGGGCCGAAATGCTCGACCGCGCGCTGATGGACAAGCCCGCCGACCTGCCCGCGTTCGGTCGCGCCCCCGCCGCCACCCGGTTCCGACGGCTGCGCGCGCTGGACGACCAGCCCGTCGCGGTGGAAGAGATCTGGCTCGATGCCAGCGCCGGGAGTCTCGCCGAAGGCCCCCTCTCCGAATCGCTCTATCGCAGCTACACCGCCCGGCTCGGGCTCACGATCCAGCGGGCCGAGGACCGCGTCCGGCTGGCTCCGTTTCCCGCCTGGACCCCGCCGCAACTGGCCCCCCCCGACACCATGGCGGGCTTCGTGGAACGCTTCGCCTGGGCCGGCCCCGGCCCCGCCATCGAATATTCGCGCACCTGGTTCGACGGGACGCGCGCCCATTATGTCCAGCGCCTGAGTGAGACCGCATCCCAATGACAGACACCAAGACATACGGCCTGATCGGGGCCGGCATGATGGGCCAGGAACACCTGCGCAACCTCGCCCTGCTGCCCGGCGCGCAGGCCACCGCGCTGTTCGATCCCGATGACACGATGGCCGCCGCCGCCCTTGCGCTGGCCCCCGGCGCGGTGCGCGCATCGAGCCTGGCCGAGATGCTGGCGATGCCGGCGCTCGATGCGCTGGTCATCGCCAGCCCCAATTTCCGCCATATGGAGCAGCTCGCCGAGATCGCCGCGACCCGGCCCCTGCCGCTGCTGGTGGAAAAACCGCTCTATACGGACCCCGCGGACCTGCCGCGGCTCAAGGCGCTGGTGGCGGCCTATCCCGCGCCGATCTGGGTGGCGATGGAATACCGCTACATGCCCCCGATCGCGGCCTTCCTCGACCAGCTGCAGGCCGCAACGGGCGGCGTGCGGATGCTCACCATCCGCGAACACCGCTTCCCCTTCCTGGCCAAGGTCGGCGACTGGAACCGCTTCAACCGCTACACCGGCGGCACCTTTGTCGAGAAATGCTGCCACTTCTTCGACCTGATGCGCCTCGCTCTCGGGGCGGAGCCGACCCGCATCCTGGCCAGTGCCACGCCCCCCCTGAACCATGCCGACGAGTGCTACGACGGCGCGCGCCCCGACATCCTCGATGCCGGCTACGCGATCTGCGAATTCGACAGTGGCGCCCGCGCCATGTTGGAGCTGTGCATGTATGCCGAGGGCGCGCGCTACCAGGAAGAGCTCAGCGCCGTGGGCCCCGCGGGCAAGATCGAGGCCCGCGTGCCCGGCCCGGGCCGGTTCTGGCCCGCGGATCTCGGCGCGCCGCCGACACCGCTGCTGGAACTGAGCCCCCGCGCCCCGCAACGCCCCGAGCTGCGCGAGATCCCCGTCGACCCGACCCTGCTGGCCGCGGGCGACCACAACGGCGCGACGTTCTACCAGCACCGCGCATTTCTGGACCTGCTCTGGGGTCAGCGGACAACCCCCGAGGTCACCGCCGAAGATGGCTGGCGCGCCGTCGAAATGGGCCTCGCCGCCCAGCGCTCGATCGCAACCGGCCTGCCCGTCAGCCTCGTTCAGGACCCGGTAGAGATCAGCGCGTAACGACCCCGGACAGAACCAGGTCGCCCACCAGCGCAGGACGCGCCAGCCGATGGGTCGGTGCGAAATCCGGGATCGGGCGGCTCTGGTACCCGCCCTCGACAAAGGCGAAATCCACCTGTGCGGCCCGCGCGGTTTTGTAGTCCGTCTCGCTGTCCCCGACATAGAGCGTCCGCGCCGGATCGGCGCTCAGCCCCGTGATCGCATGGTGCAAGGGCGCCGGATCGGGCTTCAGCACCGGCAGGGTGTCACCACCCACGATCACCGGGAAGAACCCCCCCAGCCCGAGCCGCGCCGACAGATCCCGCGCCGGGGCTTCGGGCTTGTTGGTGCACAGCGCCATCGGCAAACCGGCCGCCCGCAACGCCCCCAGCATCTCCATCACCCCCGTATAGACCGCCGTCTCGTGATCCACCCCGGTCTCGTAGCGGCGCAGGAACTCGGCCAGCGCGTCGTCTTCGCCCTCGATCCCGCCCGTGGCGCGCAGGCTGCGCTGCACCAGGATCCGTGCGCCCGACCCGATGAAGGAGATCACCTCCGCCAGACTCAGCGCGCGCCGCCCCCTTGTCGCCAACACGCCGTTGATCGCCCGCGCCATGTCCGGCGCACTGTCGACCAGCGTCCCGTCCAGGTCGAACACCACCGCGTCATACCGCATCGCAAACCCTCCGCATCCGTTTCCCCCGCTCCTGCCGCGCGCGCAAGACGGGCGCAAGCGCGAAACCGACCCGCCCGGTGGCTCCGACACATGGACCCGAGCGCTCCCCTGGGCAGCACAGCATCCCGAGGCCCTCCTAAAGCGGCCAGACCACCAGGATCGTCGGGATCGACACGGCGATGATCAACACCTCCAGGGGCAACCCCATCCGCCAGTAATCCCCGAACCCGTACCCCCCGGGCCCCAGGATCAGCGTGTTGTTCTTGTGCCCGATGGGCGTCAGGAACGCTGCCGAGGCCGCCACCGCCACCGCCATCAGGAACGGGTCGGGCGACGCGCCCAGCACTCTTGCCATCTCGATCCCCACCGGGGCCGCCACGATGGTCGTCGCGGTGTTGTTGAGCACATCCGAAAGGGTCATCGTCACCACCATCAGCACGGTCAGCACCGCCCAGGCCGGCAATCCCTCGGTCAACCCCAGCAAAGCCCCCGCCAGCAACTCGGTACCGCCAGAGCTTTCTAGGGCCGCCCCCAGCGGGATCATCGAGCCCAGAAGCACCACGACCGGCCACTCGATATGGGTGTAAAGCTCCGCCACGGGCAGAATCCGCAACAGCACATAGGCCATCGCCACGATCCCCAGCGCCACGGGCAGATAGACCAGCCCGAGCGCCGCCACCGCAACCGCCGCCGCGAATATGCCGATCGCAGCCCAGGTCTTGGCCCCTTGCGTCACCCGCACGCCCCGATCCGCCAGCGGCAGAACCCCGAGCCAGTCGAGAACCTCGTCCTTCGCCTCGCTGGGCACCAGCAGCAGCAGGATATCCCCCGGTGCCACTTCGGTCTTGCGCACCTGCCGCGAAATCCGCGTGCCCTGCCGCGCAATCCCCATCAGAACGGTCCGTCGCCGCCAGGCCAGGCCGATGGCCTCGGCACTGCGCCCCACGATCCGGGCGGTATCGGGCACCACGGCCTCGACGAAACTGACGCCGCTGCCATCCGCCTGCAAATCCTCCAACCGTCGCGCGTCAGAGAAATCCAGCTTCAGCGCCGTGCGGAACTCGTCCAGCGCCTCGGGCTGCGCCTCCAGCACCAGCGCATCGCCCGCCGCGAGCTTGAGATGCCGCGCCGCGAACCGCCGCTTGCCATTCCGGATCACGCCCAGCAGGGCCACGTCCGCCCGCTCCGCTTCGGGATAGACATCGCTCAGGGGGGCCCCGATCAGCGCGCTCTCCTCCGGCACGGTCAACTCGGCGATATAGTCCGCGAATTGCTCCAGACCGCCGCCCGAAACCGTCGCCCCCTCCCGGCTGGGGATCAGCCGCCATCCCACCAGCGCCACGAAGGCCAGCCCGGCGATGGCCGCCACCCCGCCCACGGGTGCAAAATCGAACATGGCGAAGGGCGCGCCCACCGCTTCCTCGCGGATCGCGGCGATGATGATGTTGGGCGGCGTACCGATCAGCGTTACCATCCCGCCTAGGATCGTCGCGAAACTCAGCGGCATCAGGCTCAGCCCCGCGACCCGCCCCGCCTTGCGCGCGGTCGCGATATCCACCGGCATCAACAAAGCCAGCGCCGCCACGTTGTTCATGAACGCCGACAGAACCGCGCCCACCGCCCCCATGATCGCGATATGCGCCGCCAACCCGCGCGTCGCATCCACCAGCGTCCGCGTGATCAGCAACACCGCGCCGGACCGCACCAGCCCCGCCGACACCACCAGCACCAGCGCCACCACCAGCGTCGCGGGATGGCCGAACCCGGAAAACGCGGCCTCCGTCGGCACCACGCCCAGAACCACGCCCAGCAACAGTGCGCTGAAGGCCACCACGTCATACCGGATCCGCCCCCAGAGCAGGAAGGCAAACACCAGACCGAACAGGCTGAACAAGAGGATCTGGTCCGAGGTCATCCCCGCACCCTACCCCAACGCCCTGCGGCGGCAACCCACCCGCGCGCCAAGCCTTGCCCGCTTCCCGGCCAGCCCCTATAACCGCGCGCAAACCGCACCCAACCAGACATGAGGCACCCATGGCAGGCCACTCCAAATGGGCCAATATCCAGCACCGCAAGGGGCGCCAGGACAAGCTGCGCGCCAAGCTGTTCTCGAAACTGTCCAAGGAGATCACCGTCGCCGCGAAGATGGGCGATCCGGACCCCGACAAGAACCCCCGCCTGCGCCTCGCGGTGAAGGAGGCCAAGTCGCAATCGGTCCCCAAGGACGTGATCGAACGCGCGATCAAGAAATCCCTCGGCGGCGAGGGCGAGAACTATGACGAGATCCGCTATGAGGGCTACGGCCCCGGCGGCGTCGCGGTGATCGTCGAGGCGATGACCGACAACCGCAACCGCACCGCATCGACCGTGCGCTCGACCTTCTCGAAGAACGGCGGCAACCTCGGCGAGACCGGCTCCGTGAGCTTCATGTTCGAACGCAAGGGCCAGGTCAGCTACCCGGCCGAAGCGGGCGATGCCGACACCGTGATGATGGCCGCGATCGAGGCCGGCGCCGAGGACGTGGAAAGCGACGAGAGCGGACACATCATCTGGTGCGCCGACACCGACCTGAACGAGGTCTCCACAGCACTTGAGGCCGAACTGGGCGAGAGCGAGAGCACCAAGCTCGTCTGGCGCCCCACCACCACCACCGAGCTCGACCTCGAAGGCATGCAGAAACTGATGAAACTGCTCGACGCGCTGGAGGATGACGACGACGTCCAGAACGTCACCGCCAATTTCGAAGCCTCCGACGAGGTCATGGCGCAACTCTGAAAACGGCTTGCAGAGAAAGACAAAGGCCCGGGACTTCCCGGGCCTTTCGCATCTCAGAAATCGGTTCTCAGGCCAGCGCCGTGTCCGTGAAGATGAACTGGTCGAACAGCGCCGCCGCATCCCGGACGCCGAAGAAGGTCACCGACCCGGCCTCGTCGTCGAAGGTCACCGTGGTGCGGTTGCGCGACACCTCGGCGTAATCCTCCAGGAATTCCGTCTCGGTCAGCGCGTCGCCGCCCACCAGCGCGAAGTCCACGTAGAACAGGTCGTCCAGGATCGCGTCCCGGCCAAAGATGCGGTCATTGCCGACCTCGCCCGCGAAGTAGAACGCGTCCACCCCGCCATTGCCGACCATGATGTCGTTGCCGGTGTTGCCGAAGAACACATCCGCCAGATCGCCGCCGATCATGATGTCGTTGCCCGCGCCGCCATCGGCCACGAAGGACCCGCCCGGCACCTCGTCCGACACGGTGATCCGGTCGCGCCCGACCCCGCCATAGGCCTCGATCCGGCCGCCCTCGGCGATGATCGTGTCGCCGCCGCGCCCGCCGAAGACGAAATCATCCTCACCGCCGATCAGCGTGTCGCGGCCCAACAGGCCATATATCGCGTCCGACTGCCCGTCCACGCCGCGCAGCTCATCGGCGAAGCGCACCAGATCGGGCGCCTCGTCCCCGACGATCGAGTTGTCGAACAGGATGCCCACATCCACCGCATCGCGCAGCTCGCGTGTCAGATCGATCAGGTCGCCCACCGCCTCGTTCAGCGGCGCGGTCAGCTCGGCCAGCAGACTGTCGAACTGCGCGTTCAGGTCCTCGATCGCCTGCTGGATCGGGTTGAACGGTGCCAGCAGATCCGAAATCAACCCATTGATCGCGTCGTCGATGGAGCCAAGGCTCAGCCCGATCACACCGAGGACGGCATTCGCCGCGGCCTCGACGGCGTCCACAATGAACCCTGCAAAATCCCCGATGGATTTCAGAACGTCGAGCACGTTGAAGCTGACGAACCCGATGCCGATGTTGAAGTCGAGCGCGTCCTCGACATCGTTCAGCAAGTCGGTGATCGGGTCGAACACCGTTTCTAGAGCGGCCTTCAACCCGGTGGCCAAGCTCAGATCCGGGATCGCGTCGGCAATCGCATTCGCCGCGTTCTCGGCCAGGGCGGCCACCGCACTGATGGTGCCGAGCACCTCGTTTCGCAGCGCCTCGTACTCGTCCACCGCCGTGTTGAAATCCTCCAGCTGCGTCGGCAGGCGGAACACGTCGCCGCCGATGAACTGCTGGTCCCCCAGGCTCGCCTCCAACCGGGCCGCCTCATCCTCCACGACGATGAAGGCGGTCGCAGCCAGGCTCACGGTCGTCACGGCCACCGATACCGCCTCGCTTCCGTCCTCCACCGCGTCGCGCACCGGCTCCAGCCGGTCGTCGATCCTATCCATCGTCTGGCGCGTGGTTGTGATCGTCGTCTTCAACCCTGTCGATGCGGTCTGAAAGGCGGACACTGCGCTTCCGATACCGAAAGGCAGCGCCTTGAGCGCGTTGATGACGGTTGTCGGGATCGACAGGGCATCGTTTGCCGCATCGAGCGCCGAAGAAATCTGCGCCGGGATGCCGAGGAAAGCATCCACCGCCTCCAGCGCATCGGCCACATCGCCCGTCACATCCTGGATTGTCGCCAGATCGCCCTCAATGAGGGCCGCATTATCGATATAGTTCTGAAAAAAGGACATGGTGTTTCCCCGGAATGGAATTTGACGATGGACGGTTCATAGAAATCTCGTTCAAACGGTAAACTGAATTCAAATCATCTGTAAACCTGTCTGTATGGTCAATTTCCGATGGGGCATTCACCCCAAGAGGAGGAAGCCATCAAACGCGCTCGTGTCATGGACCCCGACAAACAGGATCGAGCCTTCGTCCGTCGTGATGGTCGTCCCCGAAAGGCCCACCTCCGCATTGTCCGCGAGAAACGCCTCCGGATCGAACACCTCGTCCTCGATATACGGCTCCCCGGCCGCGCGTGCGAGAATGAACAAGGCGCTTTCATACCCGATGATCCGATCGTTCCCGTCGCCGCCGTCGATCCGGTCGACCCCGCGCAACCCGAAGATCGCATCCGCGCCATCGGTCCCGCTCAGATCGTCGAAGATCCGCTCCGGGAAGTTGCCCTCGCCCTGGGCGCCCTCGATCACGTTATCGAAGAGATCGACACCGAAACGCGTCAGGTTGCCCAGCGCTCTCGCCGCCGCCCCGAGCGTGTCCAGCGCCTCGCCCAGCAGATCCCCGAGGGGGGCACCGCCGCGACCAGCGTCGCCTCAAGTCGATCGACGATGTCCAGAACCGGTGCGAGCGGCGCCAGCAGGTCCGATAGCAGCCCGTTGATCGCCCCGAACACATCGAAACCCAACAGGTCGAGGAAACCGGTCACCGCGTCCTCGATCACGCCAAGTGCAAAACCCAGAACATCGCGCGCATCGTTCAGCACACCGGCGAGCTTCGACGGGGTCGCGGTCAGGGTGTTGATGGAAAAGGCGACCTCGAACCCTGTCTCGGCGGCCGATCTCAACCCGGCGATATCGCCGTCGATCGTGCGCACCTTGCCCAGAATCACGGAAAGTGATGACATCAATAAAATCCTGAAATCAAACGTACAGGGGCCAATTCCCGGAAAATAATACGTCGACATGCGCGTTTCGCGCCATTCGTGTCAAGTTGGCTAAAGGGGCCAGATCAACGGGATCACCGCGCTGGCAATAAGTCCTGTACTCAAATTCAGGGGAATGCCCACCCGCATGAAATCCGTGAATCGATAACCGCCGGGGCCGAAGACCAGTGTATTCGTCTGGTACCCGATCGGGGTGGCAAAACTGGCCGAGGCCGCGATCATCACCGCCACCACCAGGGGCCGCGGGTCCACGCCCAGCGCGGTCGCCAGCCCGATGGCGATGGGCGTGACCACCACCGCCACGGCATTGTTCGACACCAGTTCGGTCAGAACCGAGGTCAGCAGGTAGATCGCCCAGATGATGAAGAACGGCGGCAAGGCCATCAGGCTGGGCGCGACCGCGTTCACGATCAGCGCCACGGCGCCCGAGGCATCGAGGGCCGCGCCCACCGCCAGCATCGCAAAGATCAGCGCCAGAAGCCGCCCGTCGATGAAGGAAAACGCCTCCTCCGCGTCGATGCACCTCGTCAGCAGCACCACCGCCACCGCAACGATCGCCGCCATCAGGATCGGCGCCACCCCCGCCGCCGACAGCCCCACGACCGCGATCAACGCCAGAAGGGCAATCGGCGCATGCTTGCGGCGATACGCCCGGGCCGAGGGCTGCGCGATATCCACCAGGCCCACATCCGCCGCCAGCCGCTGGATGTCCGCCGGCGCGCCCTCCAGCAGCAGCGTATCGCCCACCCGCACCACCAGGTCGTCAAGCTGCCGCCCAATATTCTGGTTCCGCCGATGCACGGCCAGGGGATAGACCCCGTAACGCCGCCGCAGACGCAGCTGGCCGAGCGACCGCCCCACCAACCCGCAGCCCGGCGTGATCAGCGCCTCCACGGTCGTGGTCTGCACCGAGCTCAGCTTGTCCACCGCCGACTCCGGCGGCTGCGCAGTCTCCACCGAGCGGACCGCCTTGAGGCTCAGAAGCTCCGCCATCTCCGTGCGCAGCACCACCCGGTCGCCCGCCTGCAACGTCACCTCGCTCAGGTCGCGCCGCAGGGACGCATCGCCACGCAGCACATCGATCAGCCGCACACCCTCGCGCTTGAACAACTCCACCTCCCGCACGGGCCGGTCGATCAGCGCGCTGTCCTCCGGGATCGCCACCTCGGTGAAGAATTTCATCTTCGACTTGTTCGACAACAGCATCGCCATACTGTCCCGATTGGGCAGCAGTTTCGGCCCCAGCAGCGTCAGGTAGAGCATCCCCCAACCCACCACGATCAGGCCCAGGGGCGTGACCTCGAACATGGTGAACGCCTCAAGCCCGTTGGCCCGCGCCACCCCGTCCACCAGCAGGTTGGTCGACGTCCCGATCAGGGTCAGCGTACCCCCCATGATCGCGGCATAGCTCAGCGGGATCAGGATTTTCGACGCCTTGATGCCCAGCGTCTGGCTCAGTTGCACGAAAACCGGGATCATCACGACCACGACGGGCGTGTTCGACACCACCGCCGAGGAAAGCACCACAAAGGAAATCAGCACCGCCACCGACAGCTTGGGTCGCTCCTCTGCCCGGGCCTGGGCCAGCGACGTGAACCAGTCGAGCGCGCCGGTACGCACCAGCGCCCCCATCACGATGAACATCGCCGCGATGGTCCAGGGCGCCGGGTTCGACAGCACCGCCAGCGCATCCGCATAAGGCAACACCCCCAGCGCCAGGAGCAGCGTCGCCCCCCCGATCGCCACCACCTCGGTCGGATAGATCTCGCGCAGGAACAGCACGAACATCGCCCCCACCACGCAAAGCGCGAGGATCGCGTCTTGGGTACTGGTCAGGCCGAGATCGATCATGGGTCGGTTCCGTTACGCCGCGCCGGGGCAGCGCGGGCAGCCGCTCCAGTCTGCGAAGCGGCACCGGCGGGGGCAAGGGCTGATTTCGGCCGCGGCGTGACCAGCATCAGCCCCAGCGCCATCAGTGCCGCCGCCCCCCAGACCGCGCCCGCATAACGCTCGTCCAGCAGCCACATGGCCCAGGCCAGCCCGAAACCGGTCACGAGGTAGCTTACCTGCACCGCAAAGACCGGCCCGGCGCGCCCCACCAGCCAGACATAGCTGCTGTAGACGATGCCATGGACAACCGCCGAAGCGATCAGCGCCAGCTCCGGCGCGCCCCAGGGCGGGCGCGGGTCGATCCACTGGCCGCTGCCCAGCGCCAGCGGCAGGGCGATGACCGTGCCGACCACCGAGGCCCCGAACAGCAATTGCACCGGGTCGAGCCCCAGCCGCCCCCATTTCGCGACCACGTTGCCCTCCAGCGCATAGAAAAGCGGCGCGATCAGCGCGACAGGCACCCACCACAGCTGCCCCGGCTCCGGCAGCGCCGTGCCCGGCAGCACGATCAGCGCCACGCCCCCAAGACCCAGCGCCAGCCCCGCCAGCCGCGCCAGCGATGGCCGGTCGAGCCCCAGCGCCAGCGCGATGGGAAAGGCCAGCATCGGCACCAGCGACAGCAACAATGACAGGATCCCCGAGGGCAGCTTTGCCAGCGCCGCGTAGGACGCCGCATTGGGAATGACCGTCCCGATCAGCGCGATCACGACGTAAAGCCGCATCTGCGCCGCCCCCAGGGGCAGCCCCTTGCCCCGCGCGAAGGTTACCGCCCCCAGCACCAGCGCCCCGATGGCCAACTGCCAGAACACCAGGCCGAAGGGGCCGTGCCCGCTCGACGTGGCGATCTTGCTCAGGGGTTGGGTGATGCCCCAGCCCGCGCCCAGCACCACCAGGATCGCCGTCAGCCAGAGCCGGGTTTTCACGGCGCGTCCGGCAAGGGCGCCGGGCCCGCCGGTGCGAGCCGCCCGCCCTGGCGCACCATCTCGACCCGGACTGCCTTGCCGGTTCGGTCATCGGTCTCGACATACAACCCCGAGAGCGTCGCCGCCCCCATCGCGGGCGTGAACCGTCCCTTGGGCATGCCCGTCACGAAGCGCCGCAAGGGCTCGGCCGGGTCCATCCCGATGATCGAGTTGTAATCGCCGCACATCCCCGCATCGGCCTGAAACGCGGTGCCCCGGGGCAGGATCTGCGCATCCGCCGTGGGGATATGGGTGTGCGTGCCCACCACGACCGACGCGCGCCCGTCGCAGAAATGCCCCACCCCCATCTTCTCGGAGGTGGCCTCGCAATGAATGTCGACCAGTGCGGCCTGCACCAGCCCGCCCAGCGTGTTGGTCCGCAGCACCGTGTCGAGCGCCGAGAACGGATCGTCGAAGGGCCGCTTCATGAACACCTGGCCCAGCGCCTGCGCCACCAGGATCTTGCGCCCGCCCGGCGCGGTATAGACCCGGTGCCCCTTGCCCGGTGCGTCCTTGGCGTAGTTCAACGGCCGCAGGATCCGCGGCTCCCGCTCGATGAATTGCAGCATGTCCTTCTGGTCGAAGGCATGATCGCCCAGGGTGACGCAATCGGCCCCCGCCTCCAGCAGCCCCTTGGCGTGATCCGGCGTCAGGCCCGCCCCGTTGGAGGCGTTCTCGCCATTGACCACCGCGAAATCGATCTTCCACGCCGCCTTCATTCGCGGCAGGGTCTCCGCCACCGCCGCCCGACCGGCCCGGCCCATCACATCGCCAAGAAACAGGATACGCATGTGGCCCAGCGTTATGCCGCGCGGCAGCAGCGTGCAAGCGCCCTAATGGCGCAGCCCGTCGAAGACCAGCGCCCCCGCCTCGGTCACGACCCCGTCGAGCGGGATGTCCGTGGCCTCCACCGGCAAGGGGGCATCCGTCTGCTGCGCGGCATAGGCCAGCCCGAGGGCCAGCACCGGCCCCGTGCTGCGCAGTTTCGCCAGCGTCCGGTCATAGAATCCCCCGCCATAGCCCAGCCGCCCACCCGTGGCATCGAACGCCACCAGCGGCACGATCACCACCTCGGGCACCATGGGCTGCGCGGCGCGGGGCACCTGCGCGCCGAAAGGCCCCGCCACCATCTCCGCCCCGGGGGTCCAGCGATGAAAATCCAGCGGCATGCCCATTGCCGCGATCACCGGAACGCCGATCTCGCGCGCCGCCGCCAACCGGGTCATGGCCGGCAGGGGCGAAATCTCCGTCCGGATCGGCATGTAGCCCGCCACCGGCCCTGCCCGCCCCGCCAGCAGGTCGCACAGCACCTCGGTCGCCGCCGCCAAACCGGCAAACCCCGCCGCCCGATCCGCGTCGAACGCCACCTTGCGCCGGGCAAAGCCGGTCTTGCGGGCCTCCGCCTTGGCCAGGGCCAGCGCCGTCATAGCAGGATCATCGAGGCCAGCCCGAGGAACACGAAGAAACCCACGACATCCGTCACCGTGGTCACGAAGGTGCCCGAGGCCAGCGCGGGGTCGATCTTCAACTTGTCGAGGGCCAGCGGAATGAGCAGCCCGGCAAACCCCGCCACCCCGAGGTTGATCACCATCGCCACCGCGATCAACCCGGCCAGGACCGGCGTGCCGAACCACACCAGGCTGACGGCCCCCATGATCACCGCAAACACCGCGCCGTTGAGCAGGCTCGCCGTCACCTCGCGCCGCAGCACCCGCCAGGCGTTCGAGCCGGTCAGGTCCTTGGTCGCGATCGCCCGCACCGCCACGGTCAGGGACTGCGTGCCCGCATTCCCGCCCATGGAGGCCACGATGGGCATCAGCACGGCCAGCGCCACGACCTGGGTCAACACCTCTTCGAAGAGCGAGATGACCAGCGACGCGATGATCGCCGTGGCCAGGTTCACCCCCAGCCAGGGAAAGCGCTGCCTGGTGATCTCCCAGGTGCTGTCGGAGACGGACTCGTCGCCCACCCCGGCCAGGCGCAGAATGTCCTCGTTATGCTCCTCGTCGAGCACCACCATGGCATCGTCGATGGTGATCACGCCGACCAGACGCTCGTTTTCATCCACCACCGGCGCGGAAATCAGGTGGTACTGGTTGAACGCATAGGCGACCTCGCTCTCGGGCTGGGTCACGGGGATCTTGCGGAAACTGTCCTCGGTCAGGTCCTGCAGCGGCACATCCCGGTGCGCGCCCATGATCCGGCCCAGGGTGACATAGCCCGTGGGCCGCATCCGTGGGTCGATCAGGATCACGTGGTAGAACTGCTCCGGCAGGTCGTCCTCGGCCCGGATATGGTCGATGGTCTCGCCCACGGTCCAATGCTCCGGCGCCTTGACCAACTCGCGCTGCATCAGGCGCCCGGCGGAATACTCCGGGTATTGCAGCGACTGCTCGACCGCGACCCGGTCCGGCGCCTCCAGAACGTCAAGGATCGCGGTCTGCTGGGCCGCATCGAGATCCTCGACCAGGTCGACCACGTCGTCGCTGTCGAGATCGCGCACCGCATCCGCCAGCACCGCCTGGGGCAGCGCGTCGATCACGTCCTCGCGCAGGCCCTCGTCCAGCTCCGACAGGACGGCGCCGATCTCGTCCGAGGTCCAGATCGCCAGAAGCGCGCGCAACCGGGACCCGCCGATCTGCTCGAACAGGTCCGCGATATCCGCCGGGTGCAGCGGCTCCAGAACCTCGGCCACCCGGGCCGGGTCCTCCGCATCCAGCGCATCGAACAAGGTCTCCACCACGTCCCTGCGCAGGGCGTAATCCTCGTCCGCGGTGTCTTCGACAAGCTCCTGGCTGTCCGCCATATCGCCTCCGGGCCGCCCCGCTGCCGGGGTCATTGCGATCTGGGCAAACCATAGCCCCCGCGCACCCGAATGGCGAGGGAGCGGGCCGGGGAAATTTGCAGATTTACCTCGCGCGGCAGCGCTCCTAGGCTGCGCGGATGGACGATTTCCTGCTGTTGGGCCAGACCCTCGCCTTCACCGACAATCCCCTGCGCTGCCCCTGGGCGGCCTGCGTGCGCACCGAGCGGCATGGTGGCCTGCGCGTGACCGGCGGGATCATCACCGCACTGGGTCCGGCCGAGGTGCTGCGCGCCGCGCACCCGGCCCTGCCGGTGGTCGATCTGGGCGCGGCGCTGATCCTGCCGGGCTTCGTCGATGCCCATGCCCATTATCCCCAGACCGCGATGATCGCGAGTTGGGGCAAGCGGCTCATCGACTGGCTCGACACCTATACCTTCCCCGAAGAGCTGCGCTTCGCCGATCCGGACTATGCCGCCAGAAGCGCGGCGCGGTATTTCGACCTGACCCTGTCCCACGGGACCACCACGGTCTGCAGCTATGCCACCGTGCATCCCGCAAGCGTGGAGGCCTATTTTGTCGAGGCCCGGCGCCGGGGCCTGCGGGCGCTTGCTGGCAAGACCTGCATGGATCGCAACGCCCCCGAGGGGCTGCGCGACACCCCCCAGACTGCCTATGACGACAGCAAGCGGCTGCTGGAGCGCTGGCACGGGGTGGATCGGCTGTCCTATGTGATCACGCCGCGGTTCTCCCCCACCTCCAGCCGGGAGCAGCTCGCCGCCCTCGGCGCGCTCTATGCCGAGCATCCCGACTGCCTGATGCAGACCCACATCTCCGAGCAGACCGACGAGATCGCCTGGGTAGCGGAGCTGTTTCCCGAGGCGCGCGATTATCTCGACACCTACGAGGCGGCAGGCCTCCTCGGCCCGACGGGCCTCTTCGGCCACGCGATCCACCTCACCGCGCGGGAGCGAGACCGGCTGGCAGAAGTCGGCGCGGCGCTGGTCCATTGCCCGACCTCGAACAGTTTCATCGGCTCTGGGCTCTTCGACATGGCCGGGCTCGCGTCCCGCTGCCCGGTGGGGCTGGCCACGGATACCGGGGGCGGGTCGAGCTTTTCCATGCTGCGCACCATGGCGGCGGCCTACGAGATCGCGCAGTTGCGAGGGATGGCCCTGCACCCGGCGCAGTTGTTGTGGCTGGCCACCGCTGGGTCGGCGGAGGCGCTGCGGCTCGGCCACCGGATCGGACGGCTCGCGGTGGGGATGGAGGCGGATCTCGTGGCGCTGGATCTGGCCTCCACCCCGGCCATCGCCCAGCGCGCGGCGGAGGCGGAAGACCTGTGGGAGGCGGTGTTCCCGACGATCATGATGGGCGACGACCGGGCCGTGGCCGGGGTCTGGGTGGCCGGGGCGCAGGTGAGCTGAGGGCGTGCGCCGCGCGGCGCGGGTCGAGCTGGTGGGTATTGCGCCGCGCTGCGCGCGTCGCCGGGGCGGGGGCGCTGCCCCCGCACCCCCGGAGTATTTTTACACAAATGAAGAGGAAAACGCCTGGGGAGAGGTGCGGCGGCAACTCAACAGGCCCGGGCCAGGGTCAGCACCCAGATGTTTCCGGGTCCGCGTCCGGCCCCGGCGGCGCGGGGGTTCGGGCTGAGCATGTTGGACCGGTGACCTTCGGACCGGGTCCAGCTTCCGAGAACGGTGCCCGCGTCCGGCTGCCCCTTGGCCAGGTTCTCCGCCGCATAACAGGCGTCGTAGCCCGCCGCCCGCATCCGGCGCAGCGGGGTGGAGCCATCTGGCGCCCTGTGGTCGAAATAGCCTTTTTGCGCCATGTCGGCGGCATGGGCCATGGCCGCCGCCGACAGCGCCGGATCTTCGGCCAAGGCTGCCACGCCGACGGCCGACCGCGCCTCGTTCACCGCGGCGATCAGATCCGGCGCGGGCAGCGCGCGGCTCGGCCCGGGTTGCGTCGGCGCCTGCGGCGCGCTGCAGCCCGCCAGCCCCAGCGCCAGAGCCCAAAGCGCCCGCCTCATGCCATCAACCTCGCCAGGCGGCGGGCTTGCTCCGCCGCCAGCGCCCGGGCATCCCGATGCACCAGTTGCCCCGCGCGCACCACAGCGCGCCCCTCGACGAGCAGGTCGCGCACACGCCCCGGCCCCGACAGCAGCAGCGCCGCCACCGGATCCCAGGCGCCGGCTGCCTCCAGCCCCGACACGTCCCAGATCGCCAGGTCCGCGCGCTTGCCCAGCGCCAGCTGGCCCAGATCGTCGCGACCCAGCACCTGCGCGCCGCCGCGCGTGGCGATCTCCAGCATCTCGCGCGCCGCCATGGCATCCGCCCCGGTCTGCACCCGCTGCAGCAGCAGCGCCATACGCGCCTCGGCGATCAGGCTGCCCGCGTCATTCGATGCCGACCCATCTACGCCCAGCGCCACCGGCACGCCCGCATCCCGCATCGCCCGCACCGGCGCGATGCCGGAGCCGAGCCGACAGTTCGAGCACGGGCAATGGGCCACCCCGGTGCGCGACCGGGCGAAAAGCTCGATCTCCGCCGCATCGAGTTTCACGCAATGGGCATGCCAGACATCCGGCCCGGTCCAGCCCAGATCCTCCGCGTACTGGCCCGGACGACAGCCGAACTGCGCCTCGGAATAGGCGATGTCCTCGGCGTTTTCGGCCAGATGGGTGTGCAGCCGCACGCCCTTGTCCCGCGCCAGCAGCGCCGCGTCGCGCATCAGCTCCCGGCTGACCGAGAAGGGCGAGCACGGCGCCACCCCCACCTGCACCATCGCCCCAGGCGACGGGTCGTGGAAGGCGTCGATCACCCGGATGCAATCCTCGAGAATCGCCGCCTCGTCCTCCACCAGCGCGTCGGGGGGCAGACCGCCCGCGCTCTCGCCGATGCTCATGGCGCCGCGGGTGGGATGAAACCGCAGCCCGATATTGGCCGCCGCCTCGATCGTATCCTCCAGCCGCACGCCGTTGGGATAAAGGTAGAGGTGATCCGAACTCAGCGTACAGCCGGTCAGCGCCAGCTCCGCCAGGCCTACCTCCGCCGACACCCGCATATCCTCCGGCCCCATCCGCGCCCAGATCGGATAGAGCGCCTTCAGCCACCCGAAAAGCAGCGCGTCCTGCGCCGCGGGCACCCCCCGGGTCAGGGTCTGGAAAAGATGGTGATGGGTGTTGATCAGCCCCGGCGTGACCACGCAGCCCGCCGCGTCGATCACCTCCGCCCCGTCCGTGGCCAGTCCCGGCCCGATCTCGGCGATCACCCCGTCCCGCAGGCGCAGATCGCACTCGGGCAGCTCACGCCGCGCGTCGTCCATGGTGACCAGCACCCGGGCATTCCGAACCAGGATCTCGGTCATGCCGGCACCTTGCGCAGGATCTCCAGGGCGGCGGCATGCACCTCCGGCCCGCCCGCCGCCAGCACCCGGCCCCCGCCATGGGCCGGACCGCCCTGCCAGTCGGTGACGATCCCGCCTGCGGCCTCGATCACCGCGATGGGCGCGCAGATGTCATAGGGTTGCAACCCGGCCTCGATCACCAGGTCGATCTGCCCCGCCGCCAGCAACCCGTAGGCATAACAATCCATCCCGAACCGCGTCAGCCGACAGACCCGGGCGACGGCCTCGAACCCGGCGCGCTCCGCCGCGGTGCCGATCTCGGGAAAGGTGGTGAATACCGTGGCCTCGGACAGGCCCGCCACCCGGCGCGTGGCCAGCGGCAAGCTGCCGTGCGGGCCGTCGAGGCGCGCGCGTCCGGCGCCGCCCATGAACCGCTCGGCCGTGTAGGGCTGGTCGATGATCCCGATCCGCGGACCGTCGCGATCACTCAGCGCGATCAGAACGCCCCAGGTGGGTGTGCCGCTCATATAGGCCCGGGTGCCGTCGATCGGATCGAGCACCCAGGTCAGGCCAGATGTCCCCGCCTGCGCGCCGTACTCTTCGCCGAGAATGCCGTCATCGGGCCGTTCGACCGCCAGCAGATCGCGCATCGCGCGCTCCGCCGCCCGGTCCGCCTCGGTCACGGGATCGAACGCGGCCACCCCAGCCTTGTTCTCGATCCCGAGCCCGTGCTGCCGGAACTGCGCCAGGGTCGGACCCCGTGCTGCCTGCGCAAGAGCCTCCGCGACCTGCCACAGCCGGTCCGCCGGAAAGCCCCACTCTTCGCCTGTCTTGCCCATCGGGTCCGCTCCGCGATGTTTCCACCGCGCTACAGACCGCCCCGGGTCAGGTCAAGCCTCAGGCCGCGTCGCTGAGCACGCGCGCCAGGTCGAACAGGCGGCGGCGCTGGGTCTCGGGGATCGCGTAGTAGGAGCGGACGAGCTCCAGCGCTTCCTTGTCCGACAGCAGGTCGCCCGGCATGTCGATATCGTGGGTCTGGGCCACCTGTGCCGCGCCCAGCCCTTCGAAGAAGAAGCTCACCGGCACACCAAGGGAGGACGCGATTTCCCACAAACGAGACGCACTGACCCGGTTCATCCCGGTTTCGTACTTCTGGATCTGCTGGAATTTGATCCCCACCTTGTCGGCCAGTTGCTGCTGGGTCATGCCCACCATCCAGCGACGGTGCCGCACACGCTTGCCCACATGGACATCAACGGGATGTTTCATTGAACGCTCCTTTTCTCCTGAGGGTTTAACAAGCAAGAACCATGCCAAGCTCGCCAACCTTGGAAAAAAATTCCCGAAACCAACTACAAACGGCGACTCGCCCTGAGAAAATGTACCAGTTCTGAAATGCCAAGGTGCTAACGCGGCGCGCCCCAAGCGGGTTATCGCCGGTCGGTACGAGTCGCCCTATAGGTGTTTCGCATTTTGCATTGCATTTTGCAATACATCTCTAGGTAGATTCCCGTTTTGCGCATTTGCCGCCCGCAAGCACGCCCGGATCGTCGCGGCCACGGCGCTGGCTGTCGCCCCAGCGGCGGGCTAGGGTGCCGCCAACCCTGACCCGGAGACCCCGATGCGCGCCTTTCGCACCCATGCCCATGATGCCCCCCCCGCCCTCGAAGACATCCCCGTCCCCGATCCCGGCCCGGGGGAGTTGCGCCTGCGGATCGCGGCCTGCGGGCTGAATTTCGCCGACCTTCTGATGGCCAGGGGCCAGTACCAGGAGCAGCCGCCCCTGCCCCTCACCCTGGGGATGGAGGTCGCAGGCACCGTGGACGCGCTCGGCCCCGACACGACCGGGCCGGCGCCGGGCACCCGCGTCGCGGTGTTCGGCGGGCAAGGCGGGCTGGCCAAGTACGGCGTCTTTCCGGCGGCCCGCTGCGTCCCGCTGCCCGACGGCATGCCGGAGACCGAGGCGGCGGGCTTCCAGATCGCCTATGGCACCTCCCACCTCGCGCTGAGCCACACCGCACGGCTGCAACCGGGCGAGACCCTGCTGGTGCTCGGGGCTGCGGGCGGCGTCGGGCTGACGGCGGTGGAAATCGGCAAGCTCATGGGCGCCACCGTCATCGCCAGCGCCCGCGGCCCCGCGAAACTCGACCAGGCGCGCAAGGCCGGGGCCGACCACCTGGTCGACAGCGACACCGACGACCTGCGCGAGGCGGTCAAATCCCTGGGCGGCGCGGACGTGGTCTATGACCCGGTGGGCGGGGCGGCCTTCACCGAGGCGCTCCGCGCCTGCAAGCCCGAGGCGCGTATGCTGTTGATCGGCTTTGCCTCCGGCGATCTGCCCGAGATCAAGCCCAACCACCTGCTGGTCAAGAATGTCTCGGTGCAGGGCTTTTACTGGGGCGGATTTCTCAACTTCAACCCGACCGCCCTCACCGACAGCCTGGCGCAGCTGTTCGACTGGTACGCCCAGGGCCGCATCAAACCCCATGTCAGCCACGTCCTGCCGCTGGAGAAAGCCGCCGACGGGCTCGACCTGCTGCGCAGCCGTCGCTCCACCGGCAAGGTCGTCATCACCCCCTGACCCTGCGTCCCCGGCCCCGCACCCGAGGCCCGCACGCCGCGCCCAAGCCCCAGATGACAGCTCCCACCCCCAAACGCCCCCATCGTCCCGTCCCGCGTTGTGCCCCCCCAGGCCCTCGACCGTTTACGCGACACGCACCAGAGGCACGCCAGGACACGCGCCTCAACGGCCCGGCATCACAGCTGCGCATAGGCCTGCCGCACCAGCCCCGCCAGCGCGTCGCGCACCGGGTCGTGGGCACCGTTATGTCCGTAGAGCACGATCTTCTTCGTGGTCAGCTTGGGCAATTCACCCCCATGGGCGATCCGTTCCAGATGGGCGGGCTCGGTGCCCTCCAGCACCGCGTGTACCCCCATATCCGCCGCGACGATCGGCTCGATGGTGCGCGCCGATTCCGCCTGCACCCGCATGGTCCACTCGATTCCCGCCGCATCCAGCGCCCGCTGCACGGAGTCGCGAAACAGGCAGCTCTGCTCGAAGGCCAGCGGCAGCGGCCGCTTGCGCCAGGCCTGACCGCCAACCGCCCCCAGCCAGATCAACGGCAGCTCCACCAGCGCCTCGCCGCCCGGGCCCGCCGCATCCTCCGTGGTCAGGATCAGATCGCAGCTCCCATCGGCCAGGTATTCCTTTAGCTGCACCGTGAAGCTGGAAATCAGATCGACCCGCACCCGCGGAAATTCCTGCGTGAACCGCGCCAGCACCTGCGGAATCGCCGGATAGACGATGTCGTGGGGCACGCCCAGCGCGATCTGCCCCTCGAAGGCATGATCCGTCATCCGCGCATAAACCTCGTCGTTCAGCGCCAGCATCCGCCGGGCATAGGACAACAGCTGATCGCCCGTGGGCGTCAACGCCACCCCCCGCCCCGTCCGGTCCAGAAGCGCCAGCCCGAGGTTCTCCTCCAGCCGCTTGAGCTGCATGGATACCGCCGATTGCGTCAGGTTCAGCATCCCCGCCGCCTTGGTCACGCCGCCGGATTCCGCCACGGACACGAAAGAGCGCAGGGCCGTCAGGTCGAGATTACGGGGCATCCATCACATTCCTTGAACTAAGCTATCACAATCATTCGTTTCAAAAATCTATCATGCTGCGCCATATACATCAACGTACTCGATACAAGGCGCTCCACCCATACGATTCCGGAAAGGAAAGACCCATGCCCGCACACACCCTCTCCCGCCCGATCCGCGGCCAGGCCGCCCTGCCGTCGCTGTCCCGCCGGGCCCTGTCCGCGCTTGTCGGGCTGTGGCGCACGCGGCGGGCGCTGCGCGATCTCGACGACCGGATGCTGCGCGACATCGGCGTCTCCCGCAGCGAGGCCCTGACCGAAGCCCGGCGCCCGATCTGGGACGTGCCCACCGGCTGGCGCCGCTGATCCGGCAAAAACCTGCGCGAAAAACACGCATTTTTTCCCAGCCCGTGTAAAAATTGAGAAAATCGCAGGCCACCCGGGGCCGATTGTCCCGGGTGAACCCTTGAAAATGCGCCCTCCTTGGCCAATATTTAGCCCAACCGGGCCGCGCCATCGGTCCGTTCTTTTTCAAGGAGGGTTCTATGGCACAATATGACACGATCCGCACGGCCGGCGCAGGCGTGCGCACCGCGCAGATCGATGAGGGCCTGCGCGCCCATTTCAACAAGGTCTACGGCCTGATGTCCGTCGCCATGGTGCTCACCGGCGCCGTGGCCTGGGCGGTCGGCACGAACGAAGCCATGCTCGCCGCGATCTTCGCAACCCCGATGAAGTGGGTCGTGATGTTCGCGCCGCTCATCATGGTCTTCGCCTTCTCGGCCATGATCAACAAGATGTCCGCCGCCGCGGCCCAGGTGTTCTTCTACACCTTCGCGGCCGCCATGGGCCTGTCGATCAGCTTCATCTTCGCGGTCTATACCGGCGTCTCCATCGCCTCGACCTTCCTCGTGACCGCGATCGCCTTCGCATCGCTCAGCCTCTTCGGCTACACCACGAAGAAGGATCTCAGCAGCTGGGGCCGCTTCCTGTTCATGGGCGTGATCGGCCTGATCGTGGCTTCGATCATCAACCTCTTCCTCGGCTCCCCGGCGATCGCCTTCGCCGTGTCCAGCCTCGGGGTGCTGATCTTTGCCGCCCTGACCGCCTACGACACGCAGCGCATCAAGACCGAATATATCGAGCATGCGCAGTACGGCGACCAGGAATGGCTGAACAAGTCCGCCATCATGGGCGCGCTCAGCCTCTACATCAACTTCATCAACCTGTTCATGTTCCTGCTGCAGTTCCTCGGCAATCGCGAGTAACGCCAGCGACAGGCAGACACAGGAAAGCCGGCCCTCGGGCCGGCTTTTTCGTTGCGCACGCCAACCGGCTCAGAGGCAGCTCAACGCCGCCGCATAGCGCGCCCCGCTCTGCCAGACCGGCCCCGTGGCGCTGCACAGGGTCACCGAGGGTGCCAGCGACTTGAACGCTTCCGACAGATCGAAGGCCGCCGCCCCGTCCGTCACCGTGCCGACGAGGAAGTCCTGCCCGTCATAGCGCACCTGGGCCACGTCCAGAATCTCTCCGCTGACCTTCATCGCCACGCCGGGCGCGGCGCTGCCCGCCTCCATCGCCCGCGCCGCCGCCAGATCGGACGAGACCGGCATGCCGTCGCCCGAACTGAACGCGTAGCGCGGCGCCGGTTCCACGTAATCGGCAATCGCCGCCTGCTCCGCCCGCTTGGCCGCGATTGCCGTGCTGGTGGCCCCGACCGGGTGCTTGTCGAACGCCTCCGGCGGCGGTGGCGCGCAGGCCGCGAGCAGCCCGGCAACGGGCAAGGCGAGACAGGGATAGATGCGGCGCATGACGGGCCCTCCGGGTTGAAACCGCACCAAAGCACCATGCAAAAACGGCAGCCCCAAGGCGCAGCCATGGCAAAACCTCACGGATCGCGCCGCATCTGCACCGCCGGAACCCCGATCTTCGTCAGGCCAGGCGGCACCGACAGGCCACGCACCGCCCGCGGGCCCAACGCCGCGTAGAACGGCACCGCCATCAGGGTCGAGACCGCCTCGCTCCGCGCGATCCGCGCCATGGCAATCACGCGCTGCCTGCCCCCCCCCCCCCCCCGAAAATGCGAAAGCCGCGCTCGGGGCGCGGCTTGTCGGGTCGGATCGCAAGGGCGGGCAGATTACTTGATCTTGCCTTCCTTGTATTCCACGTGCTTGCGCGCGACCGGGTCGTATTTCCGCACGACCATCTTCTCGGTCATGGTGCGGGCGTTCTTCTTGGTCACGTAGAAATGGCCGGTATCCGCTGTCGAGTTGAGGCGGATCTTGATGGTGGTCGGCTTCGCCATGTCGCGGTCTCCTGGCAGAATGGGCGGGCGAGAGTCGTCCCACGACCCCCGAACAGATTGAACCCCGGCTTTTACCGGCACCCGCGCGGCTGTCAACCGCGATTCGACACCGATCCCGCCGCGCGCCGGTGCCTATCCAGCCCGGGACCGCATATGGGCCACGCGCCGCGCAGCCGTGATTTCGCGCAGCGCCACCAGAACCGCCGACTTGCGCGCCGGACCCGTGCCGGTCTCGCCCAGGGGCAAGGGGCTCAGCACCGCCTCCCAGAACTGGGCACTGCCCGGATCGGGCATCCGCGAGATCTGGATGGTCAATTCGCGCAGCTCGGTCACCGCCATCTCCAGCGCGCCCAGCGCCAGGGGCCGGCTCTCCTTCGGCCACAGGGAGGTCCAGCGCGCCCCGCGCAGATCGTCGCCGCCGGGGAACGCCTCCGCGCCGGACACCGCCAGGATGGTGCCGTTGTCACTGATCAGAAGCAGGCTCTGCCCCAGCTTGGCGGCCATCACATCCAGCAGGCCGTGCACGAAGCTAAGATGGATGGATTCGCTCTTGGTCGAGGTCGCAGGATCCAGCGCAAACAGGCCCGAACGCGGACCAAAATTGCCGGGGATGTCTTCCATTCTGTCCTCTCGGGCTGCTGGACAGGATGGAGTGTAACACAAAACTGACAGTTTGACAGTCTAAAAAAGTTTACAGTATGCGCGGAGGGGCCTGTAAGCCGGATTCTGTCCAGGGGGCGGACCCCCGTGGATGACCATTCCTCTGGGCGACCGATTGCCCGGCCGCTCTAGCTGCCAACCCGGACCTCTGGGCTGAAGCGGCCCCGCGCCTTGCGACGCGACGAGGTCCCTATTTGGCATTGCTCCCGGTGGGGCTTGCCGTGCCGGGGCTGTTACCAGCCCCGCGGTGGGCTCTTACCCCACCGTTTCACCCTGACCCGCCCTGTGGCAGGCGGTCTTTTCTCTGTGGCGCTTTCCGTCGGATCACTCCGCCCGGGCGTTACCCGGCACCGTCTCTTCGTGGAGTCCGGACTTTCCTCTCGAACCGAAACATCGGCCCAAGCGGCCATCCAGCCCCCCGCGCCCGGTGGACCTAGCCCGAGACAGGCGGCGGGTCAACGGGCCAGCGCGCGGCCAGGTCCGCCGCAAGCCCCATGTCCTCGGGCGCCAGTGGCCCCGTCGCCCCGGGCCGGAACCGCGCCCGGAAGGCCGCCAGCCGGGTCTCCGCGTCCACCTCCGCCGTCATCCCGAACCGGGCGAGGTCCGCTGCGAAACGCGCAGGATCCGGCGCCGCGCCCGCCGCCGCCCCCTCGGGCCAGATCGACAGCCCCCGCCGCGCCAGCCGCCGCCAGTCGAACCGCGGGCCGGGGTCGATCTTGCGGCCCGGGGCGAGGTCGGAATGCCCGATCACCCCTTTGCGCGGGATGCCATGTCGCGTGAGTATATCGCCCAGCAGCCCCTCCAGCGCGTCCATCAGCGGCGCGCTGAACGGGCTGGTCCCGTCATTGTCCAGCTCGATCCCGATCGATGCGGAATTCACATCCGTGCAGCCGCCCCAGGCCCCCGCCCCCGCGTGCCAGGCGCGCAGATGCTCCGGCACCAGCCGCATCACCGCCCCGTCCCGGCCGATCACGTAATGGGCCGAGACCTGCGCCCGGGGCGCGCAGAGCCAGTCCGCCGCCCCCTGCGCATCCGCCATCGCGGTGTAATGCAGCACCACCAGCCGCGGCACCGCCCCGTCCCGGCGCGGCCCGCAATTGGGCGAGCGTTGCTCGGCAATGGGGATCAGTTGCGCACCGCCATCCGGAACGGCGTGGGATCCCAGCCGCAGGCATAGCCGTCACCATCGGGGTCCAGACCGCGGCGATCCCGCTCCGGCCCGCCGCCCTCCAGGAACACCTGCTGCGCCTCGTTCGGGTTGGAATAGCGGTTGCAGTTGCTCCCTGAGCCCACCCGCAGGGTCGAGCGCGGATAGACCGCCCGCCCCACCGGATGCGACGTGGCCAGCGCGAACTCCACGATTGCCGCAAGGTCGCCCGAGGGCCGCTCCGGCAGCGCGGTGGGCTGGATCACCTGAAACATCTCGCGTTGCGCGGCGAGGCGCTGCTGGTCGGCCTCGATCGAGACCCGGTCCGATACCGCGTCGAAGTCGTTCTCATCCGAGATCCCCGCGCCCCGGCGCAGCAGATCCGGGTCCGGCGCCACCGCCGCCGCGCCCTCGGCCACCACCGGCGTGCCGTCCTCCGCGAACGCCATCGGCTGGCCGCTGACAAGGGCCGCATCCCGCGCCCGTTGCTCCGCGGTCATCACGTCGTTCGGCGGCACCGAGCTGCAGCCCGCCACAAGGACCAGCAAGCCCCCCCCAATCAAACCGGATAAACCGCGCATTTCCAAAGACCTCTGATCAGCGTTCGTGCCAGCTTACCACCAGCGGTTCGGCTTTGCCACAAAGCCCGCCGCCTGCTCCAGCGCGTAGGCCGTGTTGAGCAGGTCGCCCTCTTCCCAGGGCCGCCCGATCAGTTGCAGGCCCAGCGGCAGCCCCTGCTTGTCCAGCCCCGCGGGCACCGCGATCCCCGGCAGACCGGCCAGATTCACCGTCACCGTGAACACGTCATTGAGATACATCTGTACCGGGTCCGCCTCGGCCATCTCGCCCAGCCCGAAGGCCGCCGAGGGCGTGGCGGGCGTCAGGATCGCGTCCACGCCCGCGGCGAACACCTCGTCGAAATCCCGCTTGATCAGGGCGCGCACCTTCCGCGCCCGGTTATAATAGGCATCATAGAACCCCGCCGACAGAACGTAGGTCCCGATCATGATGCGGCGCTGCACCTCGTGCCCGAAGCCCTCGGCGCGGGTCTTCTCGTACATCTCGGTAATGCCGTCGCCCTGGGCGAGCTTGGCCCGATGCCCGAACCGCACCCCGTCATAGCGCGCCAGGTTCGACGACGCCTCGGCGGGCGCGATCACGTAATACGCGGGCAGCGCGTATTTCGTGTGCGGCAGGGTGATATCGCGCAATTCCGCGCCCGCGTCGCGCAGCATCTCGGCGCCGCGGGACCAGAGCGCCTCGATCTCCTCGGGCATCCCGTCCATGCGGTATTCCTTGGGAATGCCGATCACCTTGCCGCGAATGTCGCCGGTCAGCATCGCCTCGAAATCCGGCACCGGCAGGTCGGCAGAGGTCGAATCCTTGGGGTCGTGCCCGGCCATCGCCCCCAGCATGATCGCACAGTCGCGCACATCCTTGGTCATGGGCCCCGCCTGGTCCAGCGACGAGGCGAACGCCACGATCCCCCAGCGCGAGCAGCGGCCATAGGTGGGCTTGAGGCCCGTGATCCCGACGAAGGCCGCAGGCTGGCGGATCGACCCGCCGGTGTCGGTGCCCGTGGCCGCCAGACAAAGGTCCGCGGCCACCGCAGAGGCCGAGCCTCCGGAGGAGCCCCCCGGGGTCAGGGCCGTGTCCTCGTTGCCCCGGCGCCACGGGTTGACCGCGTTGCCATAGGTCGAGGTCTCGTTGGACGAGCCCATGGCGAACTCGTCCATGTTCAGCTTGCCCAGCATCACGGCACCGGCCGCGAAGAGCTGGCTGGTCACGGTGCTCTCGTATTCCGGCTTGAACCCGCCCAGGATCGCGGAGGCCGCTTGGGACGGCACGCCCTTGGTGCAGAAGAGATCCTTGATCCCCAGCGGGATGCCGCACATGGCGGGGGCATCTCCGGCCGCAAGCCGGGCATCCGCCGCCTCGGCCTGGGCGCGGGCCAGGTCGGGGGTGTTGTGCACGAACGCGCCCAGCGCACCCGCGCCCTCGACCTCCGCCAGGCAGGCCTCGGTCAACTCGGTGGCGGTGATCTCGCGGGCGCGCAGCTTGTCGCGGGCCGCGGCGATGGTCAGGGAAGACAGCTCCGACATGGGTCTACTCCACAACCTTGGGCACGGCGAAAAACCCCTCGCGGGCATCGGGCGCATTGGACAGGACCGCCGCCTGCTGGTCGCCATCGGTGACCACGTCTTCGCGGCGTTTCAGGCGCATGGGGGTGACCGAGGTCATCGGCTCGACATCGTCCACGTCGACCTCGTTGAGTTGCTCGATGAACCCGAGGATGTGATTGAACTCCCCCGCCAGGGCGGGCAGGGCGTCGTCTTCGACCTTGATCCGGGCGAGCTTCGCAACCCGGCGGGCGGTCTCGATATCAATGGACATGGGGGTGTGGCTCCGGTCAGCACTGTTTGGGCGGGTTTAGCCTTGGTCCGCGGGGCCTGCAAGCATGTGGCGGCGGTAGACCTCGATCATCCAGCCGAGCAGGATGCCGTTGAGGACATGCCACAGGAAATGGGTGCCCAGCGGGACCGCGGCGCAGAGCGGTTCGTCGATGGAACGGAAGGTCAGCGAGACGCAGAGAATCCCCGCCCCGATGGCCAGCCCCCGCGCGGTCCCGGGGGCGCGGCGGCGCAGCAGGATCGCATAGGCGAAGATCAGGACCGGCAGCGGCCAGTAGAAGGACGAGATGGCGAAGAAGGGGAGTGCTTCGAACACCGGGGTCAGGGCGGCGGTAAAGGGGATATAGGCCGAGGCGCCGAGGGCCGAGGCCCAGGCGCGCCAGCCCCAGAAATCCCGGTTCGCAGCGAAAATATAGACCAGGGTGAAGCCCACGATGGGGATCACATCGGCCAAGGCCGCCCAGACCTGCGCATGGGTGTGAAACAGGTAACTGCCCACCCCGATGGCCGCGAGCAACCCGCAGAGCACCCGGCCCAGGGGCAGGGATGCGGCGCCGATCCGCCGCCACATCACCCAGGCGGCGATCAGAAACGCGGCATTGGTCAGCGCATTGACCGGCTCGGCCCAATAGGACGGGTCCACCCGCTCGCAATAGCCGTCGATCTGCCGCAGCAGGCCTTCCATTCTGGTCCCTCCTTGCTAGGCTGGCAGCTAGGTGCAAGAGGGAGAGAGACCAGATGAAAATCACCTGGATGGGGCATGGCAGTTTCCGGATCGAGATCGCGGATCAGGTGCTGCTGATCGACCCGTGGATCACCGGCAACCCGGTGTTTCCGGCGGATCGGCGTGACGCGGCGCTGGCGGGGGCGACCCATATCCTGATCACCCACGGGCATGGCGACCACACCGCCGATGCCGTGGCGCTGTCGAAGGAGCTCGGCGCGCCCATCGTGGGGATCTACGACCTGATGAGCTATTGGGCCGAGACCGAGGGGGTCGAGACCGTGGGCTTCAACAAGGGCGGCACGGTCATGCTGGGCGATGTGGCGGTGACCATGGTGAACGCGGTGCATTCCTCGTCGCTCGGCACGGATCACGGGCCGATGTATGCGGGCGCCGAGGCGGGCTTCATGATCAAGGGCGAGGGCCGGACGGTCTATGTCTCGGGCGACACGGATGTGATGGCGGACATGAAGGTGTTCAACGACCTGCACCAGCCCGAGATCGGCATCCTCGCCAGCGGCGGGCATTTCACAATGGACATGGAGCGCGCGGCCTACGCGGCGCGGACCTTCTTCGATTTCAAGACGGTGATCCCGTGCCACTACAAGACCTTTCCCCTGCTGGCGCAATCGGCCCAGCCGCTGATCGACGGGCTGCCGGGCACGGATGTGCGCACGCCGGAGGTGATGGAGACGATCGAGCTGTGAGGTGGGGCCGGAAAGGTTAACGGCCGCCGGTCCGGAAGGGTCCGGCGCGCCGACAAGTTTTTTCGCAAAACCGGGCTGGATCAAGGGCTTCCAGAGATTTGTTTCGCGCGCGAAACATTACGGTTCTTGAATAGGTTACCGCATGACGGGCCGTGCCATGGGCCGTCAGGGGCGTCGCGCGGCGAAAAAATCCTTCAGCAGCGCCTCGGCTTGCGCCGCGGCGATGCCGTCGATGACCTCGGGCACATGGTGGCTCTGGGGGTGGGAGAAGACCCGCGCGCCATGGGCCACGCCGCCGGATTTGGGGTCCGCGGCACCATAGACCAGCCGGGCGATGCGCGCCGCGGCGATGGTGGCGGCGCAGATCGCACACGGCTCCAGCGTGACGTAGAGCACCGCGCCGGGCAGCCGCTCGGACCCGGCGGCGGCGCAGGCGGCGCGGATCGCCAGCACCTCGGCATGGGCGGTGGGATCCGACAGCTCGCGGGTGCGGTTGCCGGCGCGCGCCAGCACCTTCCCCGCGGGGTCGATCAGCACCGCGCCCACGGGCACCTCGCCGCGGGCGGCGGCGGCGCGGGCCTCGGCGAGGGCGATGTCCATATGGCGGGCGAAGGGCGACATGGGGAGGGTGATGCCGCGAGATCGCCCCGCTTGGCAAGGTGGAGAGGGCTTTCGCGCGGCGCCGGTCTCGGCTAAGCCCGCAGCATGGCTGACAACACCACTCCCCCCGGCGACCGGATCGCCAAGGTTCTGGCCCGCGCGGGCATCGCCTCGCGCCGGGAGGCGGAGCGCCTGATCGCCGAAGGGCGCGTGGCGGTGAACGGCAAGACCGTCGACAGCCCCGCGCTGAACGTGACGGAGGCCGACAAGATCACCTTCGACGGCACGCCCATCGCGGAACCGGAGCCGCCGCGCCTGTGGCGGTATCACAAGCCCGTGGGCCTGGTGACGACCGCGAAGGACGAGAAGGGCCGGGAGACGGTGTTCGACGCCCTGCCCGCGGACCTGCCCCGGGTGATGAGCGTCGGGCGGCTGGACCTGAATTCCGAGGGGCTGCTGCTGCTGACGAACGATGGCGAGATCAAGCGGCGGCTGGAGTTGCCCACCACGGGCTGGCTGCGGCGCTACCGGGTGCGGGTCAAGGGCGCGCCCACGGAGGACGACCTCGCCCCCCTGCGCGCGGGGATCGAGGTGGAGGGCGAGCGGTTCAAGCCGATGGAGGCGCGGCTCGACCGGCTTCAGGGGGCCAATGCCTGGCTGACCCTGGGGCTGCGCGAGGGGCGCAATCGCGAGATCCGGCGCGCCATGGGGGCGCTGGGGCTGGTGGTGAACCGGCTGATCCGCATCAGCTATGGCCCGTTCCGGCTGGGCGAGTTGAAACCGGGCGAGGTCGAGGAGATCAAGGGCCGCATCCTGCGCGAGCAATTGGGGCTGGAGAGCCCCGAGCCGCCCGTGGGCACCGCGCAGGCCAGGCCGAAACGCGGCCCAGGGCGCAAGCCCGGTGCAACGCCCGGTGGGAAGCCGACGGGAAAGCCCAGTAGGGCGCCGAATGCACGGCCGGGTGCCAAGCCGGGCGGCAAGCCAGGTGCGAAACCGGACCCCAAGCCAGGCGCGCGGGCCGGATCGGCCCGGCGCAAGGCCCCGGCGCGGCCGCGTCCGGAGCGGGGCCGTTAAGGCGGGGACAGGGCCAACACCGCCACGAGGCGGGATTGGGGCCCAAAACCTTCCCCGCGGGGAAGGTTTCACAGCGATTTCAGGGCTTTATGTTGCGCACTCCGGGAAACCTGCGCGCGGGGCGTTAACCTTTGGCCCGGGTCCGGGCAGGCGGCGGCCTGTCCGCGGCGGCCGAAATCCTGCCCGCTGGGCGAGAATCTCCCCTAGGCAGGGTTGCGGGCTAGGCGCTGGACGCGACACCGCCTATATTGAGGACAAACAGGGATCAGGGGCGAGATATGAGTGCGAGCGGGTTGCAGGTTCTGGCCTATACGCTGTTGGCGGCGCTGATCCTCTATGCCGGTCTCGGCGGGGGGTTGGGATGAGCCAGCGGTTCGGCGGCAAATACAGCCCCGGCGGGTCGGGCGACCAGACGCCGCCCGTGGCCCCGGTGGCCCATGCGCGCCGCTCCAGGGTGGGCGCGCGGGTCAATGCGCTGTTTTTCCTGCCGCTTCCTCTCGGGTTCACGGCCTTTGGCAAACCCGCGGCCGAGATGTCCTACAGCATCGGGGGGCTGGTCCTGTTGCTGGGCGCGGCCTGGATGCTGCGCGAGGGGCTTCTGGCCGAGGAGGCCTATGACGCGCGCAAGGTGGCCAAGCGCCCGGCGATCCCGCGCAAGATCTTTGCCGCGGTGATGTGCGGCGTGGGGCTGGCCTTTGCCGGGCTGTCCAACGGGGTCGGCGCGATGGGCGCGGGGCTGTTCGCGGCGCTCGGCGCGGGGCTGCACCTGGCGGCCTTCGGGATCGATCCGCTGCGCGACAAGGGGGCGGAGGGGGTCGATGCCTTCCAGACCGAGCGCGTGGCGCGGGTGGTGGACGAGGCGGAGGCCTATCTCAAGGCGATGTCGGATGCGATCCTGCGGTCCGGCGACCGGCAGCTGGAGGTCAAGGTCGAGGCGTTCAAGGCCACCGCGCGGGAGATGTGCCGCCAGGTGGAGGAAGACCCGCGTGACCTGACCGCGGCGCGGAAATACCTGGGCGTGTATTTGATGGGCGCGCGGGACGCGACGGTGAAGTTCGCCGATCTCTATGCCCGCAACCGCGATGCCAGCGTGCGCGCGGATTATGTCGCCTTGCTCGACGATCTGACCGCGAATTTCACCGCGCGCAGCCAGGCGATGCTGCTCGATGACCGCTCGGACCTCGATGTGGAGATCGAGGTGCTGCGCGACCGGCTCGCCCGCGAAGGTGTGCGGGCCTGAGTCTTGACCCAGAACGATTGCAACCGGAGGACCCCATGTCAGACACCATTCGCGCCAAGGCCGAGGCCGCGCTCGCCGATGTCGAGGAAGTGACCGCCGCGGTCCTGCCGGAGCCGTCCACGGCGCTGGTGCCGCTGGCCGAGGCCGAGGCGCCCCTCGCCGCCGATATTCGCCGCGCGATGGACGAGATCGACATGGGCGACACCCAGTCGATCGTGCAGTTCGGCTCGGCGGCCCAGGCGGAGTTGCAGCAGATCAGCCAGTCGATGCTGGCCGGGGTGCGCAACAAGGATGTGGGCCCGGCGGGCGACAGCCTGCGCAACATCGTCACCACGATCCGGGGGTTTTCCATTTCCGAGCTGGATGTGCGGCGCGAGCGCAGCTGGTGGGAGAAGCTGACCGGCAAGGCCGCGCCCATGGCGAAGTTCGCGGCGCGCTACGAAGAGGTGCAGGGCCAGATCGACCGGATCACCGACGAGCTGCTGGCCCATGAGCACACGCTGCTCAAGGACATCAAGTCGCTCGACAAGCTCTATGAGAAGACGCTGGAGTTCTACGACGAGCTGGCGGTGTATATCACCGCGGGCGAGGAGAAGATCGCCGAGCTGGACGCCACCACCATTCCCGCCAAACAGGCGGAGGTCGAAGCCGCGCCCGAGGACGACCAGGTGATGCGCGCCCAGGAGCTGCGCGATCTGCGCGCGGCAAGGGACGACCTGGAGCGGCGGGTGCATGACCTGAAGCTGACGCGGCAGGTCACGATGCAATCGCTGCCGTCGATCCGGCTGGTCCAGGAGAACGACAAGTCGCTGGTCACCAAGATCAACTCGACGCTCGTGAACACCGTGCCCCTGTGGGAGACCCAGCTGGCCCAGGCGGTGACGATCCAGCGGTCGCGCGAGGCCGCAGAGGCCGTGCGCGGGGCCAATGACCTGACCAACGAGCTGTTGACGGCGAATGCCGAGAACCTGCGCCAGGCCAACAAGGTGGTGCGCGAGGAGATGGAGCGCGGGGTGTTCGACATCGAGGCCGTGAAGCAGGCCAACGCCACCCTGATCGGGACCATCGAGGACAGCCTGAAGATCGCCGACGAGGGCAAGGCCCGCAGGGCTGCCGCCGAGGAGGAGCTGCAGAAGATGGAAGCCGAGCTGCGCGACACGCTGGCCTCGGCCAAGTCCCGCGGCGACAAGACGGGCTACAACGCCGGGAGCGCCGTGCCCAAGGCATGATCGCGCACTGGAATACGTGGCGCGCGGGTCTCGCGGCGCTTTGTGCCGGGCTGGCCCTGGCGGGCTGTGCGTTGGAGCCGGTGGCGCCCGTCACCTCCCCCGCGCCCACGCCGCGGGCTGTGCCGCCCGTGGTGTCGGAGGAGTCGCTGGAGGCCGCCGAGTTCTATGCCCGGTTCCAGCAGCGCCAGTTGACCGCCGGGCTGATGCGCACCGACGGGGGCGGGCCGGACACGCCCTATAACGCGCGACAGCTGGCGGAGAATTTCGAGCGGATTGCGCTCTTTGACGAGTATACCCTGCGCGCGGGCCGGTTCGTGGCCGAGCAGTCCGAGAGCCGGTTGCGCCGCTGGGCCGGGCCGGTGCGGGTGCAGGCGATCTTCGGCCCCGCGACCCCGCCGGAGCGCAAGGCCCAGGACAGTGCCGCCTTGCGCGACTACACGCGGCGGCTGGCGCGGCTGACGGGGGCGGATATCCGCACCAGCACGGGGGGCGGGAATTACCATGTGCTGTTTCTGAACGTGGACGAGCTGCGCGCGGCGGGGCCGCTGTTGCGCGAGTTGATCCCGCAGATCGACGATGCGACCTTGCGCGACATCACGACGCTGGACCGGTTCACCTTCTGCTCGGTCTACGCGATCTCGACCCGGGCGGAGCCGTATACCTACACCACCGCCGTGGCGATCATCCGCTCCGAGCACCCGGACCTGATGCGGCTGTCGTGCATCCACGAGGAGATTGCCCAGGGCTTGGGTCTGGCCAATGACAGCCCCGATGCGCGGCCCTCGATCTTCAACGACGACGACGAGTTCGCGCTGCTCACCTCCCATGACGAGCGGCTGTTGCAGATGCTCTACGACCCCCGGCTGACCCCCGGTCTTACCCCCGAGGAGGCGCGCCCGCTGGTGCGCCAGATCGCCAGTGAAGTGATGGGCGGCGCAAGTTGAGCCCTGTGAAAGGACCCCTGCCATGAGTATCTTCGATTTCCTCTCCGGTCAGTTCATCGACGTGATCCACTGGACCGACGACACCCGCGACACGATGGTGTGGCGGTTCGAGCGGCAGGGCCACGAGATCAAGTACGGCGCCAAGCTGACCGTGCGCGAGGGCCAGTCGGCGGTGTTCGTGCACGAGGGGCAGCTGGCGGATGTGTTCACGCCGGGGCTCTACATGCTCGAGACCAACAACATGCCGATCATGACCAGTCTGCAGCACTGGGATCACGGCTTTCGCAGCCCGTTCAAGTCCGAGATCTATTTCGTCAACACGACGCGGTTCAACAACCTCAAATGGGGCACCAAGAACCCGATCATGCTGCGCGATCCGGAGTTCGGGCCGGTGCGGATCCGGGCCTTCGGGACCTATTCGGTGCGCGTGGTGGACCCGGCGCGGTTCCTGTCGGAGATCGTGGGCACCGATGGCGAGTTCACCATGGATGAGATCAGCTTCCAGATCCGCAACATCATCGTGCAGGAATTCAGCCGGGTGATCGCGGGCGCGGGCATTCCGGTGCTGGACATGGCCGCCAACACCGCCGAGCTGGGCAAGGGGGTGGCCACGGCGATCTCCGAGACCATCGCGGGCTACGGGCTGTCCCTGCCGGAGCTTTACATCGAGAACATCTCGCTACCCCCGGCGGTGGAGACGGCGCTCGACAAGCGGACCTCGATGGGTCTGGTGGGCGATCTGGGCAAGTTCACGCAATACTCGGCCGCCGAGGCGATGACGGCCGCCGGCAAGGCCGGGGGCGACAGTGGCATGGGCGCGGGCCTGGGGGCCGGCATGGGCATGGCCATGGGCGCGCAGATGGCCCAGGCCGGGCCCTGGGGCGCGCGCCCTGCCCCGGCACCTGCGGCGGCCACCCCGGTCGCGCCGCCGCCCCCGCCGGTGGAGCATGTCTGGCACATCGCCGAGGGCGGCCAGACCAAGGGCCCGTTTTCCAAGGCCGATCTGGGGCGCATGGCCGCCGAGGGCGGGCTGACCCGCCAGACCCATGTCTGGACGCCCGGGCAGGACGGCTGGATGCGGGCAGAGGATGTCACCGAGCTGGCGCAGCTTTTCACCATTCTGCCGCCCCCGCCCCCGCCGCCGGGCGCGTAACCGCCCATGAGCGACGAGACCACGGCCCCGGCCGAGCCTTCGATGGAGGAGCATCGCTTCCCCTGCGAGGCCTGCGGCGCGGATATGCGGTTCGAGCCGGGCGCGGACAGGATGGTCTGCGATCATTGCGGGAACGTGGCCGAGATCGAAGGGCTGGGCCCGTCGCCCTGGGGCATCGCGGAGCAGGACTACCGCGCCGCCCTGCGCCGCCCCGACGGGCTGGAGCAGGAGGTCACGCGGGTGCTGTCCTGCCCCAACTGCGCCGCGCAGATCGAGTTCTCGCCCGAGGTGCATGCCGCCGAATGCCCCTATTGCGCAACGCCGGTGGTCACCGACACGGGCGCGCACCGGCATATCAAGCCGCAGGCCATCGCCCCCTTCGTGCTGAGCGAAGACGCCGCCCGACGCGCCATGACCGCGTGGCTCGGACGGTTGTGGTTCGCGCCCAACGGGCTGGCGGCCTACGCCCGCAAGGGGCGGCGGATGAGCGGCGTCTATGCCCCGTTCTGGACCTATGACGCGGCGACCCGCAGCCGGTATTCGGGGGAACGGGGCACGGTCTATTACACCACGCGGACGGTGATGCGCGACGGCAAGCCGACCACGGTGCGAGTGCAGAAGGTACGCTGGCGGCGGGTGTCGGGCGCGGTGGCGCGAGCGTTCGACGACCTGCTGGTGCTGGCGGCGCGCAGCCTGCCCAAGGGGCTGACCGATGCGTTGCCGCCCTGGCGGCTGTCGGATCTCGTGCCGTACACGCCCGAGCTGATCGCCGGGTTCCGGGCCGAGGGCTACACCGTCGCGCTGGAGGACGGGATGGACGAGGCCCGCGCCGAGATGGACCGGATGATCGCCCGCGACGTGCGGTTCGATATTGGCGGGGATCGCCAGCGGATCCACGGGATCGAAACGCAGATCTCGGACGTGACCTTCAAGCACATCCTGCTGCCGATCTGGGTGGCGGCCTACAAGTACAACGGCAAGAGCTACCGTTTCGTGGTCAACGGGCAGACCGGCAAGGTGGCGGGCGAGCGGCCCTATTCGATCTGGAAGATCGCCGGGGCGGTGGTGCTGGGCGCCCTTTTGGCGGGCGCCCTGGGCTATGTCGCCGCGATGTCCGGCTGAGCCGCGTCAGCCCCTGGAGATCTGGATCTTGCGGGTGCCGCCGGTCTTCTCGGGGCTTTTCTTGTCCACGCTGACGGTCAGCACGCCATCCTTCATCTCGGCCGCGACGGCCTCTTCGTCAGCATCGGGCGGCAGGCGGAAGCTGCGCGAGAAGCTGCCATACTGGCGCTCCGAGAAGTACCAGGTCTCGCCGCTCTCCTCGCGTTCGGATTTCTTCTCGCCCTTCACGGTGACGACGCCGTCATGGACGCTGAGATCCACGTCGTCTTCGGCCACGCCGGGCAGTTCCATGCGGATGGTGTAGGCGGTGTCCTTGACGCTGGCCTCGGATGCGGGGGCCACCCATTCCGCGAGCTTCGACCCCATTGTCCGGAAGGGATCGGCAAGGCTCGGCCAGAAGCCGGTGGCGTGGGATTTCTCGACCATCTTGTCCTCCTTTTGTGCTGGACTCACTCCCGCGCCCATATGCGGCCGTTTGCGCGGCAATGTCCTTGATTCAGGTTAAATCCCAAGGATCAGCGGGACTGTGTTAGCGCTAGCGATTCGCGCGGCGGCGCGGTATTGCGGGGCAGGACAGGACGGAGGGTTCCATGATCTTGTGTGCGGGCGAGGCCCTGATCGACATGCTGCCGCGGGCGCTGCCGGACGGTACGGCGGGGTTCGCGCCGGTGGCGGGCGGAGCGGTGTTCAACACCGCGGTCGCGCTGGGGCGGCTGGGGGCGGATGTGGGGTTGGTGACGGGGCTGTCGCGGGACCTGTTCGGCGAGGTTCTGATGACTGCGCTGGCGGCTGCGGACGTGGACAGCGACATGGCGGTGCTGTCGGACCGCCCCACGACCCTGGCCTTCGTGACCCTGACCGACGGGCATGCGCAATACGCGTTCTACGACGAGAACACCGCCGGACGGATGCTGGCCCCGGCGGATATGCCCGACCCGGGGCCGGAGGTGGGCACGCTGTTCTTCGGGGGGATTTCCCTGGCGGTGGAGCCCTGTGCCGCGGCCTATGAGGCGCTGTGCCTGAAGGCCGCCGCGGGGCGGGTGGTGATGCTGGACCCGAATATCCGGCCCGGGTTCATCAAGGATGAGACGACGTTCCGGGCGCGGATCGACCGGATGCTGGCGGTGACGGATATCGTGAAGGTGTCGGACGAGGATCTGGCCTGGTTGATGGGGCCGGGGGATCTGGCCGAAAGTGCCGCGGCCCTGCGCGCGCGGGGGCCGGCGGTGGTCTGCGTGACGCGGGGCGGCGCCGGGGTGGAGGCCCATACCGCCACCGGCATCACCCATGTCGCCGCCGAAGCGGTGGAGGTCGTGGATACGGTGGGTGCGGGCGACACGTTCAACGCGGGCTTCCTGGCAGGGCTGGCGGAGGCGGGCGCGCTGGACAAGGACCGCCTGCGGGCGCTGGACGCGCCGGTGCTGACATCGGCCCTGCGGCTGGGCGCGCAGGCCGCCGCGATCACCGTCAGCCGGGCGGGCGCGAACCCGCCCTGGCGGGACGAGTTGCCACGATGAGGGCCCTGATCCAGCGGGTCACCGAGGCGTCGGTGCGCGTGGAGGGGGCGGTGATCGGGCGGACAGGGCCTGGGCTGCTGGTGCTGGTCTGCGGGATGCCCGGCGATACGGACCGGAGCGTGGCGGCACTCGCGGGCAAGATCGCGAAGCTGCGGATCTTTCGCGACGCGGAGGGACGGATGAACCGGTCGCTGCTGGACGTGGGCGGCGGGGCGCTGGTGGTCAGCCAGTTCACCCTGGCGGCGGACACCTCCCGGGGCAACCGGCCGGGGTTTTCCGCCGCCGCGCCGCCGAAAGAGGGCGAGAGGCTCTACGAGGCCTTCGCCGCGGCCCTGGCGGAGACCGGCGTGGCGGTGGAGACCGGGCGGTTCGGCGCGAATATGGCCGTGGCCCTGGTCAATGACGGGCCGGTCACGATCTGGATGGAAGGGTAGCGCCCGGGGACCAAGGCGTTTCGAAACGCCTTGGACAAGCGCCTTGCAAGGCGCTTGGGACGCGATTTGCAAATCGCGTGACCAAGCCCGTTCGAACGGGCTTGGTCGCCGCGGCGGCCGTCAGCCGAACATGTCAGTCGTGATGCCCGCGTACCAGCCGAGGCTTTCCTCGTAGGTGGCCTTGCGCAGCGCCGCATCCTCCCCGGTGTTGGAGATGAAGCCGGAGGTCTTGGCGATCTTCTCCTCCGTCGCCTCGTAGGACGCGCCCACCTTCACCCCGTCCTCGGTGGCGATCAGCGACCAGCAGGTGTTGGAAAACTTCGCCGGGAACACGCGGCTGTCGGTGAGCGCGCCGCGCACGGCCATGGCCGCGACCTTGGCCTGGCTGTTGGCGGAGTAGCCGGATTTGGGCATGTCGCCCTGCTGGCTGGCATCGCCGAGCACATGGATATTCTCGTCCTCGCGGCTCTGCATCGTCGCGGGCACCACCGGCGCCCAACCTTCCTCGTTGGTCAGGTCCGCAAGCTCGGCGATGCGACCGGCCTTCTGGGCCGGGATCACGTTGCAGACATCGACCTTCTCGACCACCCCGTCGACCACGACCTCCATGGCGTCGGGCCGGACCTCGACCTTGTCGCCGCCGAAATCCGGGCCGATCCGTTCAACCATGCCGGCATAGTGCTTCTGCCAGCCTTCCTCGAACAGCGCCTGTTTGGAGTATTTCTCCTTCGGGTCGACGATCAGGATCTTGGCGGTCGGGTTCATCTGGGTCAGGGCATGGGCCACCATCGAGATCCGCTCATAGGGTCCGGGCGGGCAGCGATAGGGGTTGGGCGGCGCGACCATGGCATAGGTGCCGCCCTCGGGCATGGCCATGATCTGCGCCTTGAGCAGCTGCGCTTGCGTCCCGCCCTTGTAGGCATGGGGCATCGCGTTCTGGGCCGCCAGGTCCCAGCCGGGGATCGCGCCGTCCTTGAAGTCGATGCCGGGGCTGAGGATCAGGCGGTCATAGGGGACCGAGCCGCCGCCCGCCAGCGCCACGGTCTTGGCGTCCCGGTCCACGCCAATGGCCCAGTCATGGACCACGTTGATCCCGTACTCGGACGCAAGCTTGCCATAGGAATGGCCCAGATCGTCATAGTCCTGGAACCCGCCGATATAGAGGTTCGAGAAGTAGCAGGTGAAATAGGTGCGCTGGGGCTCGATCAGGGTGACGTCGATCGCGCCCTGGCTGTCCTTGGCGATATAGCGCGCTGCCGTGGCCCCGCCGGAGCCGCCGCCGACCACGACCACGCGCGGGCGACCCTGGCCGCGCACCATGGGCGCCGCGAGGCTGGCCGATACGGCGGCGCTGGTGGCGATGAAGTGGCGTCTTGAAAGTGCAGTCATGGTCTTCCTCCCGATGCGACCCTGACCTGTCCCCTAGTCAGGATCCTTGAAAAAGGCTGCGAGCGCGGCAATCTCCTCGTTGCTCAACCGGCCGGCGATCATCTGCATGACCGGATGCGGGCGCAGCTTGGTCTTGTATGCGTGCAATGCGAGCACAAAATCCTCTTCCGGCCAATAGGTAATGGAGGGAATTCCCTGATCTGTCCCGTCAATCTGGTGACAGGAGGTGCATTCGGACGAAAGATAGGCCCCCCACTCCGCATCCCCTTGCAGCGCCAGCACATCCGGCGGCAACTCGGGCACCGACGGCAGGGCTGTCGGTTCGGCCTCGGGGATGTCGGCGGGACTGGCGGTGAAGTCGCGCATGTAAGCCAGAAGGTCGGCGCGGTCCTGCGCCTCCGGCATGCCGCGGTAGCTCATCCGGGTGCCCGATACCAGCGCGCGGGGGTTGGCGATATAGGCGTCGAGCGTGCGCAGATCCCAGATCAGCCCGTCCGCCCCCATGCGCAGCATCCCGTCGGAATAGCTGAACCGTTCGATGCTGCCGGCGCGGCGACCGTAGATCTCGTTCAGGTGAGGGCCCACCCGGCTTTCGGCGCCGTCGCCGATCTGGTGGCAGCTTGCGCATTGGCGAAAGAGTTGCGCGCCGCGCTCCGGGTCACCGATTTCGTCCGCGGGGGCGGCACCGGTCAGCCCGACCAGCGCCGCCGCCCACAGCAGGGGTGTCAGCTTACCCTGCATTCCGTCACTCCTGCGCTTGCAGGAAGGCCACGATGGCCGCGAGGTCCTCGTCCTTGCGCAGGCCCGGGAAGGACATCTTGTTGCGCGGAAGGAATTCCTTGGGCTTGGCCAGGAACGCCTTGAGGGTTTCCGCATCCCAGATGAGGCCTTCCTCCGCGCGCTCTTCGAGGGCCTTGGAATAGCGGAAATCCGCAACGGCCCCGGCGGGCTGCCCGACGATTCCGGTCAACACCGGGCCAACGCGGTTCTGGGCGCCCTCGCCCACCTGGTGACAGGCCGCGCACCGCTTGAACACCTTTTCGCCGGCGGCCACCAGTTCGGGGTCGGGTCCGGCGGGGGCGGCGGCCTGGGTAACCTCCGGCTCCGGAGCCGGGGCGGCGGCGCTGTCATCCTCCGGGGTCACGTCGAGGACGCGGGCGCGCATGGTGATTTCGACGCTGTCCTTGCAGTCGGTCATGCAGGGCGCGGTGCTGAAGACGGGGTATTCGGTCTCGGCCCGGTCATCGACGATGAAGCCGTCCGCGTTGGGCATCTCGACCTCGAGGAAATTCTCGTGGGACAGGACGAAATCGTCCTCCACCAGGAAGTTCGAATAGAGAATGTAGGCGACGATCGCATAGACCTCGTCATGGGTCAGGGATTGCGCGTTGCCATAGGGCATGGAGCGATGCACGTAGTCCCAGGCGGTCGACAGGTAGGGCCAGTAGGAGCCGACGGTCTTGACCGGATCCTCGTCGGCCAGGGTGTCGTCGCCGCCCGCGAGTTCGGGCCAGTTGTCCACGCCTTCGGCAAAGACCCCGTGGCAGACCGAGCAGTAATCCACGAACAGCTCTTCGCCATCGGCGACGGAGCCGGAGCCGGGCGGCAGGCCGCGCCCGTCGGGGCGCACGTCCAGATCCCAGGCCTTGATCTCGGCCTCGGTCGCGGGGCGGCCCAGGCCGAGCGTGTCGGCCAGCACCGGCGGCGCGGCGAGGGTCAGCGCGCACACAAAGGCCGGGGCGGCGGCGGTCAGGAGCTTAGGAAACCTCGACATTCTCTGCCTCCCCGGTTTCGCGCACCCACCAGGTCTGGATGCCGTTGTTGTGGTAGATCGAGTTCAGCCCGCGCATCTCGCGCAGCTGGTTCTTGGTGGGCTGGACGTAGCCGGTGCTGTCATGGGCGCGCGATTGCAGCAGCATTTCTTCGCCCTGCCAGTCGTGGTCGAGATAGAACCGGGTCAGCGCCTTGTCGGTGCCCGGGGCGGCGAGCCGCGCCTCTTGCCAGTTCTTGCCGCCATCGAGGCTGACATCGACGCGGGTGATGGACCCGCGGCCGGACCAGGCCAGCCCGGTGATCACCAGCGGCCCCTTGCCGTGGGTGATCGGGGCTTGCGGGCTGGGGGAGGTGACGACGGATTTCGCGTCCATCTCCCATGTCCATTTGCGGGCGGTGCCGTCTTCGAGCACGTCGGTGTATTTGCTGGTTTCCTCGCGGCTTTCCACGGGGCCGTCCATCACCTCGACCCGGCGAAGCCATTTGACCCACATGTTGCCCTCCCAGCCCGGCACCACCAGGCGCACCGGGTAGCCGTGTTCCTTGCGCAGCGCCTCGCCATTGGCCTTGAACGCGACGAGCACGTCGTCGAGCGCCTTGACCATGGGGATGGAGCGGCCGTTGGACGAGGCATCGGCGCCTTCGACGAAGACCCATTTGTCGGCGAGATCCCCGGCCGCATCGAGTCCGGCCTCGTTCAGCAGGGTGCGGAGCGGGATGCCGGAATATTCCATGTTGTGGATCATGCCATGGGTGAACTGCGCGCCGTTGAGCTGCGCGCCGGCCCATTCCATGCCCGTGTTCGCGGCGCATTCGCAGAAATAGACGTGGTTTTCGCGCGGGAAGCGTTCGAGATCGGCGTAGGTGAACACGAGGGGGGTGTCCACCAGCCCGTTGATCATCAGCCGGTAGTCTTCCTTGGGCAGGTCGATGGCGCCGGAATGGTGCCGCTCGAACGCGCAACCCTGGGGGGTGATCGTGCCGTCGAGGGCATGGATCGGGGTGAAGTTGATCGAGCTGATCGTGTCGGCGGTCAGCCATTCGACATTGCGGCGGACCACGTCGCTCTCGTATTCGATGGGCATCCCGTAGGGGGTGGCGTCCACGCCGTCGCCGAAGCTCTGCGCCCAGGGCTGCACCTCGGTGATCAGCGGGTCGTCCGCGGCGCGGGCGGCCCCGGCGGTAGCGGCCCCGGCGGTGACGGCGGCGGCGCCTTTGAGGAACCCGCGGCGTCCTGGATCAGAGGGGTTTGATGTGCTCATGCTGTCCTCCCGAAAACATGATCGGAATGATATTCAGATGTTTGAATAAGTAAAGCGATCATGCGCCGATGACCTTCACGCTCTGGTTCGGGTCGACCGAGACCGTGCCCTTGCGCTTGATGTAGCTCTCTACCACGTCCCAGATCGGCGGGCCTTCGGTGCCTTCGTTCACGCTCGCCCAGCCGGAGACGATATAGGTCTTGGCCGGGTCGATTGCCTCGCCGGTCTTCAGGAGGGTCATGTTGGTGATCCGCTGCCCCTGGGGTTTGGAGATGTCGATCTGGTAGCCCATGCCGCCGACGCGGACCATGTCGCCGCCCTGCTGGTAATAGGGGTCGGGGTGGAACAGGTTGTCGGCCACGTCTTCGAGGATGATGTGGAGGAATTCGCCCGTCATTTCAGAACGGTAGGCGTTGGGGTAGGACATCGCGGTGGCGTTGAAGAGATCCTCGCGGGTGATGTCGTCGCCCGGCAGCAGGCTCGGGCCCCAGCGGAAACCGGGGCTCAGCGCGATGTCGGCCTCGCGTTCGTCGATCAGCGCGTTGCAGATCAGGTCGTCCCAGGTGCCGTTGAAATTGCCGCGCCGGAACAGCAGGCTGTCGGTGGTGCCCAGCACTTCGCGCAGATCCGCCTCGAACGGGGCGCGTTCGGCGTCGATCAGCGCGGTCATCGCCGGGTCAGGCGCGATCACGTCGGAGAAGACCGGGATGAGTTTGTAGGCGAAGCCCTGGATCCCGCCGTCGCGCACGTCGAGGTCGAGGCGGCTGACGAACTTGCCGTTGGAGCCCGAGGCGATCAGCATCGTGCCATTCACCAGCACCGGTTCGGGCAGGGCGTCATGGGTATGGCCAGTGAGGATCACGTCGATCCCGTCCACGTTGCCGGCCATCTTCTTGTCCACGTCGAAGCCATTGTGGCTGAGCACGACGACCACGTCGGCCCCGGCGGCGCGGACCTCGGCCACCATTTCGCGCATCCGGTCCTCGCGGATGCCGAAGCTGAGATTGGGGAACATCCAGCCGGGATTGGCGATCGGCATATAGGGGAAGGCCTGGCCGATCACGGCGATCTTCGCGCCGCCGCGCTCGAACATCTGGTAGGGCTCATAGGCGGGTTCGTCCCATTCGGCGTCAAAGATGTTGGCGCCGAGGAAGGGGAAGTTGAGGTGGTTCTCGACGATGTCGTTGACCCGGTCGATGCCGAAGGTGAATTCCCAATGGCTCGTCATGGCGTCGGGGCGCAGGGCGTTCATGATGTTGACCATGTCCTGCCCATCCGTGCGCAGCGCGGTGTAGGAGCCGTGCCAGGTGTCGCCGCCATCGAGCAGCAGCGCATCGGGCCGGTCGGCGCGGATCGCGTTCAGGATCGTCGAGACCCGGTCGAGCCCGCCCATCCGGCCATAGGTCCGGGCGAGGGCTGTGAAGTCGTTATAGGTCAGGGCATAGGCCTCGGGCGTGCCGGGGGCGATGTCGAACAGCTTGAGAAAATCCTCCCCCGTCACATGGGGCGGCATCCCGGCATTGTCACCGACGCCGAGATTGATCTCGGGCTCGCGGAAATAGATCGGCTTGAGCTGCCCGTGGATGTCGGTGATGTGGATCAGGGTGACATTGCCCGTGGTGTCGAACTGCAGAAGATCGTCCTGGGACATCGCCTGCTGGGCGGCGAGGCGGGACCAGTTGCCCACACCCGACGCGCCGTAGATGGCGGAGGCGGCAACGGTGGCCTGGAGAAAGTCACGGCGGGAAATCATCGGGGCGGCTCCTGCGGTTGCGTCGGCATGATCCGGGCGTGCGGTGCGGAGGTCTCCCTCCGCGCCCGGGGCTGGGTTTGCGGTGTCGGATTGGGGTCGGTGGGCCGGGCGCTGCGGGCGCGCCCGGCACGGGATCAGTTGCGCACGGCCGGGGTTTCGACCGAGAGGCCATTGCCGCGGGAGGCGACGTAAAGCTCCAGCGCGATGAATTCGGGCGAGCCCATGCCGAAGGTTTCGGCCCGCGTATCCCGGATGCAGCCGCGGAAGCGGTTGTGCTGGGACACGAGGTCGGCCTGTTTCAGCCGGTAGACCGGGAAGCCGTTGGTCATGCCCATGCTCAGGTGGTCGGCGCGGATGTAGTTGTCGTAATTGTCCTCGTGACAATTCGCGCAGGCCAGTTCGAGCTGCCCGTAGCGGGTATAGTAGATCTCCTTGCCCTTCTCCCAGGTGGACTGGGCGGGCCCGTCGATCGCCACATCCATGGGCATTCCGCGCGATTGCAGGCCGATCAGGGCCGTCATGTTGCGCATGTCGGCACTGTTCCAGTCCCAGGCCTCAGCCTCCATCCGGTTGGTGCGGCAGTCGTTGACATACATCTCCATGGTCCAGACTTCGCCGGCGTCCTCGTTCCACTTGGGCAGCTTGGCGCGCAGGCCCTTCATGCTCTCGGGACCGCTGTGGCAGTCGGCGCAAGCCTTTTCCGCGGCACCCTCGGCGGTGTTCCAGGCGTCGATCGCCTTGTCGACGAAGATCATGCCCGGATTGTCGAAATCGTCCATCTGGAGCGACTTGGTCTCATCCGTCCGGAAGGTCCAGCCGGACCGGATGGTCGACATGTTTTCCAGGTGCGCCGGGGCGGCGGTTTCGGTGACCAGCTTTTCTTCGCCGTTGATCACCAGCTCGTCGATGGCATGGGCCGCGGTGCCGAGACCGAAAGCTGTCACCGCGGTAGCTATGCTGAAGGCGGCCTTGAGCGACAGTGTCTTCATGTGTTTCCTCCCAGAAAGGCGCGGCCGGGGGGTCCGGCCGCGCGGGCCTTCAGCTGACGGCGATGGCGTTGGTGGTCTCGTAGACCGAGCCGTCGTCGTCATACCATGTGAAGGTGAATTCACCGGCCTCCGGAACCTTCGCGTCAAACTCGAAATACGGGTTGGTCGAGATCGCGGGCGCCATGTCCACGTCGATCACGGTCTCGCCGTTGAAGCTCGCCACGAAGCGGTTGATGATCGAGCGCGGGATGGTGTTGCCATCGCTGTCCTTGCGCTGCCCGGATTCCATCTTGTGCGAAATCAGGGTCTTGATCGTGATCGTGTCCCCGGCAGAGGCCGACTTCGGGACTTTCACGCGGGGTTTTACACCTTTTGCCATGTTCCTGGTCTCCTCTGGTTAGCCGCCGCAGCCGCCGATGGTGACCTTTACGGTCTTGGTCTCCGACGAGAAAGTGCCGTCGGCCATCTTGGCGATGGCGGCGACCTCCTGGGTGCCGGCGAGGCGAATGCGGGTCGAGGCGGACTGGTCGCCCGCAAGCGGACCGAACTTGAACTCGGCCACGGCAGGGGTCGGGTTGCCCAGAGCCAGCACCAGAATCGCCGTGGCGCCGGGGGCACTCACGGAGATCGGAACGGTGTTGCCGTTCTCGGCAATCTCCGGCGCGGTCAGGGTGACACCGCCGGTGCCGACCTCGGCGCCCCCGGTGAATTCGTCGATACTGGCCTTGACGGCCGCGGACACGACCCCGGGCAGCACTGCGGCAAGCGCAGCCCCGGCGCCAATGGCCATCGTTTCACGTCGCGTGAACTCCATTGGTTTTCTCCTTGTCTGGGAGCGATCCGGGCGGATCACTCCGTCAGGGTCATCAGGTAGGCGACCACATCTTCCACTTGTTGTGCGGTCAGAAGCGTTTCAAGCTGTTCGGGCGTTGCCGCCTTGCCGGTGAACGCGTTGCCGGGCCGGATGTAGCCGGATTTCTTGTAGTAGGAGGGCATGATCGTGCCCTCGAACGTCATCTTGGCATTCGCCACGATGCCACGCAGCTGCGCCTCGGTCCAGCGGTCCCCGGCGCCGTCGAGCATGGGGCCGACTTCCCCGTGGAAGGGAATGTCGCTCATGTCGGAGACCATGTGGCAGGCCACGCAATTGCCCAGGGCCCGGGAGGCCATGACCTCGCGCCCCGCGGCGGGATCGCCCGGCGTGCCCGAAAGCGACTGCTCGATCTCGCCATACTCGGTAAATGCAACCTGTTCCGCCATGATCTCAGCCGTGGCGGGTCCGGTGGCGAAGGCCAGACCGGCAATGGTGCCGATCAACGCTTGGCGCTTCATACGCTTCCTCCCAAGATTGTCCTCGGCGGTCAGGATAAGCGCCGCGTGCAACGGTATGCAACAAAAAATTCAATTTTTTGCATATGTCGCATTGCAGCATCGCCAGGGCATTCTAATTACTCGGTATTTTGCTCCATGAACTTGCGGGCGTGGTACTTCTGGAACGGCTCGTCGGTGGTATAGCCCTCTTCGAGAATCCAGGTCAGCATGTTGAGCGTGGTCCATTTCCCGAAGGCCCCGGGGATGGTGGCGACGGCCGCCTGGGCGGCGCTGGCGCCCTCGGGCACCTCTTCGGGAAAGAACATCAAGGTGGGCGTGAAGAGCGCCCCCCATTTGCGCACGGCGTCCTTCTCGGCCAGCGCCTCGCCGTCGAAATCGGTGATCTCCACATCGCCGAACATGTTGATCTGCACCACGAAGAACTGGTCGTTCAGCAGCGCGTCGATCTCGGGGATGGGGAACACCTCCTTGTGCATCTTGTCGCAATAGATGCAGCCGCGCTGCTCGATGATCAGCGCCAGGCGCTTGCCCTCGGCATTGGCCTCGGCGAGATCCTCGCGCAGGTCCTTGAACGTGTCTTTCATCCAGGCGGTCTTGTGCAGCCCGTCATCCCCGAGCTGCGCGGCCAGTCCCGGCAGCGTCCAGAGCAGCGCCGCGGCGCAGAGTGTCAGAAAACGTCCCATGGTATCCTCCACTTGTGGGATGCGGCCTCAGCCCAGGGCGGGCAGATAGTTCAGCATCCAGTTCGCGATGATGTTCATGCTGTTGGTGCCGATCAGCACGGCGAACAGCACTAGGAAAACGCCGGTGGCCTTCTCGATCCGGCCGAGGTGGCGGCGAAAGCCGCGCATCCAGCGCAGGAACGGGCCGATGAACAGCGCCGCCAGCACGAAGGGCAGCGTCATGCCCACCCCGTAGACCGTCAGCAGCAACATGCCGCGCGTCATGCCCGTCCCCTCCGTCGCCACGGTGAACAGGATGGCCGCCAGCACCGGGCCGACGCAAGGGGTCCAGCCGAAGGCGAAGGCCAGCCCGATCAGGTAGGCGCCCAGGAAGCTCATGTTCGTGGTGGACCCGGCCTCCATCCGGAACTGGCGATAGAGAAAGCCGATTCGGATCACGCCCAGGAAATGCAGCCCCATGGTGGCGATCAGGGCCGCCGCGACCCAGCGCAACACGTCCATATACTGCCCCAACACCTGTCCGAAGGCCGAGGCCCCTGCCCCCATCGCCACGAATATCGTGATCACCCCCGCCGAGAAGGCCAGCGCCGAGAGCACCGCGCGGGTGCGGATCGCGGGCGTGATCTCGGTGTCCTGTTCGAGCTGGTTCATGCCCACGCCCGCCATGTAGGACAGATAGAAGGGAACAATGGGCAGGATGCAGGGCGACAGGAAGGACAACAGGCCCGCAAAGCCCGCACCGAGGATCGAGACGTCGAACATGGCGCGGTTCCTTGATCAATTCACATATTCAAATTATGTTATTTGAAATTGGCCCCGTCAACTGGGCTGCGATCACCCGGAATGTCCATGCCCCGCTTCCTGCTCCCGTTGGTCTCGCTTGCCCTGATCCTGGCGGAGGGACCGATGCGTGCGCAATCGCTGGAACTGGTGATGGTCGAGCAGGTGGGCTGCAGCTATTGCGCCGCCTGGCACCGGGAGATCGGGCCCGCCTACCCCAAGACCGACGAGGGGCGCGCGGCGCCGCTGCGGGTGATGCAGCTGCGAGATATGCCGGGCGAGCTGGACCTGGCGCAACGGGCGCGGTTCACGCCGACTTTCCTGCTGATCTCGGAGGGGCGGGAGATCGCGCGGCTGGAGGGGTATCCGGGGGCGGATTTCTTCTGGCCGATCCTGGCGAAGATGATCGAGGACGCGTCGCCTGCGACGCAAAGTGAAGCGCCCGGCTCAGGGCGCGGGGAGGACCAATGAACCATCTGAAAACACTCGCGATTGCCATGACCGTTGCCGCCGGTGCGGCGGGGGCGGCCAGCGCCCAGGACGACAGCGCCTTTGTCGAGTTCAAGGTGCTCAAGCCCGAACTCGCGATGGCGGCGGCCACCGCGGCGATGGAGCACTGCCGCGCGGGCGGCTACCAGGTTGGCGTGACCGTGGTCGACCGGTTCGGCGTGCCGCAGGCCTTCGTGCGCGACCGGTTCGCGGGCGCCCATGTCTGGGAGACCGCCACGCGCAAGGCCTGGACCGCCGTGAGCTTCCGGAGCGGCACGACCGAGCTCGACGCCGCCACCAAGCCCGGCACGCTCGCCGAGGGCATCCGCCATATCAGCCAGGCCCTGCCCCTGGGCGGTGGGCTGATGATCGAGGAGGGCGGCGGGTCGCTGGTGGGCGGGATCGGCGTGTCCGGCGCGCCGGGGCCGGATATCGACGATGAGTGCGCGCAGGCGGGAATTGACGCCATCGCCGATGAGATTGCATTCTAGGCCCCAAGAGAGGCGCGACACATGGCATTGCCCGAAGTCACCGACGACATCAGCGACGCGGAGATGGACAAGATCCTCGCCAACGCGACCCTTGCGGCAAATTTCCTCAAGGCGATCGGACATGAGGGCCGGTTGATGATCCTGTGCCACCTGGCTTCGGGCGAGAAATCGGTGAACGAGCTGGAAACGCTCCTTGCCGCACGGCAGGCGGCGGTGTCGCAGCAGTTGTCGCGCCTGCGGCTGGAGGGGCTGGTCACACCGCGGCGCGAGGGCAAGACGATCTATTACAGCCTGACGGATGATCGCTCCCGGGCGATCATCGAGCTGGTTTATGAGTTGTTCTGCAAGGAGACCTGAGGCCCCGGCAGAATGAGTTCATGGATCCATGGGAACGGGAGGAGACCATGGAGATGATGTCCGGCACCATGCTGGCCGCCCTGATCGGCCTTGCGGGGGGTCTTGCCCTGGGCGTGGCCGCCCGGGTGGGGCGGTTCTGCACCCTCGGGGCCATCGAGGATGCGCTTTACGGCGGCAGCGGCGCGCGACTGCGGATGTGGGGCGCAGCACTGGGGCTGAGCATTCTGGGCTGCGCGGGGTTAACCGGGGCCGGACTGCTGGTTCCGGCGGAGGTGTTCCTGGTGCGCGACGGGTTCTCGCCCGTGGCGGTGATTTTCGGCGGGGCGCTTTTCGGGTTCGGCATGGCCCTGGCAGGCAATTGCGGCTACGGCGCGCTGGCGCGGCTGGGCAACGGCGATATCCGGGCCTTCGTTCTGGTCGGGGTGCTGGGGGTGACGGCCTATGCGGCGCTGTTCGGGCCGCTCTCGGGACTGCGATTGTGGATCTTCGAGTTGCCGGTGCTGCGCTTCGAAGCGGCGGTGACGCTGGACGCCCTGGTTGGCGGCGTCCTGTCGGTGCCGCCCTGGGCGGTGGGCGTCGGGGCCGGGATCGGCCTGTTGGCGGTGGCGCTGCACGGGGCCGAGGCGCGCGGGCCGGTGCTGCGCTGGGGCGCGGTGGTGGCGGCGGCGATCGTGTCGGGCTGGGCCGGGACCGGGTATCTGGCGCAAACGAGTTTCGAAGTGATCGGGGTACGGTCGCACAACTTCTCGGCCCCCCTTGGCGAAACCCTGGCCTATTTCATGCTGTCCGACGTGCGGCCCCTGTCCTTCGCGGTGGGCTCGGTCCTGGGCGTGGTCGCGGGGTCGGTGCTGGGCAGTCTGTGGCTGGGACAGTTCCGGTGGGAGGCCTGCGAGGACCCCCGCGAGCTCAAGCGGCAGCTGATGGGCGCGGTGTTCATGGGGTTCGGCGCGACGCTCGCCCTGGGCTGTTCCATCGGCCAGGGATTGTCGGCCTTCGCGATCCTGACCGTGAGCGCGCCCCTGGCCGCGGCGTCGATCTTCGCGGGGGCGGCGCTGGGCTTGCGGGTGCTGATCGAGGGTTGGCCCGTGGGCGGGTCGCGCGGGATCTAGGGCGCGCCCGGATCAGTGCAGATCCTGCGACCGGGGCGGGCCCGGCGGCGGTGCCGGCCGGTAGATCGTGTGCTGCGCCCGGCCGCGGTTCTTGGAGGCGTAGGTCGCCTCGTCCGCATCCGACAGCATCTTGTCGATTTCCACCGGGTCATAGAATTCCGAGATCGTGATCCCGATGCTGGCCGAGATCCGGCAGGGCTTGCCGTCGTAATAGAACGGCTCTTCGAGCCGCGCGATGATGCGGTCCGCAACCCGGGTCATCAGGCCCAGATCATTGCAGTTGCGCAGGACGAGCACAAACTCGTCGCCGCCCACCCGGAACGAGAAATCCTCCGACCGGGTTTCCTCGCGCAGGATGCGGGCCACTTCGAGCAGCACCATGTCCCCCGCCGCATGGCCGAGCGTGTCGTTGACCGACTTGAAGTAATCCAGGTCGATCAGCATCAGGCCGAAGCCGTCCCGGGGCGGATTGGCGAGCAATTGCTCGAATGTCAGGTCCATGGCCCGGCGGTTGTGCAACCCGGTCAGCGTGTCGGTCAGCGCGCGGCTTTCGGCGACCGTCTTGGCCTCTTGCAGGCGCGCCACCAGGTTCTTGGAGGCGCTCATCGCGGCGGAGTTCGCCTCGATCAGGTAGAGCGCCTCGGCGGCCAGATCGGAGGCGGCGAAATCCGTCAGGCTGAGATCGAAGCGGCGCACCGCATCCTGGATCGAGATGCCGAAGGAGAGGTTGAGAAAGGCACCGTTTCCGTCCGGCGGGGCCACGACCACGCCCTTGAGCGGAATGCTCGGCTCCTCCTTGACGCGCAGCTTGAGCTGGGCCCCATTCATGCGCAGCAACTGCTCCAGCCGGGTGACCCTGCGCGGGCGCACAACCTCCAGATGGTCGAAGAAATGCGAGCCCGCGATCTGCGTGTCCGGCAGGAGTTTCTGCAAAGTGCGGCCGCATTGCAGGATGTCGCCCGCGGGACCGACCCAGACATGGAGGGGCATCAGCGTGTCGAGCGCATCGCGGGACAGGCACAGAACCTGTTGCGGTTTCGTCGGGGCGGTCATGTCGGCAAGGCCCCGAGGCTGAATTCACGCCCGGGGGAGAATTCCTTGTCGAGCAGCGTCACGCTCAGCCCCGGGGGGGCGCCTTCGTCGCTGGGCGCGAGGAACGCGAGCACGCCATAATCATCGGCCATGGCGCGCAGCACTCCGGTGATCACCGGCAGGGCAAAGTCGCGGTGCCAGATGCAGCGCACCTCGAACGCGTTGCGGCCCTGGGGGGCCACCTCGAACACCGGCAGGTCGAGATCGGGCACGGCGAGGCGGGCGCGGTCATGCAGGTCGTCGAGGCCGTCGACGAAGTCGTGGAAGGTCGCGCCGTTGAACCGCAACAGCCGCCGTACACCGGGCACGGACGGGTGCGAGACCAGGAACGTGCCCAGGTCTTCGAGAAACCCGCTGCTTTCCTTTTCCAGAACCTCCAGACACACGGCGAGGGTCCGGTCGGTCAGCGCGTCCGGGTACATCAGCATCGACTCGAAGCGATTGTCCGGTATCTCGGCACGCATGGCGATCTGCGACCATGTCTCGGCACCGTAGGTCTCGCGAACAAAGAGCTCGAGCGATTTGTTGATCAATCCGTGCATGAAATGACTCCTTGCGCGCCATCCTAGGCGCAGGAGTCTTAACAAAGCGCCAAGAAACGCCGCCGCGAATACAATCAATTCAAATCATCGATGGGAGAGTTTCAGTCGCCCGATGGGAAGAGGCGCGTCGCGCCGATGACCAGCCCGCGGCGGCGTGGCACTTCGAGCGTATAGTCCCCCTGCCGGGTGGCGCGCACCAACTCACGTGCCTCGTCACTGGTCTGGCGGCGGGTGACGTAGTTCACCGGCTCGCCCGCCGCGTCGAGCCCCACCATGGTGGCCGACACGAAGCGCGCCCCCTGCACCAGCAGCACGATCGCCTCGTCTCCGGGAAGGTCCGGCGCGCTCTCGCCGATCACCGCCACGCAACTGTCCGGCCCGGCGCGGCAGGCGGCCAGCCAGGTGGCGATCTGGTCTGCATCGAGCGCGTCCCAAAGCGGTTCGGGCCAGCTCGCGCCCGCGGGCATCAGCGGCAGCAGTCGCGCCAGGGCCGCGCGCTGTTCTTCCGGGGTCTCCAGGGCGACGGGGGTGGCGCTCTCGCGCAGGGCGTCGTCCAGCAGGATCTGCAGGTCCCGGTCGGCCTGGGCGCGGAGCGTTTCCAGCGCCGCCTGCCCCGCCACCCCCCAGTCGCGCGCCATGTCGCGCACGGGCAGTTGCGTGGCGTCCGTCTGGCCGGCGCTGAACAGGGCCAGCTGGCTCTGGGCGGCGATCCGCTGCGGGTTCAGGAGCGGTGAGAGGGAGGCCGCGGCCAGCGCAATCCCGATGAGCGCGGCATAGATATTTCCCTGGCGGATCCGTGGATCCCAGTTGCCACGCCGCACGACCGCCCAGAAATAGAGCAGCGCATAGGTCAACGCCACGGCGCAGATGCAGGCCGCCGCGACCCGCTCGGGCGTCCAGCCGTATTGCGCCACGCGCAGCCAGACCGCATAGGCTCCGAGCCCCGCCAGCACCGGCATCAGGCAGCAGGCGAGCTGCACGGTCCAGCGCAAGAGCCAGGTCAGGCCCGCCTCGCTCGGCTCGCAATCGAGCGCGGAGGTCACAAGGGTCGCAAGCCCGAAGGTCATGGCCAGCAGGGTCGCTGCCGCACTCAGTCCCGAGAACACCTGGTCCAGCCCTTCGAGCGGGACACGCACCACGAACACCACCACCACCGCCGTCACCGGGACCAGGAGCAGTTGCAGAAGACGCAGCAGGAGCAGCGGCGACAGGTAGCGGCGCATCTCGTAGAGCACGGCGAGCGCGAGGCCGATCACGAGGCCGGAGAGCCCGAAGACAAACGGCGCTTGATCCACCAGCCGGTCGAGCAAGGTGACCCCCACCAGCGACAGAAGCAGGCTGCAGATGAAATAGACGCCCCAGAACACCCCCAAGAACACCGCTGCCGCCGCCGCCCGGATCACCAGCCGCCAGGATTCGTTGAACAGGGTCGGGTAGTCCCGCGGCATGCCGCGGTCCGCCGCGATCAGGAACGGGAGCGGCACGGTCAGCAGGATCGCGAAGGCCAGCAGCACGATGGGATCGTCCGCCAGCGCCTCGACCGAGACATAGCGGAAGCTCGCCCAGAGCAGCAGCGCCGCCGGCAGCGTCGCCATCAGGCAGGCCCAGGCCATCGCGCGGCCGATCAGCATCGGGCCGGACATCATCAGGGTGGCGGAGAAGAACCCCAAGGCGGCCGCGCTGATTGCCAGCTCGAGCCGGGGTGCGCCGAGCTGCGTGATCACGAAGGTGTCGAGCGACCACAGCGCCAGACCGGTGACCAGCCCCAGAAGGCCCAGGGTGGCGCGAAACGCCGTTTGATCGAGCTTGGGTTCCATACCTTTCGGGATACCGTGCGCGGCGGCGAACCGAAAGCTCAGAAATCCGTGGGCGCGCCGCCTTCGGCTTTGCGGCGGGCGACGAAATCGCTCAGTTCCTCGCGGATGGCGGGGTCCATGGGGGGCGGGGTGAACTCGGTCAGGATCTCCTTGTAGATCCGGTGGGCGCGCGCGACCGTCCAGGTGGCGCCATCCCGTTCCCAGGCTTCGAAATTGCGCCAGTCCGACAGGAAGGGCTGATAGAAGGCGGTCTCGTAGCGGTCCTGGGTGTGCTGGATCCCGAAGAAATGGCCCGAGGTACCGACCTCTGCCATGGCGTCGAAGGCGAGATCGTCGGGGGTGGTGGCGGTCAGATCGGGGCTGAAATAGCGCGCGATCTGCTGGAGCATTTCGCAATCCATGATGAACTTCTCGGGGCTGGCGATCAGGCCGCCTTCGAGCCATCCGGCGGCGTGGTAGACCATGTTGGCCCCGGACTGCACCGCGGACCACAGGGAATTGGACGTCTCCCACATCGCCTGCCCATCGGGCACGTTGGCGGCGCAGACCCCGCTGGCGCGCATCGGCAGGCCGTAGAACCGGGCCATCTGGCCGGTCATCTGGGTGGCACGCATGTATTCCGGGGTGCCGAAGGCGGGCGCGCCGGATTTCATGTCCACGTTCGAGGTGAAGGTGCCCAGCGCCACCGGGCAGCCGGGCCGGACGTATTGCGCCAGCGCGATGGCGGCGAGCGCCTCGGCCACCGATTGCGCCACCGCCCCCGCGAGGGTTACCGGGGCCATGGCCCCGGCAAGGGTAAAGGGCGTCACGATCAGCGCCTGTCCCCGCCGGATGCAGCGCAGGGCGCCGTCGATCATCGGCTGGTCATGCTTGAGCGGCGAGGTGGAGTTGATGTTGGTATACATGTGCGGCCTGGCGGCGAATTCCGCCTCCGTCAGCCCGCCCGCGATGCGCACCATCTCCATCACGTCCTCGACCCGTTCCTTGCCGAGGCTGTAGGCATGGGCGACCTTGTCGGTCAGGGTGAGCTTGTCAAAGAGCACATCGAGGTGGCGCACAGAGGCGTGGACATCCACCGGCTCGACCGGGTAGCCGCCCACAACATGGATGCAGTTGAAATACTGGCACAGCTTGAGCAGGTTGCGGCATTGCGCCCGCGTGCCGGGGGTCTTTCCGGTTTCCATGTCCCAATAATTCGGCGGCGACGAGACGTTGACGAACACCATGTGCTGGCCGCCGATGGTGATCTCGCGGTCCGGGTTGCGGGGGGTGAGGGTGAATTGCGCAGGCGCGCGGGACAGCATCTCCAGAACGAAATGGCGGTCCATGCGGACCAGCTCCCCGGTCACGTGGCAGCCGGCCTCGCGGAAGATCTCCAGCGCTTCGGCGTTCAGGAAGGCGATGCCGATCTCTTCGAGCACGCGCATGGCGGTGTCGTGGATCGCGGCGACCCCTTCGGGGGCGAGCGGTTCGGTGGGCGCGTCGGGGTTTCGGGGGACGTGGAAGGGCAGCTGTTCGATCGCATGGGCGCGGATGCGGCGGGCATTGGCGGCCCGGCCACCGCTGCGCTTGCGCCTCGGGGTTGCGTCATTGGCCATGTCAGAGGTCCTTCGCTGGAACCTCTTCATCAAACGGCGGGACGGAACGGGGTGCGGGCCTGTCTGCGACGCGGAGCGTCGGTTTCGGCCGCAGACCCGGCCGGGCGGGCCTAGGCCAGCGCCTGGCGGGCCCGGACCGGCAGGCGTTGTTCACCCACCCAATCCGGCAGGTGGCCCACATGGGGCAGAACGCGGTCGGACATGGGCGCCAGCTCTTCGGCGGGGGCCACGCCGGAGAGCACGCCGATGGTGCGCATCCCCGCCGCGCGCCCGGCGCGCAGGTCGTGTAGGCTGTCGCCCACCATGGCCACTTCGTGGGGGGCCAGGCCGAACTGGTCGCAGAAGGCGAGCAACATGCCCGGGTCGGGTTTCGCGCCGAAGCCGCTGTCATAGCCGAGCACCAGGTCGAAATGGTCCAGAACGCCCGCGTCGCCCAGATGGGCGCGCGCGCCTTCCTCGGAATCGTTGGTGGCCAGCCCAAGGAGCAGGTGACGCGCGGCGAGCCAGTCCATCAGCGGCGGCAGCGGCGCGGCCTCGGCCAGGGTCACGGTGTTGGCGCGGGCCTGAAGCTCCAGCAGCACGTCCTCTTCCTCCCGCTCCGGCAGGTGGGGTGTGAGCAGGACGGCGATCTCGGCGCTGGTTCCGGCGATCGCGGGGCTGTCGGGATGGAACTGCCGCAGCATCAGGTCATAGCCCACCGCATCGGCCAGCCGCATCGCCAGCGCCCCGTCGCCCCCGGCGAGATGAAGCAGCGCATCGGCGGCCCAGCCGCTCCACGTTTCGTGGAAGTCGAACAGCGTGCCGTCCTTGTCGAATATGATGGCACGCAGCACGGCGTCACCCCTTGTCCTGACGGCGCCGCGCCCCTGCGCGCCTGCCGGTTTGCCACCCCTTTCGCCGGGTCCGGACCGCACGGTCCCCTGCGCAGGGAGAGAGGCGCGCCACGTCCGTGGCGAGCCGAGACGCGTGTGCCGCATATGGCCCCCATGGCGCGTCGCGGCAGCCCATGGGCGGCAGAATGCCGCGTTTTTCAACGACTTTCGCGATGCGTACCACAGGATACTGCCGCATTCCATGACATCGTGCAAAAGCGAAACATTCCGCGCCGCGAATCGTGCGGAACGCGCCCGGCGCGTTAACCTTTCGGTCCGGAAAGGGTTAACGAATGCGCGCCGCGCGCGGGCCCGTGATCTCACGAATGCGCGAGGTCCGCGCTCAGGTCCAGTGCATCTGCGCCCCGCCCGGCAGGGCCGCCAGGGCGCGCATCGGCGCGTCGTAGGCCCGCCCCTGGGCATCGCAGAACCCGATCACCCAGGCATCGTCCATCAGCAGAAAATCCAGAACGGAAACAAGGAATTGCGGGTCCTGCGCCTGGGCTCGGACGGTGGCGACATCACTGCCCGTGGCCCCCAGGAACACCCCCATGAGATCCTCCTGAGACGCGATCCAGCCCAGGGCTTCGAGGGCGAGGGCTTCGGCTGCTTCTTGCTGCATCGGGAACTCCTTCGGGCGGTGGCAACACTTTGTTAACCAAACGGGCGCTAACAGTCATGACCACAACGTAAATCGGAGGTGAACATGTCCGGCAAGATCCTCGTAGTCGATGACGTTGCGACGAACCGGATCGTCATGAAGGTCAAGCTCGCCACCGCATGTTACGATGTCCTGCAAGCCGACAACGGCGCCAGCGCGATAAAGATGGCGCACGAGGCCCAGCCGGACCTGATCCTGCTCGATGTGCTGATGCCGGACATGGACGGATACACGGTGTGCGAACGGCTGAAAGCCGATCCCGAGACCGCCCATATCCCGATCATCATGATCACCTCGCTCAACGATACCGAGGCGCGGGTGCGCGGGCTGTCCTGCGGCGCGGACGAGTTCCTGACCAAGCCGGTGACGGAGTTGACCCTTCTGGCGCGGGTGCGCAGCCTGCTCCGGGCCCATTCGCGCGAGACCGATTTCCCAATACCGGTCGCGGGGGCGGCGGCCCAGGGGTTCGCGGAAGGGCCCGCGCCGTTCAAGCTTGCCCAGACCGATTGTGTCGGGCTGCTGCTGGCAGAGGGCGGGATGGGACCGGGTTGGGCCAACGGGCTTGCCGGGCTGATCCGCGAGGATATCCGGATGTTCACCCTGTCCCAGGCCCTGGAGGCCAGCAAGGACCAGCCGGAAGTCTTCATCATCGAAGCGGATCCGCGGCGGCTGGGCTCCAGCCTCGGCATCCTGACCGACCTGCGGTCGCGCCCGGCCACGCGGCAAAGCCGACAGATCTTCATTCTGCCCCAGGGCGAGACCGAACTGGCCGCGCGGGCGCTGGACCTGGGGGCCGATGACGTGGTCTTTGCCCCCATCGCGGTGGAGGAAATGGCCGTGCGCCTGCGCGCCCAGCTCCAGCGCAAGCGGGCGAACGACCAGTGGCGCAGCGAGGTGTCCGACCGGCTGCGCCAGGCGGTGATCGACCCGCTGACCGGGCTCTACAATCGCCGCTTCGCGCTCGGGCAGCTGTCCAACATCGCGCAGGAGGCGCTCAAGACCCATCGCACCTTCGCGGTACTGCTCCTGGATTTCGACCATTTCAAGAAGATCAATGACGCCTATGGCCATGCCGCCGGCGACAAGGTTCTGGCCGAGACCGCGACGCTGCTGCGCACGCGGCTGCGCTCGCTCGACGTGATCGCGCGGATCGGGGGCGAGGAATTCCTGATGGTCCTGCCCGACACCGATCTCGACGAGGCCCGGCGGGTGGCGGAGCGGTTGCGCGCCAGCATCGACGACCATCCGATCGCCCTGCCCCATGGCAAGGGCAGCATTCCCGTCACCATCAGTATCGGGCTGGCGATCGGCGGAGCGGCGGCGCCCGAGGCCAGCGTGTCCGAGTTGCTGGAAACCGCGGACCGGGCGCTTTATGCGGCCAAGTCCGAAGGCCGCAACCAGGTCTCGGTCGGCACGGTCCGCTCGGCCGCCTGAGGCCCGGCACCTCGTCACGCCAGCGCGCCGCCGCCTTGGCGGCAGGCGCTCCGAACCGCTTGCCGCCCGCAGAGTGCCGGACCGGCCCTGGGCGGTCTTGGAGCAACCGGAAAAGCGCGACAGCGCTTCGCGACATCCCGCCGCAAGTCAATCTGTCAGGCAGCTTTCTTGAAAGCGCTTTTGTAAGGTGGGGATGCGAACAGGGGTTTGGGAGCTCCGGAATGACACATGACACCGACACGGAGGAGCGTCTGCTCCGTCCGTCCCTGGTCCGCGGGTGGCGGCGGCGCTGCCCGAATTGCGGCTCGGGGCCGATGATGCGCAGCTACCTCAAGGTCCGCGGCAGCTGTGCTGTCTGCGGCCAGCAGCTTGACGGGCACCGCGCGGATGATGGGCCGGCCTATCTCACGATCCTGATCGTGGGGCACCTGATGGCGCCGCTGCTGCATTGGTATTTCGTGACCTTCCGGCCCGATCCGCTGAACATCGTGGCGATCTTCTCGGTGGGCTGCGTGGCCTTGTCGCTCTACTTGCTGCCGCGTCTGAAAGGGGCCATGATCGGCTACCAATGGGCGCGCCGGATGTATGGCTTCCGCGGGGTGGAGGAGACTCCCTCCTGAGCCCAGGCCGCGCCGGAGGAGCCATGGACAAGACTGCGATCCGCCATGCCGCGACGGTGATCCTGATCCGCGACGAGGACAGCGACACGCCCCGCGTCCTGATGGGGCAGCGCGGCGAAAAGGCGGCGTTCATGCCGTCGAAATTCGTCTTTCCCGGCGGGGCGGTGGACCCGGAGGACAGCGCGCAATCCCTGTTTCAGGACACCCATGCCACCTGCCGGGAGAAGCTCGCCAAGGATGCCCGCGGCTGCACACCCGAAGCTGTCTTCGCCGCGGCCATAAGGGAGCTTTGGGAGGAGACCGGGCTGCGGCTGGGTCGGCCTGGGCGGCCTTCGGCGCATGGCGCGCTGCAAGACAGCTGGGCCAGCTTCCTGGCCAGTGGGGCGGCGCCGACCGCGGCCCCCTTGCGCTTCGTCTTCCGGGCGATCACGCCGCCGGGCCGCCCGCGCCGGTTCGATGCGCGGTTCCTGCTGGCCCCGGCCAGCGCGCTGATGGACGATCCGGACGATTTTTCCAAGGCCTCGGACGAGTTGAGCCATTTGCACTGGGTGCCCCTGCGCGAGGCGCGGGCGCTGGATCTGCCGTTCATCACCGAGGTGGTGCTGGGCGAGGTCACGGCGGCCCTGCCCCGGCTCGACCCGCCCGAGACCGTGCCGTTCTTTCACCACGACGCGCAGCTTTCGCGGTTCGAGCGGCTGTGATCGCGCGAACCTAGAACGGCATCGGATGCGCCCTGTGGGCGGCGTCGATCTCGGCCAGCACCTCCGGCGACAGGCGCAGGTCCAGACCGTCGAGGATATGAGCCAGCTGGTCCCGCGTGGTCGCGCCGAAGATCACCGAGCCCATGAAGGGCCGCTGCGCGCACCACGCGAGCGCCATATGGGTCATGTCGAGCCCGTGGGCCTCGGCGATGGCGGCATAGGCGTCGACCGCGCCCCAGACCCGGTCCGTCACCCGCCCGCCCAGCGCGCCGTTGAGCGACATGCGGGAGCCTTCGGGCACCGCGCCGCCCCGGTACTTGCCCGTCAGCAGCCCCGTGGCCAGGGGCGAGAAGGCCAGCAGCCCGACCTCTTCGTTGACCGACAACTCCGCCAGATCGGTGTCGTAGAGCCGTGCGAGCATGGAATACTCGTTCTGGACCGACACCACCCGGGGCAGGCCGTGGGTCTCGGCCACGCGCAGCCATTGGGCGGTGCCCCAGGCGCTCTCGTTGCTCAGCCCGATATGGCCGACCTTGCCCGCGGCCACGAGGCGGTCGACGGTTTCCAGCACCTCCTCGATATGGGCGAGCGTGTCGGACTTGTTCTGCCCACTCGGATCGAAGGTCCAGTTCTGCCGGAAATGGTAGGAGCCCCGGTTCGGCCAGTGCAGCTGGTAGATGTCGATATGGTCGGTCTGCAACCGGCGCAGGGAGGCTTCCACCGCCGTTTCGATGGTTGCGCGCGAGATCGGTGCGCCGTCACGCACCGCCTTCAGCCCCTCGCCGGAAACCTTGGTGGCGAGCACGTACTCGCCGCGCCGCCCCGGGTTGGCCGCGTTCCAGGCCCCGATGATAGTTTCGGTCAGGCCCACGGTCTCGGCCGAGACCGGGTTGACCGGGTACATTTCGGCAGTGTCGAGGATGTTCAACCCAGCCTCCAGCGCCATGGTGATCTGGGCATGGGCGTCGGCCTGCCCGGTCTGGGTGCCAAAGGTCATGGTGCCGAGGCAGAACCGGGTGACGTCCGGCCCGCCGCGGCCGATGGGGTGTTTTTGCATCTTGTCTCTCCGTCGCTCCGGCGGACCCTACCGTCCTGCCCGGCGGGTGCAACCCGTCCGGCGCGAGGCTTGCCAGCGCCCGGGGCGGGCGGCACAAGGGCCCATGGCCCTGTGGATTCCCGTCACCATCTTCGCTGCCTTCGCCCAGAACCTGCGCTTCATGTTGCAGCGGCATCTGAAGGTGACGGGCCTGTCCACCGGGGGCGCGACGTTTTCACGGTTTTTGTTCTCGGCCCCGCTGGTGGCGGTGATCGCGCTTGGCTACGGCGCGGTGCGGGGGCTGGAGTTTCCGGCACTCGGCCCGCGCTTCTGGGTGGCGGCAACCCTCGGGGGCACGGCGCAGATTTTCGCGACCATGTGCGTCGTGGCGCTCTTTGCCCATCGCAGCTTCGCCATCGGGATCACCTTCAAGAAGACCGAGGTGATGCTGACCGCGCTGATCGGGTTCGTGGTGCTGGGGGAAGCGGTCAGCCTCGGCGCGGCGCTGGCCATCGCCATCGGCTTCGTGGGCGTGGTGATCCTGTCGGATCCGCCCGAGGCGGTGGGCGACTGGCGGCGGCTGTTCAACCGGGGCGCGGCGCTCGGGCTGGCCTCCGGCGCGCTGTTCGGGGTGTCGGCGATCGGATACCGCGCGGCCTCGCTGGAGATTGCCAGCGACGATGTGTTCCAGCGCGCCAGTGTCACCCTGATGTGCGTCACGGCGTTTCAGACCGCGCTCATGGCCGGCTACCTCGCCTGGCGCGAACGGGGCGAGATCACTCGGGTCGTCGCCTCCTGGCGGGTCTCGACCCTGGTGGGGCTGTCGTCGCTGGCCGGATCGCTGGCGTGGTTCACCGCCTTCACCCTGCAGAACGCGGCCTATGTGAAGGCGCTGGGGCAGGTGGAGCTTGTGTTTTCCTTCCTCGCCACCACCTTCGTGTTCCGCGAGAAGACCACTGGGCGGGAGGTTCTGGGCGTCGCGGCCATCGTGGCGAGCGTGCTGGTACTGGTGCTGACGCTTTGACTTGCGCGCACCGGGCGGCACAGCCACCCTCGGCGCGCAGGAGGGGCGGGTATGGACAGAACGGCAGCGATCATCGGCAGCGGCAGGATCGGGAGCGGGTGGGCCGCGCGGTTTCTCTTGTTCGGCTGGCATGTGCGGGTTTTCGATGCGGACCCGGGGGCGCAGGCGCGGCTGACGCAGGTGATCGAGGCGGCCCGGACGAGCCTGCTGGGGCTCTATGATACGCCCCTGCCCCCACCCGGACGGCTCAGCCAGCACGGGAGCATCGCCGAGGCCGTGGCGGGCGCGGTCTGGGTGCAGGAGAGTGTGCCCGAGGACCTGTCCCTGAAACGGGAGGTCGTGCGGGAGGTGCAGGCCCATGGCCCGGAGGCGATCGTCGCCTCCGCCGCCTCGGACATCCCGCTGGAGGCATTGCGAGAGGGCGCCGCCCGCCCGGAGCGGGTCGTGATCGCGCGGGCGGTCGCGCCGGTCTACCTGCTGCCGCCGGTGGTGCTCGAGGCGCGCGATGCCGCCTGCGGGGCCCAGGCCGAGGCGGTTCTGCGCGGCATCGGGATGACGCCTCTGCAGGGGGAGCAAACCCTCGGCCCGGAGGGCACGCAGATCGCCGCCGCCCTGGGGCTGGCCGCGGAACAAGGCCCCGCGACAGATGCCCGGCGCGACGCAACCCTCGTGGGCGTCCTGCGCGCCCTGAAGGCCGAAGGCCGGGGCGTCGGGGCCGCATTCGCCGCGACCGACCGCGCCCGGATGCCCGCGCCGGGGGCCGAGAGCGCGCCGCTGCTCACGGCGGCCCGCGTGGTGCCCGCGGATTGGGCGGATTACAACGGACACATGACCGAGGCACGGTATCTGCACGCCTTCGGCAATGCCACCGACAGATTCATGGAACTGATCGGGGTGGACGCGGCCTATCTCGCGTCGGGGGGCAGCTTCTTCACCGCCGAAACCCATATCCGGCATCTGGGCGAGATGCGGATCGGCGCGGCATTCGAGATCCGGACCACCTGCCTCGCCGGGGCGGGCAAGCGGATGCATCTGTGGCACGAGATGCGCTGCGACGGGCGGCTGGTGGCCACGGGGGAGCATATGCTGATCCATGTCAGCCTGCGGACCCGCCGCCCGGCCCCTCCGGCCGCGCCGGTGGCGGCCAACCTGGCGCGCATCGCCGCCGCCCATGCCCGGCTCGCCCGGGCCGAGGGGGTGGGCCGGGCCATCGGCGATCCGCGCTGAATTCGAGCGGGGCGGCGGATGAGACATTGAGAACATAAGGTGAACAATGTACCCTGCCCCCATGGCGATTCACGACCTTACCACCGCCGGCCTGCGGCCCGGCAGCCTGCAGGCGCAGCCCCGTCCGGGCTTGACCGTCCTGCCGCAGATGCGTCTGGCCTACCGCCGGGTGCACGAGGTGACGGGACTGGCGCGCCGGTTTCTCGCCGTGCTGACCGCGGCGGCCACGGAGCGGGGGCCGGTGCTGTGGATCCGGCCCGACTGGGACCGGGAGGGGCTGAACCCCGACGGGATCGCGGCCCATATCAATCCCGCCCGGCTGCTGACGGTGCATGTCCGGCGGGCGCAGGACCTGCTGTGGTGCACCGAGGAGGCGCTGCGCAGCGGGGCAGCGGCTCTGGTGGTCGCGGAACTGCCCGAACCGCCCGCCCTGACGCCCGTGCGGCGGCTGCACCTGGCCGCCGAGCAGGGCAGCGCGCGGGAGGGGGCGACGCTCGGGCTGCTGGTCACGCCCGGCACGGGCGGGGCCGCGGGGGTCGAGAGCCGCTGGTCGCTTGCCCCGCGCCACCGCGGCGGGCGCGCCGCCTGGGAACTGACGCGGCTGCGCGACCGCACCGCCCCCCCGGCCGCCTGGACCTTGCGGCGCGGCCCGTCCCGCGACACCCCCTGGATCACGGATGCGACACCCGGGCCCGGCTGACTTGCGCAGCCCCCGCTGCCCGTGACAGCCTGGGCGCATGCACCGGCGTGGTTTCTTCCTCGGGGCGCTGCTCTGGCCGCTGGCCGGACGGGCCGCCCCCCGCCCCTACCGGCTGGGCCCCGGCAGCACCGTGGCCTTCACCTATCGGCTGTCGGGCATTGCCAGCGGCGGACAGATCCCGATCCGCGACGCGGATCTGCGGCTGGATTTCGCGACCTTGGGCAATTCGCGCGTCACGGTCACCATGGACGCGACTAGGGCCCGCACCACCCTGCCGCTGGCCGACACCGCGATGAAGGGGCCCTCGGTGCTCGACACCGCCCGGTTTCCGACGATCACCTATGCCAGCACCGCGATGCGCCGGACCGAGACCGGCGCAGAGGTTCTGGGCGACCTGCGGGTCCGCGACGTGACCGCCCCGGTGGCGCTGACCGCGCGGTTCTTCCGCAAACCGGACCGTGCGCCGCAGGACCTGGCCGAACTGGTGATCGAACTGACCGGGGGACTGAGCCGCGCCGCCTTCGGTGCGACCGGCTTTGCCGACCTGGTCGACGACCGGATCGACCTGCGCATCCTGGCCGAGATCACCCGGCAGGGCTGACCCGGCGGTCCGGCACCGACCGCGGCGGCGATTAACAAAGCTTAAAGGATTTGCGGGGCATGGTTAACGGAACCTGAAGCCCGGAGGCCCCCATGACCACGCGCGCCCATACCGTTGCCTTCGAGGGCGTGGAGGCGCGCCCGGTGGAGGTGCAATGCGCCCTGTCCGCGGGCATCCCCAGCTTTGCCATCGTGGGCCTGCCGGACAAGGCGGTCTCGGAGGCGCGCGAACGGGTGCGCGCGGCGATGTCGGCGCTCGGCCTCGCCCTGCCGTCGCGGCGAATCACGATCAACCTGTCGCCCGCGGACCTGCCCAAGGAAGGCTCCCATTTCGACCTGCCCATCGCGCTGGCGCTGATGGCGGCGCTGTCGATCATCCCCGCCGAGGCGGTCGATCAGACCGTCGCACTGGGGGAGCTGTCCCTCGACGGCACGCTGGTGCCGGTGCTGGGCGCGCTGCCCGCGGCCCTCGCCGCGGCGGAGGCCGAGCGCAGCCTGCTCTGCCCCGAGGGCTGCGGGCCGGAGGCGGCCTGGGTCGGCGGCACCCAGGTGATCGCGGCGGGATCGCTGCTGAGCGTGATGCGCCATTTCACCGGCGCGGCGCCCATCGCCCCCGCCCGCCCCGGCGAGGTCGAGACCGCCCGGCACCTGCCCGACATGGCGGATGTGAAGGGACAGGAGCGCGCCAAGCGCGCGCTGGAGGTGGCCGCCGCCGGGCGGCATCACCTGATGATGGTGGGCACGCCGGGCTCGGGCAAGTCGATGCTGGCCAAGCGCCTGCCCGGCATACTGCCGCCGCTGAGTGCGGCGGAGGCGCTGGAAACCTCGATGATCCACTCGCTGGCGGGGTTGATCGACGCGGGCGGGATCTCGCGACTGCGCCCCTTCCGGGAGCCCCATCATACCGCCTCCAAGGCGGCGATCGTCGGGGGCGGCAAGGGCGCCAAGCCGGGGGAGATGTCGCTGGCCCATAACGGGGTGCTGTTCATGGACGAGTTTCCCGAATACCCCCGCGACGTGCTGGAAACCCTGCGCCAGCCCATCGAGACCGGCGACGTGGTGGTGGCGCGCGCCAACGCACATCTGCGCTACCCCTGCCGGTTCCTGCTGGTGGCGGCGGCTAACCCCTGCAAATGCGGGATGATGTTCGACCCGGCCCAGGCCTGCGGGCGCGCCCCGGGCTGCGGGACCGAGTATCTGAGCCGGATCTCCGGGCCGCTGCTGGACCGGTTCGACATCCGGCTGGACATCCCACCGGTCAGTTTCTCGGACCTGGACCAGCCCGCGCCCGCCGAAGGCTCGGCGGCCATCGCGGCCCGGGTCAGCGCGGCCCGGGAGATCCAGACCGCCCGGTTCGCCGAGACACCCGACATGCGGGTCAATGGCGACATGGAGGGCACCCTGCTCGAAGAGGTCGCGGCGCCGGACACGGAGGGGCGCACCCTGCTGCAGGACGCGGCCCAGCGCTTCGGGCTGACCGCGCGCGGCTATCACCGGGTGTTGAAGGTGGCGCGCACCATCGCCGATCTGGAAGGGGCGGAGCAAGTCCAGCGCCCGCACCTGGCCGAGGCGCTGAGCTACCGGATCGTCACCCGGGAAATGGCCTAGGCGGCGGCCCGGCGGGCCTCGATCGCGTCCCAGATCAGGGCTGCGCCGTTGGTGCCGTCGAACCGCTCCAGCTCCTGCAGGCCCGTGGGCGAGGTTACGTTGATCTCCGTCAGGAAGGGGCCGATCACGTCGATGCCGACAAATACCTGGCCCTTCTCGCGCAGGAACGGACCGATCCGGTCGCAGATCTCGCGATCGCGATCCGTCAGGGTCACGGGCTCCGGCCGCCCGCCCACATGCATGTTCGAGCGGGTCTCGCCGGCCGCGGGCACCCGGTTGATGGCGCCGATGGGCGCGCCGTCCACCAGGATGATCCGCTTGTCGCCCCTGGCCACGTCCGGCAGGAACTGCTGCATGATCAGGGGCTCGCGGTTGATCGCCGAGAACAGCTCATGCAGGGAGTTGAGGTTGCGATCCTCGGGGGTGAGCCGGAAGACGCCCGCGCCGCCATTGCCGTAGAGCGGCTTGAGGATTACATCGCCGAACTCGGCCTTGAACTTCTTCAGGTCGTCGAGATTGCGGGCGATCATCGTGGGCGGGGTGAGGTCGGGAAATTGCAGCACCAGCAGCTTCTCGGGCGCGTTGCGGACCCAGAACGGGTCATTGACCACCAGCGTTTGGGACCCGACCATGTCGAGCAGATGGGTCGTGGTGATGTAGCCCATGTCGAAGGGCGGGTCCTGGCGCAGCCAGACCACGTCCATGGTGGACAGATCGACCGTCTCGCGCGCCCCGAGAATGGCGGGCTGGCCCGCGACCCGCTGCACGCGGCAGCTGTGCCCTGTGGCCTTCAGCGCGCCTCGGTCATAGGTCAGGTCCGCCGGGCCGTAGACAAAAAGCGAATGCCCGCGCGACTGGGCCTCTTCGGCCAGCCGGAAGGAGCTGTCGGCGGCAATGTCGACCTCGGTGATCGGGTCCATCTGGAAAGCGACGTTCAGGCTCATGGCGGCTCCTCTGACTTGGCTTGCCTGTCATGGCGCGCTTGTCGGTCGGGTGCAATGGCCCTGGCGGATCGCGCATTCACATGGTGATGTTCGCCAGCACACGGAACCGCCCGCTGCCCTCCACGACCGCAAGGTCGAACCGCATCTCCAGCCCCGCCAGATCGGGGCTGCGGTCGAGGAATTCGAGCGCGGTATTCTGGATGCGGGTCAGCTGCGCCAGGCTGAGGCTTTCGATGGCGCGGGTATAGCTGGCACTGGACTTGACCTCGACGAAGACCAGAAGGTCACCCCGCCGCACGATGAGATCCACCTCCCCGCCGCTGCCGCGCCAGCGGGTGGCGAGCACGTCGCAGCCCCGGTCGCGATAGGCCCGTTCGACCCGCGCCTCGGCGGCAGCGCCCGACAGCATGGCACGGGTGCCGCGCGCCTGACGGGCGCGCGCGAGGGGCGACAGATCACGGGTCTGGACGGCAATAGTCATGCGCGACAGTGTGGGGGCAAGACCTTAAGACCCGTTTAAGAGCGCCAGCGCCTTTTGATACACCTGCTTGCGGGGCAGCCCGGTCTGGGCGCAGACCTCGGCCACCGCATCCTTGGTGGAGTGCCGCGCCAGCGCCGCCTGCAGCAGCGCCGTCAGGTCGTCTTCACCGATTTCGCCCTCCGCGCCCGGCCCCACCAGCACCACGATCTCGCCCTTGGGCGTCGCGGCCTCGGCGTACCGCTCGGCCAGATCGCCCAGCGGGGCCGCCGCGACCTGCTCGAAGAGCTTGGTCAACTCCCGCGCCACCACGGCGTCGCGACCGGGGCCGAGAATCTCCGCCATGTCCGCGAGGCTCTTTTTCAGCCGCTTGGGGCTCTCGTAGAAAATCAGCGTTCCGGGCACCGCCCCGAGCGCCCGCAGCGCCTTGCGCCGCCCGCCAGCCTGGGACGGCAGGAAACCGGCAAAGAAGAACCGGTCCGTGGGCAGGCCGGACAGGCTCAGGGCCATGATCGCCGCTGCCGGTCCCGGCGCCGCGCTCACCGCCACCCCCGCCTCACGGGCCGCGCGCACCAGGTCGTAGCCGGGATCGGCGATCAGCGGGGTTCCGGCCTCGGACGCATAGACGACACGCTGGCCTTCGGTCAGATACGCCAGCACCTTCTGTCGCGCCGGCGGGCCGGAATGATCGTGATAGGCCAGCAGCGGGCGCCCCGCGAGCGGCACCCCGTGGATCTCCATCAGCCGCCGCAAGCTGCGCGTGTCCTCGGCCACCAGCACATCCGCCTCCCGCAGGGCATCCAGCGCGCGCAGGGTGATGTCCCGGGCATTCCCGATCGGGGTCGAGACGAGCAGCAGTCCCGCTTGCAGGGTTTGAGCCAAGGAATGCCTCCGGTTTGAGAGCCCGCGCAGAGCCGTTTACATAGCCGCCCCCGGCCTCTAGGTTCGGCCAGCGAGTGACCCAACCCCACCCAGGCCGCGCGGAGGCTGCCATGTTCAATCGTTTCTTCTCAAGGCGCAAGGCTCTGCGCGCCGGCGTCGCGGCGGCGGCGGCCACGGTCGCGCTTGCGGCCTGCGATGTGCCGGTGGGCGGCGGCGGCGGCGGGCCGTCGATCAATGCCCGCGCCCCCGTGCCCGTGGCACTTCTCGTCCCCTATGGCACCGAGAACGCGAGCGAGGTCAATCTTGCCCGCTCTCTCGAGAACGCGGCCCGGCTGGCGATTGCCGACCTCGACGGGGTGGAGATCGACCTCAAGGTCTACGCCACCGCCGGCAGCCCCGAGCAGGCGGCGACCGTCGCCCGCGAGGCCGTGGCGGACGGGGCGCGCATCCTGCTCGGGCCGGTCTTTTCGGCGGCCGCGAATGCCGCCGGTGTGGCGGTCGCACCCCGCGGGATCAACGTTCTGAGCTTTTCCAACAACACCGCCATTGCGGGCGGCAATGTCTTCGTGCTGGGCAACACCTTCGAGAATACCGCGCGCCGGGTGGTGTCTTACCTGGCCAGCCTGGGCAACCGGTCGGTCCTCGTCGCCTACCCGCAGAGCCAGGTCGGCACCGTGGGCCGGGACGCGGTCGTGCAGGCCATCGCGACGACCGGGTCGCAGAACGCCGGCACGTTCAGCTACGAGCCGTCCCAGACCGGGGTGATCAACGCGGTGCCCGAGATCGCCGGCGCCGTGCGCGCCAGCGGGGCCACCGCTATCGTTCTGGCGGATGACACCACCGGGGGCGTGCCGCTGCTGTCGCAACTGCTGCTGGAGAACGGGGTCGATCCCACCGAGACCCAGTTCGTCGGCCTGACGCGCTGGGATCAGCCCGCGGCCACGCTGGAGCTGCCCGGACTGCAAGGCGGGCTGTTCGCCCTGCCGGACCCGGCGCTGACCAGTCTTTTCCAGGATCGCTACGTGGCTGCCTTTGGCGCGCAGCCGCACCCGATCGCGGGGCTGGCCTATGACGGGATCGCGGCCATCGGCGCATTGGTGAAATCGCAGCAGGGCCAGGCCCTGACCACCTCGGCCCTGACCCAGGGCGCGGGGTTCGCGGGCGTGTCCGGCACCTTCCGCCTGCGCGCGGACGGCACCAACGAGCGCGCGCTCGCCGTGGCCCGGATCGTCGACCGCTCGGTCACCATCGTCTCCCCCGCCCAGCGCAGCTTCGGCCTCGAAGGCGGGTCCTGACCCGGTGCCCGCGCAGGCCGTCGATGTCGCCCTGTCCCCGCCCCCGGCCAGCACGGCGCCGGCGGGTGGGATCGGCCTGGTCAACCTGCCGCTCGTCGCCCCCGCCGACGCGATCTTCGACACCGCCACGATCCGGGCCGAGGCCGACCGGCTGAGCCAAGCGGAGGGCGCCTCCGCGAGCGCGGTCCGCAAGGCGGTGGTCGGATTGCTCAAGGACGCCCGCAAACAGGGCCTTGCCACGATCCGGGCCGGGCTCGACGCCGCGCCGTTCAGTGCCCGCGAGACCGTGCGCGCCTATGCCTACCTGACCGACGGGCTGGTCACGACCGCCCTGCACGTGGCCCAGACCCACCTGCACCCGCTGCCCACCCCGACCGATGGCGAACGGCTCAGCGTGCTGGCCGTGGGCGGCTACGGGCGGGGCGAGATGGCGCTCCATTCCGATGTCGATCTGCTGTTCCTGACGCCCTACAAGATCACGCCCTGGGCCGAGAGCGTGATCGAGACCACCCTCTACATGCTGTGGGATCTCAAGCTGAAGGTCGGCCATGCCTCGCGCACGGTGCGCGACTGCCTGCGGCTGGCGCGCGACGACTACACGATCCGCACCGCCCTGCTGGAAAACCGGCTGCTCTATGGCGACGCGGAGCTCGCAGCCAAGCTGCGCAAACGGCTGAAGTCCGAGCTCTTTCAGGGCACCTCCCAGGATTACATCGAAGCCAAGCTGGAGGAGCGGGAGCAGCGCCACACCCGCCAGGGCGGGCAGCGTTTCATGCTGGAGCCCAACGTCAAGGAAGGCAAGGGCGGGCTGCGCGACCTGCAATCGCTCTACTGGATCGCGAAATACGTCCACGGGGTCGAAACCGTCCAGGAGCTCGAGAACCTCGGCGTCTTCACCCACGAGGAACGCGTGCTTTTCGATACCGCGGAAACCTTCCTCTGGGCGGTGCGGTGCCACCTGCACATCGTGTCGGGCCGGGCCACGGACCAGCTGACCTTCGACATGCAGGTCGAGGTGGCCGACCGGCTGGGCTTTGCCGACCGGGACGGGCGGCGCGGGGTCGAGCATTTCATGCAGCTCTATTTCCGCCACGCCACCAGCGTGGGCGACCTCACCCGCATCTTCCTGACCGCGCTGGAGGCCAGCCACGCCAAACGGGAGCCCCGCCTGATCGGGATGATCAAACGCTCCCGCCGCAAGAAGGTGAAAGAGGCCTATGAAGTGCGCCAGAACCGTCTGGCCATCGCCGACCCCGAGACCTTCTTCCGAGACCCGATCAACATGCTGCGCATCTTCGAGGAAGCGCTGCGCACCGGCTACCTGCTGCACCCGGACGCGATGCTGCGGATCAAGGCGAACCTGTCGCTGATCGACAATCGCGTGCGATCCAACAAGGAGGCCAACCGGATCTTCTTCGACCTGCTGTTGAAACACGGCAACCCCGAGCGTGCCCTGCGCCGGATGAACGAGCTTGGCGTGCTCGGCGCGCTGATCCCCGAGTTCCAGAAGATCGTCGCCATGATGCAGTTCAACGTCTACCACCAGTACACGGTGGACGAGCACATCATCCAGTGCATCTCGAACCTGGCCGAGATCGAGCGCGGCGAGCTGGTCGAGAGCCTGCCCGTGGCCAGTCGCATCCTCAAGCAGGGGGTGAACCGCAAGGTGCTCTATACCGCGCTCCTGCTCCATGACATCGGCAAGGGTCGGCCCGAGGACCATTCGGTCGTCGGCGCACAGATCGCCCGCCAGGTCGCGCCGCACATGGGCTTCAACCCGCGCGATTGCGAAACCGTGGAATGGCTGGTGCGCTATCACCTGCTGATGTCCGACATGGCGCAGAAACGCGATCTGGCCGATCCGCGCACCATCCGCGATTTTGCCAAGGCCGTGCGCACCCGCGAACGGCTCGACCTGCTGACGGTGCTGACCGTGTGCGATATCCGCGGCGTCGGGCCCGGGACCTGGAACAACTGGAAGGCGCAGCTGATCCGGTCGCTCTACTGGATGACCGCCGAGGCGCTGGAAAACGGGCTTGAGGATCTGAACCGCGAAACCCTGGAGACCGACGCCAAGCGCGCCCTGCGCGCTGCCCTGTCGGACTGGCCGCGCAAGGACCTGCGGCTGGAGACCGGGCGCCATTATGGCCCCTACTGGCAAGGCCTGCCCGGCGATGCCCATGTCACGCTGGCGCATCTGCTGCGCGGGATCGAGGATGACCAGGTCCGGCTCGACCTGACGCTGGACGCGGACCGCGACGTGACCCGCGTGTCCTTCGCCATGGCCGATCACCCGGGCATCTTCGCCCGGCTCGCGGGGGCCCTGGCCCTGGTTGGGGCCAACGTGGTGGACGCGCGCACCTACACCACCAAGGACGGCTATGTCACCGCCTGTTTCTGGGTGCAGGACGCCGATGGCAAACCCTATGACGAGTCGCGCCTGCCCCGCCTGCGCAAGATGATCGACAAGACCCTCAGCGGCGAGGTCGTCACCAGCCAGGCCCTGGTCAGCAAGGACAAGGTCAAGAAACGCGACGCCCAGTTCCGCTTCCCGACCTCGATCAGTTTCGACAACGAAGGCTCCGAGATCTACACCCTGATCGAGGTCGACACCCGCGACCGCCCCGGGCTGCTGTTCGATCTGGCCAAGGCGCTGGCCGATGCCAATATCTACGTCGCCTCCGCCCAGATCGCGACCTACGGGGCGCAGGTGGTCGACACGTTCTACGTCAAGGACATGTTCGGCCTGAAGCTGCATGGCGAGGCCAAGCAGAGGACCATCGAGAAGCGCCTGCGCGAGGCAGTGGAACACGGCGCGGAGCGCGCGCGGACATGACTTGGACGACCCGGGCCCGCACGCAAGGAGCGGCCGCGTGAAACCGATCCGGCTGCTGGCGGGGTTCATGACCGTGGGGCTGTGGACCATGGGAAGCCGGGTGCTGGGCTTCGTCCGCGATATCCTGATCGCGGGGCTCCTGGGCGCGGGGCCGGTGGCGGACGCGTTTTTCGTGGCGTTCTCCCTGCCCAACATGTTCCGCCGGTTCTTCGCCGAGGGCGCGTTCAACATGGCCTTCGTGCCCATGTTCTCCAAACGGGTCCAGAGCGGCGACGACCCCGAAGGCTTCGCCCGCGACGCCCTGTCGGGGCTGGGGCTGATCCTGATCCTGTTCACCCTGGTCGCCCTCGCGGCGATGCCCTGGCTGGTGCTGGCCATGGCGTCGGGGTTCGTCGGGGACGCGCGGTTCGACCTGGCCGTGGGCTTCGGGCGGATCGTGTTCGTCTACATCCTGTTCATCTCCCTCGCGGCGCTGCTGTCGGGGGTGCTGAACGCCACCGGGCGCTTCGCGGCGGCCGCCGCGGCACCCATCCTGCTCAACGTGATCTTGATCACCGCGCTGCTGGTCGCCGAGACCGGCGTGCTGGAAGAGGTGCTGATCCTCGGCGGGATCGGCGCGTTCGAGCTGGGCGAGATCGCCGGGCTGCACCACGGCACCATGCTGGCCATCGGCGTCGTGCTGGCCGGGATCGCGCAGCTTTGGCTTCTGTGGCGCGCGGCGGCGAAGGCGGGCTTCCCGCTGCGCCCGCGCCGCCCGCGCATGACGCCGGAACTCAAGCGGCTCGCCATCATCGCCGCCCCCGCCGCCCTCGCGGGCGGCGTGGTGCAGGTCAACCTGCTGGTGGGCCGCCAGGTGGCGAGCTTCTTCGACGGAGCCATCGCCTGGCTGAACTATGCCGACCGTCTCTACCAGCTGCCCCTGGGGGTCGTGGGTATCGCCATCGGGATCGTCCTGCTGCCGGACCTGTCGCGCAGGCTCCAGGCCGGCGATACCGCGGGCGGGCAGGACGCGTTCAACCGCGCGGGCGAGATCTGCCTCGCCCTGACCGTGCCCGCCGCCGTGGCGCTGCTCTGCATCCCCGAGGCGTTGGTCTCGGTCCTGTTCGAACGCGGGCGCTTCACCGCCGAGGACAGCGCCGCGACCGCGCTCGCCGTGGCGGTCTACGGGGTCGGCCTGCCCGCCTTCGTGCTGCAAAAGGTGTTCCAGCCGCTGTTTTTCGCCCGCGAGGACACCCGCAGCCCCCTGCGCTACGCGCTCTGGGCGATGGTCGTGAATGCCGGCATCGCGATCGGACTGGCCCCGGTGATCGGCTATGTCGCCGCCGCCCTCGGGGCGTCCCTGGCGGGCTGGGCGATGGTCTGGCTGCTTTGGCGCGGCTCCCGCCCCCTGGGGGAGGCCGCGGCCTTCGACGCCCGGTTCAAGGCGCGGATCGGACGGATCGTTCTGGCGGCCCTGGCCATGGGCGCGGTCCTGCTGGGCGCGCAAGAGCTGCTGTCGGAAGCTTTGCGCACGCCCACCCTGCGCTACGGCGCGCTGGCCGCCCTCGTGGCCCTCGGGATCGTCAGCTATGGCGCGGCCGGGCATCTGCTGGGCGCCTTCCGGATGGCCGAGGTCAAGCGCGCCCTGCGCCGCGGGCCCTGACCCGTCGAAGGCCCGGGCCCCCGCCAAACCGCATCGCGCAGCGCCACGACAGCGAGCGCAAGCGCATCGTCGTAGCGAGGAGCGCGCGCAAGCGCATTATCGTAGCGAGGAGCGCGCGCAAGCGCATCACCATAGCGAGGAGCGCGCGCAAGCGCGCGACGAGCAGCCCGAAAGCAAGACGTCCCCGCCTAACGCCCGCGCAGCTTGGCCATCACCCGGCCCCACCCCCCCGGCGCGATCAGGAAACACAGCCCGAACCCCGCCACGAAACCCGACAGGTCCGCGACCCAATCCATCCCCACCTCGAAGAAGATCGCGAAGAACAGCTGGATGCCCAGAAGCATCCCGATCAGCGTGAAGGCCCGATATTGCTGCCCGCCCGTGGCGATCAGCGACACCCACAGCAGGAAGGTATAGGCCCCGATCAGCCCATAGACCCCCGGATACCCCCCGATCAGCGGCAGATCCTCGTTCAGAAACAGCCCGTAGACCAGCGCGCCCACCACCGCCGAAACCCAGAAGATCGTCAGGAACGCAAGCCCCCCGAACACCTCGGACACCATCTTGCCCATGGCCAGCACGAAGATCACCACGAAGACCGCATGGGTGAAGCTCGCGTGGATCAGCGGATAGGTCACGACCCGCGCCAACTGCTCCGGCGGAAAGCGCCCATTGGCCAGCATCCAGTCGAACACCTGGTCGACGAAGCCGAAATCCCGGATCGCCGCGATCCGCCAGCCCACCGCCTCCGGGCCGCCGAGGATGCCGCGCGCGCCCAGCGAGAACAGCGCCTCGATCCCCAGGATCACGACCGCGAGCGCCACCACCAGCGGCGGCAGCGGATTGAAGGGCGATTGCGGCTCGGGGGTCATGGACAGGCCCTCTGGTTGACGACAGCTTGGGCCATGGGTAAGCGACGCACCGGGGCGCGTCCAGCCCGCGCCGCGCCTGCCAGATCAAGAGGGACCGCCATGACCGAGCCTGCCAGCAGCTTCACCCCCCGGGTCTTTTCCGGCATCCAGCCCTCGGGCGGGCTGACGCTGGGCAACTATCTCGGCGCGATCAAACGCTTCGTGGACATGCAGGACAGCGGCATCCAGACCCTCTATTGCATGGTGGACCTGCACGCGATCACCGTCTGGCAGGACCCCGCCGCCCTGACCCGGAACACGCGCGAGCTGGCCGCGGGCTATCTGGCCGCCGGGATCGACCCCGCGCGCTCGATCCTGTTCAACCAGTCCCAGGTGCCGGAGCACGCGCAATTGGGCTGGATCTTCAACTGCGTGGCGCGCATGGGCTGGATGGGCCGGATGACCCAGTGGAAGGACAAGGCGGGCAAGAACGCCGAGAACGCGTCCTTGGGCCTTTTCGGCTACCCGGCGCTGATGGCCGCCGACATCCTGGTCTACCACGCCACCCATGTGCCCGTGGGCGAGGACCAGAAACAGCATATCGAGCTGACCCGCGACATCGCCGCGAAGTTCAACCATGACTACGGCGTGGACTTTTTTCCCATGACCGAGCCGGTGATCGAGGGCGCGGCGACGCGCGTGATGTCCCTGCGCGACGGCTCCAGGAAGATGTCGAAATCCGACCCTTCGGACATGAGCCGGATCAACATGACCGACGATGCCGACGCCATCGCCAAGAAGATCCGCAAGGCCAAGACCGACCCCGAACCCCTGCCCGAGACCGTCGAGGGGCTGAAGGACCGCCCCGAGGCGCGCAACCTGGTGAACATCTACGCCGCCCTGTCGGACCAGAGCGTCGAGGCGGTGATCGCCGCCCATGCCGGCGCGCAATTCGGCACGTTCAAGCCCGCGCTGGTGGACCTCGCCGTGGACAAGCTCGCCCCGATCTCCTCCGAGATGGCCCGGCTGATGGACGATCCGGCCGAGATCGACCGGCTGCTGGGCAAGGGCGCGGCCCAGGCTCGCGAGATCGCCACCCCGATCCTGCAAAAGACCTACGACATCGTGGGCATGGTCCGCAGCTGACCGGGGGCGCGTCCGGACAGGCACCGCGCAGGCGCCTGCCCGCGCCAGCCTGCCGCCACCGGCGCAACCCGCCAGGCCCCTGACATCCATGTCTTTATCTCAGTCTGCCGACCGGATTTCCAACCGGCCCCGAGGTGGCAGGCTGCGTGAATACCGGGGTAACCATGCACAAGGGGCTTGGCAAACTTCCGCGCATCCGCTAGATATCACCCTCCCAACTGACATGGAGGTACCATGGCGTATGTGAACGCAACACCGCAATCTGTGCGGTCTCAGCCGACGACCGCGTCGGACAAGAAGGGTCCTGCCATCGGGGCGACGAAAACGCCCGCAGGACCTGGAACGATGGATTACCAACTGGGCTTCGCCGCAGGCTGAGGTCCGACTGACGAGTACACGCGAGGCGGTCACAGGGATCGCCTCGCGCCATACCCCCCCAATCCCCCCGAAAATCGATGGACCTTGCCCCGCGGCGCCACTAGCGTGCCCGACGGGAGGGAACGCCATGGCAACCGGGACCAATATCCGCACATATTTCGAAGGCCGCTGGCACGACGGCGACGTGCCGATCATGCGCGCGGCCGATCACGGCTCCTGGCTGGGCTCGACCGTGTTCGACGGCGCCCGCTGGGTCGACGGGGTCGCCCCGGATCTCGCCGCCCATTGCGCGCGGGTGAACGCCTCCGCCGAGGCGCTGATGATCACGCCGACGGTCACCACCGAGGAGATGGTCGAGATCGCGCTGGAGGGGGTGAAATCCTACCCGCCCGAGGCGGCGGTCTATATCCGGCCGATGTATTGGGCGCTCGATGGCGGGCACCTGGCGATCGTGCCCCGCGAAAACGCCACGGGCTTTGCCCTCTGCCTCGAAGAGATCCCCATGGCCCCGCCCGACACCGCCACCACCCTGACCCGCACCCGGTTCCGCCGCCCGGTGCTGGAGGACAACCTGACCAACGCCAAGGCCGGCTGCCTCTATCCCAACAACGCGCGGATGCTGGCCGAGGCCCGCGCCAAGGGCTTCGGCAACGCCCTGGTGGCCGATGCCATGGGCAATGTCGCCGAAAGTGCGACCTCCAACCTGTTCATCGTGCGCGACGGGGTGGTCCTCACCCCGATCCCCAACGGCACGTTTCTGGCCGGGATCACCCGGGCCCGCCACATCGCCAACCTGCGCGCCGACGGGGTCGAAGTGCGCGAGACCGTGCTGAGCTTCGAGGACGTGGCCGAGGCCGACGAGGTTTTCCTGTCGGGCAACATGATGAAGGTCACCCCCGTGACCGCCTTCGACGACCGGCAGTACCAGATCGGCCCGCTGACCCGCCGCGCGCGGGCGCTTTACTGGGACTGGGCGCACGCGACCTGACCGCGCGCCCCGCCCGCCCCCAAGCCCGTTGCCAAGCCCGCCCCCATTCGCCATGATCGCCGCCGGACAGGAGGCCCCGATGCGCAAGTTTCTCGTCGTGCTCGATGACAGCCGCGAATGCCTGAATGCCATGCGCTTCGCCGCCATGCGCGCGGCCAATACCGGCGGCGGCGTGCAGATCCTGTCGGTGATCCCGCCCGATGAATTCAACCACTGGATCGGCGTGGGCGAGGTCATGCGCGAGGAAAGCCGCGAGCGCATCACCGCCCATTTCGAGGTCTTCGCGAAATGGATGCGCGACAAGCAGAATGTCGACCCCGAACTGGTGATCCGCGAAGGCGAGCCGGTGGACGAGATCCTCGCCCAGATCACCGACGACCCGGAGGTCGGCGTGCTCGTGCTCGGCGCCGGGAGCGGGCGCAAGGGGCCCGGCCCGCTGGTCTCGGCCCTGGTGAAATCCGCAGGCACCCTGCCCGTGCCCCTGACCATCGTGCCGGGCGAGCTGAGCAAGGACCAGCTGGAGGCGGTGTGCTGACCTTTCACGGGACAGTTTAGAATCGTTCCAAGTTCTTGACCGAACGCCCCGGGCAGCGCATATAGGGTATAGCTGCACGGAGGCACCCCATGTTCATTCAGACCGAGTCGACACCGAACCCCGCCACGCTCAAGTTCCTGCCCGGGCAGACCGTGCTGGAAACGGGCACGGCCGACTTCCCATCCGCCGAGGCCGCCGGATCCTCGCCGCTCGCCGGCCGCATCTTCGCGGTCAATGGCGTGACGGCGGTGTTCTTCGGCACCGACTTCGTCACCGTGACGAAGGACGAGGGCGTCGAATGGGACCACATCAAACCCGCCGTGCTCGGCGCGGTGATGGAACATTACCAGTCCGGCGACGCGGTGATGACCGGCGAGGCCAGCGCACCCGCGGGCCATGCCGCCCATGACGGCCCGGATTCCGAGATCGTCGGACAGATCAAGGAACTGCTCGACACCCGCGTGCGTCCCGCCGTGGCCCAGGATGGCGGCGACATCACCTTCCACGGCTTCGATCGCGGCATCGTCTATCTGCACATGCAGGGCGCCTGTGCGGGCTGCCCGTCCTCGACCCTGACGCTCAAGATGGGGATCGAGAACCTGCTGCGCCACTACATCCCCGAGGTGCTGGAGGTTCGCCCCGTCGCGGCCTGACCCCTTGGACCCCGTTCTGGCCTTCGATACAGCGGCCGCGCATTGCGCGGCTGCTTTGCTGTGCGGCGACCGCATTGTCGCGATCCGGCACGAGCCCATGGCCAAGGGCCAGGCCGAACGCCTGCTCCCCCTGCTCGAAGAGCTGCTGGCCGAGGCCGGGATCGGCTGGCGCGACCTCGCGGCCCTCGGCGTCGGGATCGGCCCAGGCAACTTCACAGGCATCCGCATCTCCGTCGCCGCCGCGCGCGGCATCGCCCTTGCCCGGGGCATTCCCGCCATGGGCGTCTCGGGGCTGGAGGCGCAGGTCTACGGCACGGGCCGCGCGGCCCTGGCCAGCCTCGATGCCCGCCGGGATGCCGCCTATGTCCAGGCCTTTGACGCGATGGGCCAGCCGCTGGCCCCGCCGGATATGGGCGATCCCGCCACCCTGGCCCTGCCGGACCTGCCCGCACCGCCGCTCTGCCTCGGCCCGGCCGCCGCGGCCCTTGCCCTGCGCACCGGCGGCACCTCCGGCACACCTGCCACACCGCAGGCCGAGGCCATCGCGCGCATCGCCGCCGCCCGGGCGCAGCCCGCCCTGCCGCCGCCCATCCCGCTCTATATCCGGCCCGCCGACGCTGCCCCGGCCAAACCGGCCCCGGCCCTGCTCCGCCCGCGATGACCCCGGCGCAGATGGCCACGCTCCACGCGGCCTGCTTCACCACCCCGCGCCCCTGGACCGAGGCGGAGATTACCGAAACCCTCGCGCGCCCGGGCAGTTTCACCATCACCGCCCCCCATGGCTTCGCCCTGGCCCAGGTCGCCGGTCCAGAGGCGGAGCTTCTGACCCTCGCCATCGCCCCCGCCGCCCGCAGGCAAGGCATCGCGCGCGCGCTCATGGCCCGGTTCCACGCCACCGCCCGGGCCCGGGGCGCGCAGGAGGCCTTTCTCGAAGTGGCCGCGGACAACACCGCCGCGCGCGCCCTCTATGCCCGGCTCGGCTATGCCCAGGCAGGCCGTCGCAAGGGCTATTACCGCGGCCCGGACGGGGCGCGGCAGGACGCGCTCGTGCTGCGCCGCCCCCTGCACGACAGCTGACGCCGGGTCACGCGCCCAAGGCACGGGCAATCGCCCCCAAATCCCGCAATCGGGTCCAGAATCCTGTTGACCCTGCCGGGACGCGCCGCCTTACTTGGCGGGATCACTCGATCTGCCTGTGCTCGCAGGGTGACCCGTATCAAGAGGCACCCGCAGCCTGACATCAACTGGGAGTTACCACATGACCATCCTGCAGAAACTGCTCGGCGCGACCGGCGCACTGGCGCTCTCGACCGGAGCCGCGCTGGCCGAACCCGCCCTGATCTTCGACCTCGGCGGCAAGTTCGACAAATCCTTCAACGAGGCCGCCTTCAACGGCGCCCAGCGCTGGGTTCAGGAGACCGGCGGCACCTACCGCGAGATCGAGCTGACCTCCGAGGCCCAGCGCGAGCAGGCCCTGCGCCGCTTCGCCGAGGCCGGCAACAACCCCATCGTGATGACCGGCTTCGCCTTCGGCAACGTGCTGGGCGAGGTCGCGCCCGACTACCCCGACACCAGCTTCGCGATCATCGACATGGTCGTGGACCAGCCCAACGTGCGCTCGGTCGTGTTCAACGAGCACGAGGGCAGCTACCTCGTGGGCATGATGGCCGCCATGGCGTCCGAAACCGGCACCGTCGGCTTCATCGGGGGCATGGATATCCCGCTGATCCGCAAGTTCGCCTGCGGCTACGCCCAGGGCGTGAAGGCCGCCAACCCCGACGCCACCGTGATCCAGAACATGACCGGCACCACGCCCGCGGCCTGGAACGACCCGGTCAAGGGCGGTGAGCTGACCCGCGCCCAGATCAGCCAGGGCGCCGACGTGGTCTATGCGGCCGCCGGTGGCACCGGCGTCGGCGTGCTGCAGACCGCGGCCGACGAGGACATCCTGTCGATCGGCGTGGACAGCAACCAGAACTACCTGCACCCGGGCGAGGTTCTGACCTCGATGATGAAGCGCGTCGACAACGCGGTCTTCGCCGCCATGTCCGACGGCCCGGGCTTCGAGACCGGCATCCGTGTCCTGGGTCTCGCCGAAGACGGCGTGGGCTATGCGCTCGACGAGTTCAACGCCGAGCTGGTCACCGACGAGATGCAGGCCGCCGTGGAAGAGGCCAAGGCCAAGATCATCGCCGGCGAGATCACCGTGCATGACTACATGTCCGACAACACCTGCCCGGTGATGTAAGCCACCGATCCGACACAAGAAACATGCGCGCGGGACACCCCCCGCGCGCAGGACTGACCAACGGGGTGGGCTCCATGTCCGACACGCAAGCACCTGCGATCGAGCTTCGCGGGATCTCCAAGGCCTTCGGACCGGTGCAGGCCAACAAGGACATCTCGATCCGGGTCATGCCCGGCACCATCCACGGCATCATCGGCGAGAACGGCGCAGGCAAATCCACGCTGATGAGCATCCTGTATGGCTTCTACAAGGCCGACGCGGGCGAGATCTTCATCAAGGGCCAGAAGACAGAAATCCCCGACAGCCAGGCCGCGATCCGCGCGGGCATCGGCATGGTGTTCCAGCATTTCAAGCTGGTGGAAAACTTCACCGTGCTGGAAAACGTCGTGCTCGGCGCCGAGGAGGGCGCGCTGCTGCGCCCCTCGCTTGCCAAGGCGCGCAAGCTGCTGCGCGAGCTGTCCGAAGAATACGAGCTGAACGTGGCCCCCGACGCCCTGATCGAGGATCTCAGCGTCGGCCACCAGCAGCGGGTCGAAATCCTCAAGGCGCTCTACCGCAAGGCCGACATCCTGATCCTGGACGAACCCACGGGCGTGCTGACCCCGGCCGAGGCCGACCACCTCTTTCGCATCCTCGAAGGGCTGAAGGCCGAGGGCAAGACCATCATCCTGATCACCCACAAGCTGCGCGAGATCATGGAAACCACCGACACGGTCTCGGTCATGCGCCGCGGCGAGATGACCGCCACCGTCAAGACCGCCGACACCAGCCCCGAACAACTCGCCGAGCTGATGGTGGGGCGCAAGGTGCTCTTGCGCGTCGACAAGACCCCCGCGCAACCCGGCGCCCCGATCCTGACCGTGGACGACCTGCGCGTGGTGGACGACCAAGGCGTCGAACGGGTCAAGGGCATCTCGCTGCAGGTCCGCGCCGGCGAGGTGCTGGGCATCGCCGGGGTCGCCGGCAACGGGCAGTCCGAACTGCTCGAGGTGCTGGGCGGCATGCGCCCCGCCACGGGCCGCGTCACCGTCAGCGGCCAGCAGATCGACCTGACCGGCAAGCATTCCAACGGCAAGACCCGGCGCGCCCAGGGCATTGCCCATGTGCCCGAGGACCGGCAGGCCGAGGGTCTGATCATGGACTACCACGCCTGGGAAAACGTCGCCTTCGGCTACCATGATGACCCGGCCTACAATCGCGGCCTCCTGATGGACAACCGCGCCGTGCGCGCCGATGCCGAGGGCAAGATCGCCCGCTTCGACGTGCGCCCGGCCGATTGCTGGCTGGCGGCCAAGAACTTCTCCGGCGGCAACCAGCAGAAGATCGTGCTGGCCCGCGAGATCGAGCGCAATCCCGAGCTGCTGCTGGTCGGGCAGCCCACCCGCGGCGTGGATATCGGCGCGATCGAATTCATCCACCAGCAGATCATCGCCCTGCGCGATGCGGGCAAGGCGATCCTGCTGGTCTCGGTGGAGCTGGAGGAAATCCTGTCGCTCTCGGACCGGGTCGCGGTGATGTTCGACGGGCGCATCATGGGCGAACGCCCCGCCGCCGAGACCAACGAGAAGGAGCTGGGCCTGCTCATGGCCGGGATCACCGAACCGCCCACCGACAAACCCCTGATCCAGGTGGTCGAGGAAAACCTCGCCGCCGCCGCGGAGCACAGCTGATGGATCGGATGCCGAAATGGGCCGACGCGCTGCTGGTGCCGCTGCTCAGCGTCCTGATCGCCTTCGTGATCTCCGGCCTGGTGATCATCGCCATTGGCGAGAACCCGTGGGAGGCGCTCAAGCTCATGGTCACCGGCGCGCTCGGCTCGACCTATGGCTGGGGCTATACCCTTTATTACGCGACGAATTTCATCTTCACCGGCCTCGCGGTCGCCGTGGCCTTCCACGCGCGGATGTTCAACATCGGCGGCGAGGGGCAGGCGATGCTGGGCGGGCTCGGCGTGGCGCTGATCTGCCTCTATATCCCCTGGCCGCACTGGGCCATGGCGCTGCCCGCGGCGGTGATCGGCGGCGCGGTGTTCGGCGCGGCCTGGGCGGCGATCCCGGCCTACCTGCAAGCCAAGCGCGGCAGCCATATCGTGATCACCACGATCATGTTCAACTTCATCGGCGCGGCGGTGCTGAACTACCTGCTGGTCAACCAGCTGCGCCCGCAAGGCAGCATGGACCCCTCCACCGCGAAATTCCCCGAGGCCACGCATCTGCCCACGCTCCACGACCTGCTGGCCCCGCTGGGCATCGAGTTCTCCCGCGCCGCGCCGGTCAATATCAGCCTGCTGGTGGCGCTGGTGGCGTGTTACCTGTTCTGGTTGCTGATCTGGCGGACCAAGCTCGGCTACGAGATCCGCGCCTATGGCAATTCCGAGACGGCGGCTGTCTATGCCGGGATCTCGCCCACCAAGATCATCATGGTGGCGATGCTGATCTCCGGCGGGCTGGCGGGGATGATGGCGATCAACAACGTCATGGGCGAGGCCGAGCGGCTGGTCCTGAACGCGGTCGAAGGCGCGGGCTTCATCGGCATCGCCGTGGCGCTCATGGGCCGCTCGCACCCGGTGGGCGTGCTGCTGGCGGCGATCCTCTTCGGCTTTCTCTACCAGGGCGGGGCGGAACTGGCGCTGTGGACCAACATCCCGCGCGAGCTGATCGTGGTGATCCAGGCGCTGGTGATCCTGTTCACCGGGGCGCTGGACAACATGGTCCGGATGCCCATCGAAAAGGCCTTCCTCGCCGCGCACCGCCGCAAGACCGCCCGCCGGTCGGAGCCCGCGGAATGATGGCCGAGTATCTGCCCGCCCTGCTGGCCGCCTGGGGCGTGCAACTGGTCGGCGTGATGTCCCCGGGCCCGTCGGTGGCCCTGCTGCTGGGCGTCGGCACGGCGCAAGGGGCACGGGCGGCCCTGCTGACCTGCGCCGGGATCGCGTCCGCCTCGCTGGTGCTGTCGGTCGCGACGGTGCTCGGGCTGACCGTGATCTTCGCCCAACTGGCCGAGGCGATGGTGGTGCTGAAAATGGTCGGCGCGGCCTATCTGGCCTGGCTCGCCTGGGGCGCGGTCCGGCGCGCGGTGACCCTGCCGCCCCTGCCCGCCCCCGTGGCCACCCGCGCCACCGCCACCCGGCTGGCGCGCCGGGGCTTCCTGTTGCAGGTCTCCAACCCCAAGGCGATCCTGTTCTGGATCGCCATCGCCAGCTTGGGCGGCCTCGCCGGTGCGCCCTGGCCCGTCATCCTGATCTTCGTCGCGGGCGCCTTCCTGAATTCGTTTCTCGGCCACGCCGCCTGGGGCCTCGTTTTCGCCGCCCCGCCCATGCGCCGCGCCTACCTGTCCGGGCGCCGCTGGGTCGAAGGCGCGCTGGCCGGCTTTTTCGCCTTCGCCAGCTTCAAGCTGCTGACCACGAGGATCTGAGCCCATGGATTTCGCCACCCTCCTGCAAGTCCTCGACAGCACGATCCGTCTCGCCACGCCGCTGCTGCTCGCTTGCCTGGCGGGGCTGTTTTCCGAACGCGCGGGGATCTTCGACATCGGGCTGGAGGGCAAGATGCTGGTCGCGGCCTTCCTGTCGGCGGCCATGGCGGCGATCACCGGCTCGGTCTGGATCGGGCTCTTTGCCGGCGTCTTCGCGGCGCTGCTCTTCTCGGCGATCCACGGGCTGGCCTCGATCACCTTCCGGGGCAACCAGCTGATCTCCGGCGTGGCGCTGAACTTCCTTGCCGCGGGGTTGACCGTCCTGATCGCACAGAGCTGGTTCAGCCAGGGCGGCCGCACCCCCTCGCTCATCGGCGGTGCGAGGTTCGAGCCGATCACCCTGCCCTTCGCCGAAGCGCTGCAGAACGTCCCCATCCTCGGGCCGATCTACTATGAACTGATCTCGGGTCACACGATCCTGGTCTATGTCGCCCTGCTCGCGGTGCCTGCAACCTGGTATATCCTCTTTCGCACCCGGTTCGGCCTGCGCCTGCGCGCGGTGGGCGAGAACCCGGCGGCCGTGGACACGGCGGGGATCTCGGTCGTGGGCCTGCGCTACGCCGCCGTGGCGATTTGCGGGCTGCTCTGCGGTCTCGCGGGGGCGTATCTGGCCACGGGCCTCTCGGCGGGCTTTGTCAAGGACATGACCGCCGGGCGCGGCTACATCGCGCTGGCGGCGCTGATCTTCGCCAAATGGCGGCCCTGGTACGCGCTCATGGCCTGCCTGCTCTTCGGCTTTCTCGAAGCCATCGCCAACCGGTTCCAGAACATCGAGATCCTGAGCATCCCGATCCCGGTCCAGCTGATGCAGGCCCTGCCCTATATCCTGACGGTCGTGATCCTCGCCGGTTTCGTGGGCAAGGCGATCCCGCCCCGCGCCGGCGGCGAGCCCTATGTCAAGGAACGCTGAGCCCGTAGGCAGTCTCGCCGCATTGCGTAAAACCCGCCGGGGCGCGTAAGGAGAGACATGCAGATCTACCTCCCCATAGCCGAGGTTTCGGTGAATGCGTTCCTGCTTCTGGGACTGGGGGGGATCGTGGGCGTGTTGTCGGGGATGTTCGGCGTGGGTGGCGGATTCCTGATGACACCGCTGCTGTTCTTCATCGGCATCCCGCCCGCCGTGGCCGTGGCGACCGAGGCCAACCAGATCGTCGCCTCGTCCTTCTCGGGTGTGCTGGCCCACCTGCGCCGCCGGACCGTGGATCTCAGGATGGGCACCGTCCTGCTGGTGGGCGGGCTCTTCGGGGCCGGGATCGGCGTGATCCTGTTCAACTACCTCAAGGCGCTCGGCCAGGTCGATCTGCTGGTCAAGCTGTGTTACGTGGTCTTCCTGGGCGTGGTCGGCGCGCTGATGTTCGTCGAGAGCCTGAACGCCATCCGCAAATCCCGGAAATCCGGCGGAGCGCCCCCCGCAAGACGGCAGCGCAACTGGGTCCATGCCCTGCCGTTCAAGATGCGCTTCCGCACCTCGGGGCTCTACATCTCGGTGATCCCGCCCCTGATCGTGGGCTTCGCGGTGGGCGTGCTGGCGGCGATCATGGGCGTGGGCGGCGGGTTCATCATGGTGCCCGCGATGATCTACATTCTCGGGATGCCCACCAAGGTGGTCGTGGGCACGTCGCTCTTCCAGATCATCTTCGTGACCGCCTTTACCACGCTGCTCCATGCCACCACGAACTTCACCGTGGACATGATGCTGGCGGTGCTGCTGCTGATCGGCGGGGTGGTGGGCGCGCAGATCGGCACGGCCCTGGGTACCAAGCTGAAGGCCGAACAGCTGCGCATCCTGCTGGCGATCATCGTGCTGGCGGTCTGCGGCAAGCTCGCCTTCGACCTGCTGGTGATGCCGAGCGAGCTCTACTCCATCGGTGAAGGAGGACACGGATGATCCGCCTCGCCGCCGCCCTGCTGCTGTTGCTGGTCGCGCTGCCCCTGCGCGCCGAAGAGGTCGTCGCCGATCTCAGCCAGACGCGGGTGGCGATCACGGCGAATTTCGACGGCTCCGAGATCCTGATCTTCGGCGCCGTGAAACGCGAAAGCCCGATCCCACCGGCAAACGACCTGGGCGTCATCATCGCCGTCGAAGGCCCGCCGGAGCCGGTCACGATCCGCCGCAAGTCCCGGGTCGCGGGCATCTGGGTGAACACCGCCGCCGCCGAGATCGACGCCGCCCCCACCTTCTACGCCGTGGCGACCTCCGCCCCGCTGCGCAGCATCCTGAGCGAGACCGAGGACCTGCGCCACCGGATCACCACCCGCAATGCGATCCGCGCCATCGACAGCGGGGCCGCCGAAGAGCTGGATCTCTTCACCGACGCGCTGGTGCGTATCCGGGCCAGCGAGGACCTCTACCAGACCCGGGAGTCGGCGGTGGTCCTGCGGGCGCAGACCCTGTTCTCGACCGAGTTCACCCTGCCCGCGAACCTGACCGAAGGCAGCTACCGCACCCGGATCTTCCTGACCCGGGACCGGCAGGTGATCGATGCCTTCGAGACCGCGATCGACGTGCGCAAGGTGGGGCTGGAGCGGTGGATCTACAATCTCGCCCATGACCGGCCGCTGATCTACGGGATGCTGTCGATCGCCATCGCCATCGCGGCGGGCTGGAGCGCGTCCGCCGTGTTCCGCTACATCCGCGGCTGACATCGGCCCTTGGCCCCCACGCGGGGCCAAGAATTTTAGATAAAATTCTTCGCCCCTGCGGCACCGTCTGCGCCTGGGGCACGGGCTGCGCGGTGCAAGGATTTTGCAAAATTCTTGGCCCCCGCGGCGCTCATCCGCGTCCGATATAGGGCATTTTCGTCGCCATCAGCGTCATGAACTGGACATTGGCCTCAAGCGGCAGCGCCGCCATCTGCCACACCGCGTCCACCACCAGATCGGTCTCGATCATCGGCACCGGCGGCTCCCCGCGCGCCCGGCCCGCCGCGTCGATCCCCTCCAGCAGCTCCGTGCGCGCATTGCCGATATCGATCTGCCCACAGGCAATGCCCAGCGCGCGCCCATCCAGCGACAGCTGCTTGGTCAGCCCGGTGATCGCGTGTTTCGTGGCGGTATAGCAAACCGCCCCCTCCCGCGGCACATGGGCCGAGATCGACCCGTTATTGATGATCCGCCCCCCCGCCGGGTCCTGCCGCCGCATCTGCCCGAAGGCCGCCCGTGCAGCGAGGAACATCCCCGTCAGGTTCACCGCCACCGCCCGGTCCCAATCGGCCAGCGGCACCTCGTCGATCATCGCGGCGGGCACGAAGATGCCTGCGTTGTTGAACAGCACATCGAGCCGCCCGACCGCCGCCTCGAAGCTGGCAAAACCCGCCGCCACCGCCTCCGGATCGGCCACATCCGCGACCAGGACATGCCCGTTCGCGCGGCCTGCCCGCACCTCCTCCAGCGCCGCCGCCCGCCGCGCCAGAAGCCCGACCTCCCAGCCCTCGGCCAGGAACCTGTCGGCCACGGCGGCCCCGATGCCGCCGCTCGCCCCGGTGATCAGGATCGTCCCGCTCATGGCTCCACCTCCTCCTGCTCCAACACCAGCGGCGCAGGCGCCGCCTTCAGATCCGCCGTGCCAAGGGGGGCGTCCGGCCGCGCCAGCCGTGCCCGCGTCACCCAGATCAGCCGCTCCTGCGCCCGGGTGATCGCCACGTAGGCCAGCCGCTTCCACAACGGTTGCCCCGCCTCCACCCGCCCGGCCCAGGCCGCCGCCGACAGGTCCGGCGCGAAGACCTGCACCGTGTCCCACTGGCTGCCCTGCGCCTTGTGGATCGTCACCGCCGCCCCGTGCAGAAACGTCGCCCCCATCCGCGCAGCATAGGGGATGAACGGCTCCTCCTCGTCGGGCATCTCGATCTTCACGATCGAGGCGGCGCTGACCTCGGGCGCCTCGGCGCCCACCACATGCAGCTTGGAAAACCCGGGCTTGCGACCGGGCCCGAGATAGATCACCTGCGCCCCCTTGATCAGCCCCCGCGCCTCCAGGTCGATCCGCTTCTTGCGATGCTTCAGCGGCAACTCGATCCCGTCACAGATCAGCGGCTCGCCCTCCAGCAGCGCATCCGGCGGCGCACCGTAAGCCGCCCGGAACGCATGGATCATCCGGATCCGCGTCGCGTTGCGCCAGACCAGCGCCGGAGACCGCGCCATCAGCGCCGCCTCCACCCGGCCCTGCACCACCACCCGGTCGTCGCGGGACGCAGCCTCTTCGACCATCCGCTCGAACCGGTTGAAATCCACCTCCGGGTCGGCCAGCGCATGGGCGAGATCGAGGATCGGGTTGTCCTTGGCCTGCCGGTGCACCCGGCTCAGGGTCAGCTGCCGCTCCGCGGGCAGGGTCTCGAACACCATCTGGCCCGACTGGCCCACGGGGGCGAGCTGTGCGGGGTCGCCGAACAGGCACAGCGTGGGGAAGATCTCGCGCAGATCGTCGAGCTGGCGCGCGTCGAGCATCGAGGATTCGTCCACGAATCCAATGTCCAACGGGTCCTCGCGCCGCTTCCAGCCGGTGATGAAATCCGACCCCCGCAGCCCCGCCGCCGCCAGCGCCCCGGGCACCGATTTCTGCGCCTCGAAAAATGCCTTGGCCCGGTCCAGCGCGGCCTCCGACAGCCCCTCGACCACCGGCCGGTCGCCGCTGCCCGCGAGCCATTCGGCGATCTTTTCGTATTCCGGATCGTAGACCGGGGTGTAGAGGATCCGGTGAATGGTCGTCGCCGGCACCCCCCGCATCCGCAGCACCCAGGCGGCCTTGTTGGTCGGCGCCAGGATCGCCAGGGTGCGCCGGTCCTTGCGCCGCCGCCCCTCCCAGTCGCCCGAGACGATCTCGACCCCGGCCCGGATCAGATCCTCCGCCAGCCGCGCCAGGAGCAGCGTCTTGCCGGACCCCGCCTTGCCCAGAACCGCCAGCACCGAGGACGCCGCCCCCTCCCGCGGGGGCATCAGCGTCTCGTCGGCCAGGTCCACCCCGGCGGCGGCCAGAGCGTCGGCCACGCGGTCATAGGCATCTGCCTGATCGTCGGAGAACTGGATGGCGGGGAGGGTCATGGCGAAACGCTAAACCACCCGTTCCCTCCCCGCCAGCGCGAATGCCCCCTCAGGCCGCCAAGCTGGGGCCAAACGCGCGTTCGTACCAATGGGCGGAGACCTCGCGGCTGATCCCGGACCGGGCCGAGAGCCGCTCGCGCAGATCCGCATCCATCGACCACAGACCGACGGCGACGGCACTGCGGCCCTCGCCCTCCTGCCCGAGGATTTCCGGAATCCAGCCCAGGCGCCGGTAGACCAGCGTCATCCGGGCGTCGAACACGCCGACCGAGTGCGACAGACCCGAGGACAGGCCGAACTCGGCGCCCGCCAGCATCAGCGCGCCCGCGACCCGGCCATCGGCCTTGGGCGAGAGGCAAAACCGCGTGCATTCCCAGATGAAGGGCGACTGGATCGCGACCCCGTCGGTCAGGTGCAGGAAATGATCGTTGATCATGGTCGGCCCGGTGGTGGGCAGGATCCGCATGGATCCGCCATGGGTGCCATCGGGCAACTCGTAGATCACGTAGATCGGGTTTTCCGCGTCATACGCGTCGCGCTCGAACCCGTCGGCATCGACGGTGACATCCCATTGCAGGCGCGTCTTGAACTGCTCCGCCCGGTCGCGGAACATGCTGTCGCGGAGACGGGGATAGGTATCGAGCTGGTCGGCATAGACGAAACGGATCATGGGGGCGGCCCTCTTGTTGCGAAAACGAGAGGAAGAAACGCCCGGACCCGGTTAAGGATTTCCTAGCGGTCGCAAGCAAAAAAATCTTGCACATAGGGGTGTTTAGACGACGATCAGCCCCCTGACCATCGCCCGTGCCACCGCGTGGGTGGTGTTCGCGGCCCCCAGTTTGAACCGCGCACTTTCAATGTAAACCCTTAGAGTATGCTCGGAAATCTTCAGCTTCTCGGCCACCTGTCCCCGGCTCAAACCGTTGGCCAGGTGGGTGAGGGCATCTGATTCCCTGGGCGACAGGGGCTTGGCCGTCGGATTTATGTCTTCTTCGAGCTCCAGCGCGCGCTGATTGATGAAATGCGCCGCCAGGATGAAGGTTTTGAGGTACTCCTTCTGGTATGATTCCCACGCCGCATCCGTGGCGCGATTGTTGACCGAGAACACCGCGAACTGCCCGTTCGGGCCCCGCACCGGCACCGACAGCCCCTGGTTGCCGACCCCGGTTTCGAGCGCCTCGCCCATGAACTCCCGTGCCGCCTTGGGAGACCAGTCGAGCTGCTTCCAGTCCACGGGATGAAACCGCTGGTAGGTGCCCTTGATGACCGGATCGACCCGGGCATAGTCCATTTCGATGTAGCGTTTGACCCAGGGCGCGTCATAGGTCATCGCGCCGTATTTGTTCCCCGATGCATCCAGACAGTGATAGGCGAAATTCTCGACCTCCAGGCTTTCTCGCAACCCGAAGAGACGCGCCTGGACGTCATCCAGCGACTTTGCTTCCTGCAAATCTTCCAGAAACGATTCCAACCCTTGGTGCATTTGTCTCCACAGCCTTCGGGTGCACCTCGTCCGTTTGCGCAATCTCCGTCGCGGCAACCAGAATCGTATCATCCAGTTGTTCGGCCAGAGCGGTAAGGCCGTTTTGCGTAGCAAAGCTGCGAAGGTCTGCGAGGACGTCCACGATCCAATCTTGTGCCATCAGTGTTTCTTTCCAAAGGTTAACGAAACATTAACACAACTATAGCACGAGGGATTTAGTGGAAGTATTCGCGAAATATACCTCCCCAAAAATGGCGAGGGGCCGATCCGGCAACCCTTTGAGTTCGGGTGGTCCAGGGGTGTGGGCCATGAAAGAAGGCTCGCAGCACCTTCCGTGCCACGAGCCTTTCATTGATTCGTTAAGATTTTATTAGGCGGTTTTACTCGCCTCAAGCGTGTCCTCGAAGGTCCGCAGCCCCGTCCGCGGCGCCTGGACGAGCACGCTCATGTTGCCCGGCTTGTGCTCGTTGCGCATCATCTTCATATGCGCCTGGGGCAGCTCCTCCCAGGGGAAGACCTCGGACATGCACGGATCGAGCCGCCGCTCCAGCATCAGCTTGTTGGCCGCCGAAGCCTGCTTGAGATGGGCGAAATGGCTGCCCTGCAGCCGCTTCTGGTGGCTCCACATGTGCCGGACGTCGAAGGTACAGTTATACCCGGACGTGCCGGCACAGATCACCACCATGCCGCCGCGCTTGACCACGAAGGTCGAGACCGGGAAGGTCGCCTCTCCGGGGTGCTCGAACACCATGTCGACATTGTTGCCCTTGCCGGTGATCTCCCAGATCGCCTTGCCGAACTTGCGCACCTCGGTGAACCAGTCCTTGTAGGCCTCGGTCCCCACCTCGGGCAGACGGCCCCAGCAGTTGAAATCCTTGCGGTTGATGACGCCCTTGGCGCCCAGCTCCATCACGAACTGGCGCTTGTCCTCGTCCGAGATCACGCCGATCGCATTGGCGCCCGCGGTGTTGATCAGCTGGATCGCGAAGGATCCGATCCCCCCCGACGCGCCCCAGACCAGCACGTTCTGGCCGGGCTTGAGGTCATGGGGCTCATGCCCGAACAGCATCCGGTAGGCCGTGGCCAGGGTCAGGGTGTAGCACGCGCTCTCTTCCCAGGTCAGGTGCCTGGGCCGCGGCATCAGCTGCTGCGACTGCACCCGGGTGAACTGCCCGAACGAGCCGTCCGGCGTCTCGTAGCCCCAGATACGCTGGCTCGGCGACAGCATCGGGTCGCCGCCATTGCACTCCTCGTCGTCGCCATCGTCCTGGTTGCAGTGGATCACCACCTCGTCGCCCACCTTCCAGCGGGTGACCTTGTCGCCCACGGCCCAGACGATCCCGGCGGCATCCGAGCCGATGATCGCATAGGGTGCCTTGTGGCCGAGAAAGACCGATTGCGGCGTACCGAGGCAGGCCCAGACGCCGTTGTAATTGACCCCCGCCGCCATCACCAGCACCAGCACCTCGTGGCTGTCGGGGACGGGCGTGTCGACCACCTCCTGCTGGAGCGCCGTGACCGGCTCGCCATGGCGCTCCTGCCGCAGCACCCAGGCATGCATCTGCTTGGGCACATGCCCCAGGGGGGGCATCTCGGCCATGTCATACAGGTCTTTGATCGGTGCGTCGTAGGACACGAGGGCCTGGTCGGTATCGAGTGCCATGGGGGCCTCCAGGAAACAGAGTTGGTATTCCGCAGCGCAGAATCGCAATGCTGCGGCGCTTTTGAGGGGAATATGGGGCGCGCAGCAACAATGCAAACGAAAAACGGATCGTTTGTGTAATTTTATGTCGCGATCACGTATTTTTCTGGCGTCTCGGGGGCTTCGGGCGGCGGTGTCTGTCGCCCCGGCAGGGTGTTGGCATAATAGCGCAGCATCGGACCGGCCTCGGCGGCCACGGTGATCCGTCCGTTCTCCCGGGTGACCAGCCCCCGGCGCAGCAGCACCCGCAGGCCATCCTCCAGCGTGAAATCCGCCGGCGCGCTCGCATCGGTCAGGGGCACCGGCGTTGCCCCCGTCATCCGGTCGCGGAACGCCGCATCGAGGGCGGCCTCCTCCACCTCCGGCGGCCCGGCCAGCAGCAGGTCCGCCACCAGCGGCACCGGCAGGATCGGCACGCTGGCCCCGACCCGCGCCATCAACTCGCGGCCCAGGTCCTCCACCCGACCGCCCGCCAGCATCGCCGCCCGCAGCGAGACCGGCGCCCCGAAGGACACCGCCGCATGGCCGAAGCGTTGCCGCCCGGCCAGGATCGGCCAGACCTCCGGCAGCACCGCCCCGATCACCCGCCGCCAGGACAGCTTGAACCGGCCCTTGGGCGGCGCAGCCACCAGGGCCGCGTCCTCGAACACCCGGTCGTAGTTCAGCCCCACGGGCACGAAGACCACGTCGCGCGCCTTCTCTGGATCGAACCCGTCCCACAGGTAACTCAGCAGCCCCAGCTTCGGCGCCCCCAGCCGCCCGTCCCGCGACAGCCCGCCCTCGGGGAAGATCGCCTGGGTCACCCCGTTGTCCCGCGCCATCTGCACGTACCGGGCCAGCACGCTGCGATAGAGCGGGGTGATCTTGCGCCGCCGGATGAAATACGCCCCCGAGGCCCGCACCAGCCAGCGCAGCGGCCAGATCCGCGCCCATTCGCCCACCGCATAGGACAGGGTCGTGTTGTCCGCCACCAGCCAGGTGACCAGCACGTAATCCATGTTGGAGCGATGGTTCATCACGAACACCACCGTCGCCTCGGGCGGAATGCCCGCGACCGACATCTCCACCCGCTCGATCCGCACCCGGTAGAGCGCCTGGGTCAGCCAATGACCGATCCGGATCGCGAAGCCGAAATAGGTCGCCGTCGAGAACCCCGGCACGATCTCCCGCGCGTAGCGGCGCGCCTTCTCGAAGGCCACGTCCTCGCGCACGCCCTCGGCCTTGGCATGGGCCACCACCGCCTCCATCACCTGCGGGTCATAGAGCAGCCGGTTGATGTTGTCGGCCCGCCGCATCAGCTTGAAGGGCTCGATGGGCCGCGCCAGCCGCGTGTTGAGCTGCGCCACCGCGCGCTCGAACCGCCGCCGGAAGAACCAGCGCACGGACGGAAACAGGAAATGCGACGCAAAGGTCACCGCCGCGAAGGCGATCAGCAACGCGAACTGCCAGAACGGGATGTCGATGGTCTGCGTCATTACAAGAGCTTGTATCACAAAGCCCGAACCGGGGAACTCGCCCGATGTCACAGGCCCCCTGATTTTCCACCCTGCCCGCCACCACCGCAGTCCGGCACCCGCGGCCGGCGCGCGATGTTTGGGTTCGGCTCCGCGCCGAAGATGCAGTATGCTGTCGCGCAGAACGCGCTCTCTCCGCAGCGCAGCGAATTGACAAAGACATAAAGTTCCAGATAAATGCGCCGAAACGCAAGATCGTTGCCGCCGGTGATTCACGAGGATGCCCATGACCGAGACCAAGAAAGACCGCCCCTGGCTGTTTCGCACCTATGCCGGGCACTCCACGGCGGAGGCCTCCAACGCGCTCTATCGCGGCAACCTCGCCAAGGGGCAGACCGGGCTGTCGGTGGCCTTCGACCTGCCGACCCAGACCGGCTATGACAGCGACCATGTCCTGAGCCGGGGCGAGGTCGGCAAGGTCGGCGTGCCGGTGGCGCATCTGGGCGACATGCGGGCGCTCTTCAAGGACATCCCCCTCGACCAGATGAACACCTCGATGACGATCAACGCGACCGCGCCCTGGCTGCTGTCGCTCTACATCGCCGTGGCCGAGGAACAGGGCGCGGACGTGACGAAACTGCAAGGCACGGTGCAGAACGACATCATCAAGGAATACCTCTCCCGCGGCACCTATATCTGCCCGCCCAAACCGTCCCTGCGGATGATCACCGACGTGGCCGCCTATACCCGCGAACACCTGCCCAAATGGAACCCGATGAACGTCTGCTCCTACCACCTGCAAGAGGCAGGGGCGACCCCGGAGCAGGAGCTGGCCTTCGCGCTGGCCACCGCCACCGCCGTGCTCGACGATCTCAAGGGCAAGGTCCCGGCCGAACATTTCCCGGCCATGGTGGGCCGGATCTCGTTCTTCGTGAACGCGGGCATCCGCTTTGTCACCGAGATGTGCAAGATGCGCGCCTTCGTCACCCTGTGGGACGAGATCTGCCGCGACCGCTACGGCGTCGAGGACCCGAAATTCCGCCGCTTCCGCTACGGGGTGCAGGTGAACTCCCTGGGCCTGACCGAGCAGCAGCCGGAAAACAACGTCTACCGCATCCTGATCGAGATGCTGGCCGTGACCCTGTCGAAAAACGCCCGTGCCCGCGCGGTGCAGCTGCCCGCCTGGAACGAGGCCCTTGGCCTGCCCCGCCCCTGGGACCAGCAATGGTCGCTCAGGATGCAGCAGATCATGGCGCTGGAAACCGACCTTCTGGAGTTCGACGACCTCTTCGACGGCAACCCGGCGGTGGACCGCAAGGTGGCCGAGCTGATGGAAGGCGCGCGCGCCGAACTGGCCACCATCGACGGGATGGGCGGGGCCGTGGCCGCGATCGAATACATGAAATCCCGGCTGGTGGAGGCGAACTCCGACCGGCTCGGCCGGATCGAGGGGGGCGAGACCGTGGTGGTCGGCGTCAACAAGTACCAGCAGGGCGAGCCCTCGCCGCTGATGGATGCCGATGGCGGGATCATGGTGGTGGACCCCGCGGTGGAGGCCGACCAGATCGCCCGGCTCCAGGCCTGGCGCGCCGCCCGCGACGAGGACGCGGCGCAAAAGGCGCTGGCCGATCTGCGCGAGGCCGCGCTTTCGGGGGCCAATGTCATGCCCGCCTCCATCGCGGCAGCCAAGGCCGGGGTGACCACGGGCGAATGGGGGCTGGAGATCCGCAAATCCTTCGGCGAGTACCGCGCGCCCACGGGCGTGTCCGCGAACCCGTCGAACCGCACCGAGGGGCTGGACGAGATCCGCGACGCGGTCTCGGCGGTGTCGGCCAAGCTGGGCCGCAAGCTCAAGTTCCTGGTGGGCAAGCCCGGGCTCGACGGCCATTCCAACGGCGCCGAGCAGATCGCCGCCCGCGCCCGCGATTGCGGCATGGACATCACCTATGAGGGCATCCGCCTGACGCCCGAGGAAATCGTGCGCGCCGCGCGGGAACAGGACGCCCATGTGGTCGGCCTGTCGATCCTGTCGGGCTCCCACATCCCCCTGATCGAGGAACTGATGGGCCGGATGCGCGAGGCCGATCTGACCCATATCCCGGTGATCGTGGGCGGGATCATCCCCGAGGACGACGCCGAGCGGCTGCGCGCCATGGGCGTGGCGAAGGTCTACACGCCGAAGGATTTCGAGCTGAACCGGATCATGTTCGACATCGTCGGCCTGGTGGACGACACCCCGATCGCGGCGGAATAGGCCACCCGCCGGACAAGGCGTTTCGAAACGCCTTGGACAAGCGCCTTGCAAGGCGCTTGGGACGCGATTTGCAAATCGCGTGACCAAGCCCGTTCGAACGGGCTTGCCCGCGGCTCAGTGGGACAGGATGCCCAACAGATCCTCGTAGCTGTAGCTTTCCGCCACGGTGATGTCGGTCTCGGGCGCGAAATCCGCATCCATCGGGAGGCACCCGACCCCGCAGATCTGGCGCGCCATCCGCTCCGAGCCGTCGATATACCACAGCCGCCCGCCCGGCGTGGCCACATAACCGTCGATCCCGTCCGCGGCGTCCGACACAATGTCGATGTCGCTCGGGATCTCCGACCAGGCCCCCGGGTCGTAGCCCCCATGGGTGTGGTAGGACGCCACCGGATCGAACCGCCGCGGCCAGGGCGGCAGGCAGCTGTCCGCCGTCCCGCGCCGCGCCCGGCTCGCCACCAGCTCCCCCTCCGCAGTGTAGCCGATATAGCCGCAATACTCGCGGTCCCACCGGAAGGACCTGGCCTGCAACTCGGCCAAAACACCCTTGACGAAGGCCAACTCCGCCGCGGGCGCCGCACCGCTCTCCGCCACCAGCGGCCCGGCCAGAAAGGCAAGGACCCCGGCCAAACGCCATCTGGGCAACATCCGCGGCCTCCTTATACTGGCGCCAACCCTACCGCGCCGTGCGCGCCCCGCAAAGGACCTCTGCCCCATGCTCAAACCCCTCTTCGCCCTGCTTCTCCTCGCCCTGCCCGCCGCGGCCCAACCGGTCGAGGACCTGCCTGCCCCCCTGCAAGCGGCAATCGACACAGCGCGCACCGATTGCGCCAATTTCGAGAGCGGCACCCTGGAGGTGACCTGGGGGGCCACCACCCGCACCGACCTCACCGGCGATGGGCAGCCCGACCTGGTGCTCGACCTGGGCAAACTGCAATGCTCGTCGATAGCCAGCCTCTATTGCGGCACCGGCGGCTGCTCGGTGATGTTCGCCGTAGGCGATACCGTGACCGAACGGCTGTCCAAGGGGTGGACCGTGCAGCGTTTCGGTCCCCTGACCGTGGTGCTGAACCAGGTCCATGGCAGCGCATGCGGCGGCACCAACCTCACCCCCTGTGTCGAGGCGCTGGTCTGGGACACCGATGCGCGCCGCTTCACCAGCCTCGCGGATCCCGGCAATCCTTAACGCTTCGTGACCCGGGCGCGCGGAGGTGCCCGACACCTGCCCGACAGAAGTCCGACACGGGGCCGACGCCGATCCGACGGGGTCGGGCGGGTCTTTTCGCCGGGGCCGCGCGCGGTATAATCGGTGCGAACGAAAGGGACCAGACCATGACCATCCATATCGGCGCCGCCCCCGGCGACATCGCGGAAACCGTGCTGATGCCGGGCGACCCCCTGCGCGCGAAATGGGCCGCGGAGACGTTCCTGGACGACCCGGTCTGCGTCAACGAGGTGCGCGGCATGCTCGGCTTCACCGGCACCTGGTGCGGGCACCGGGTGACGATCCACGGCTCCGGCATGGGCATGCCCAGCCTGTCGATCTACGCCAACGAGCTGATTACAGAGTACGGCGCGCAGACCCTGATCCGCATCGGATCCACCGGCGCGATGCAGAACCACGTGGCCCTGCGCGACGTGATCCTGGCGATGACCTGTTCGTCGATTTCGACCCCGTCCTCGGGCATCTTCTGCGAGCTGAACTTCGCCCCCTGCGCCGATTGGGGCCTGCTCAAGGCCGCCGAGGCCGCGGCGGGGGCGAAGGGGACGAAAACCCATGTGGGCGGGATCTATTCCTCGGACGTGTTCTACGACGAACGCCCTGATCTGACGGAACAAATGATCCGCCACGGGGTGCTGGGCGTCGAGATGGAGGCAGCCGAGCTCTACACCCTCGCCGCCCGCCACGGCCGCCGGGCGCTGGCGGTGCTGACGGTCTCGGACCACCTGCTGACCCACGACGCGCTACCGTCGGCGGAGCGGCAATCGAGCTTCGGCGACATGGTGGAGATCGCGCTGGAGGCGGCCTTCGCATGATCCGCGCGGCTCTTATCGCGGCGCTGCTGGCGCTCACCCCGCCGGCGGCCGCGCAACAGGGCTGGGGCGATCTCGACGGGCTGCTGCGCGCGCAACTGCTGCCGCCCCAGGCCTCGTTGGTCGGGGCGTTCTGGCTGCCGGACCATGCCGACCCGGGCCAGGCGCGCCGGGCCCTCGGCATCGCGTTTTTCGAGGTGGCGAATGGCGGAAATTCCACCAATATCGCAACGGGTTACTTCCTGGGGACCGGCACTGGATGGGCCTTTGCCAATCCCGTCTCCGGCCTCTTCGGGCAAGGCCCGCGCGACGTTGTGTATTACGAAGACCGGGTCGAGCTGACCACTACCATGCCCAACCCCGGCGATCCCCGCTGCTGCCCCACCGGCGAGGCGCGCTGGTCGGTGAACATCGCCACCGGCGCCGCCACGCGCCTGCGCTAGATATCCTTGCGCAGACAGACCCGGGGCTGCTTGTCATCCCCGGTGATCGCCACCGCCCCGCAAGCGGCACAGCGCCAGTCGGTCTTGCCCCGCCGCCGCCAGCGGCACATCCGCGTGCGCCGCGTCCGCAGCAGGTACATCAGCAGGAACACGATCAGGATCGCGATCGGAAAAAACGCCATCTTTCAGATCCTTGCCTCGCGCAGCGCCAACCCCGGAACGCGAAAACGGGGCCATTGGCCCCGTTTCCCTTACACGCGGATCGGCGCGGCCCTCAGACCTGGCGCTCGACCATCATCTTCTTGATCGCGCCGATCGCCTTGGCGGGGTTCAGACCCTTGGGGCAGGTCTTGGCGCAGTTCATGATCGTGTGGCAGCGATAGAGCTTGAACGGGTCTTCGAGGTCGTCCAGACGCTCCCCCGTCGCCTCGTCGCGGCTGTCGATGATCCAGCGATAGGCATGCAGCAGAGCCGCCGGGCCGAGATAGCGGTCGCCGTTCCACCAGTAGCTCGGGCAGGAAGTGGAGCAGCAGGCGCACATCACGCACTCGTACAAGCCGTCGAGTTTCTTGCGGTCGTCGATGGACTGCCGCCACTCGGTCGCGGGGCGGTTTGTCTTGGTCTCCAGCCAGGGCATGACCGAGGCATGCTGCGCGTAGAAATGGGTCAGGTCCGGGATCAGGTCCTTGACCACGGGCATGTGCGGCAGGGGGTAGATCTTCACGTCGCCCTTGATCTCGTCCATGCCGTAGATGCAGGCCAGCGTGTTGGCGCCGTCGATATTCATCGCGCAGGACCCGCAGATCCCTTCGCGGCAGGAGCGGCGAAAGGTCAGGGTCGGGTCAATCTCGTTCTTGATCTTGATCAGCGCGTCCAGAACCATCGGCCCGCAGGTGTCCATGTCCACCCAGTAGGTGTCCACCCGGGGGTTTTCCCCGTCATCGGGGTTCCAGCGATACACCTGGAACTTGCGCAGGTTGGTCGCGCCCTCGGGCTTGGGCCAGGTCTTGCCCGTGCGGATCTTCGAGTTCTTCGGCAGGGTCAGTTGTACCATGGTCGTTTCCTTCGGTTCACTGGCTGTCGTTACGGTGAGCCATGTTTTCGAGATGGAGGTAAGTCCGCAGAGCGTCGCAGCGGCGTGCCCACATCCGGGGTCTTGTACGCGTACTGCCAAATTTCATCCGCGACATGTCCCGGATTTGACTGCGTAAACTGATAGATCGTGTCTTCGAATTCTTCGACCCCGAGCCATTCGCGCGGTCGCGGCAGACATATGCATGCGAGGTCCTGCTGGAAAGCCCAGAGCGCAAACCGGACATCGACGAACTTCTGCGACGTCTCCATGAAGTCGAAGGGCGGCATGTGTTCCGATTTGAGAACGACGGTCCCTGTACCGAGTTGATCGACGCGGAGGGGCCGCTCAACCACGTTCCAGAACGTGTGGACACGGCGGTATCGCATCACGGTGTCCGGGGCCAGGGGCGGATACTTCCAGAACTTCAGGCGCTTCAGGCCCGGCTTGCGATAGTAAACACCGTGATAACCGTAAACCGCACGGGGCGTCTCGCATGCGGTGGCACGCGCGAGGGTCGTCGCGACATAGTCGTCGGGATAGTGCAGATCATCGTCGATCAACACCACCCACTCTGCGTCTTCGACACTTGGCCAGAACTTGCCGGTATCTTTCAGATCCCGGTCGATCAGAATGGGCACGACATTGTCATAGTCCAGCAGGTTGACCGGAACCGTATCGTATTCGTTCAGGACCACGTTGAGCCGATCGACCTGCGGCGCGATGCTGGCAACGACACGACCGAGCGCGTGAGCCCGCGGAGGATAGGTGGCGAGGTTTGCGACGATCATGCGTCGCTCCGCCGGTAACGAGCGATTTCGGCACTGGTCCCATGCTGAAAATAGCAATGCGGGGCGTCGAAAGGAATGGGCCGTGCACGACCGGAGCCGAAGGGCAGAAAGCACAGAGCGCCCGAGAGCCTGGCGAGCTTGAACCCGATCTTGCGTGTCAGTTTACTCTGGAAAATGCCGATATTGGCCAACCAGGTGAGTGTTGCCGACGTGGCCCACACGAATTTCCACTCCGGCGCCATGTCGCAATCGCGATACTTGAGTTTTGCGAGGTTCCCCAGAAAGCGCGACAAGGCGGCCCCGCGCACAACGAAGAGGGATTGTTGCAGGGGCTGAGGCGTACCGGCACCGGAGCCGAACATGTGATCGGCGGTCATGGCCGCAATGCAGGCCTCGGCCAGACCGTCCCCTTTGAGAAGGCAGCCTTGTTCCACATAGACGAAAAATTCGCAATCGGAGGCGAGAGCATAGTTTCCCGAAACGAGGACGGAGCGGGTCCATCCGCTCCAGCCGCCAACGTGATTTGTCGAGTGTCGCGCATTGAAGGGCAGTTCGATCCAGCGCACCTTGTCGCGGAGTTCGGGGGCGGGCTTCAGGGGGGCGGCCGAGTCGACAACGACGATTTCGGACGCCGCCACCGAAGAGGTGACACTCTCGAGCCAGAGCTCGAAAAACGGCACGGACCGGATCATAGCGTCGCCCAGTTCCTTGCGGTCGGGAAACTCGTCGGAGAACGCGCGTTCGGATGACCACCAGCCGCTCCCGACCACAATCCTCGGCGGCTTTGGGTCCTGCGCGCCCTGATTTGCGCCAGACATCGTCAATGGTCCTGTCTCGCGGTGATGTGCTTGAGCTTCAAGATGTCCGAGGGGTCGGAATGGTAGTGCACATTCGGGTAAAACGGCTCGAGCGACGATTTGAAGATCGACTCCAGTTTCCGGGTGCGGCTTGCATAGAGGTGGACTTCGCGCCCGAGCAGGGCGGCGCCGATGCCGACATGCAGACGGTTGGTGTGGATGACCTCGTAGGCGCCGATCCGATCCAGAAACTGATCCGGGTCCGACAGATGCGTGCCCTCGTTGCTCAAATCGATGTTGCCCTCCGGCAGTTCCAGCTCCAGCCGCTCCACATCGTTGCGCAACATTATTCCGACGCCCTTGCCCGGTGCCCGGGGCGCCGGGTCCAGATAGAAGGCCATGTCGTGGCAGAAGGACGCCTCCGGCATGGCCTCGTAGCTTTCGAGCATGTCCCTGCGCCAGAAAATCGTCCGATCAGGATCAAGGTCCGGGCGAAACGGGAAGGAGGAGGGCATCACCAGCACATTCCTGAAGCGCGCCGCCGCGACCCCGAGCTCTGCCGGGCGATTGTAGAAGTCGCGATAGGCACCGGAGCCGGTGATGATGGCCTTGGGCTGGAGCCCCCGCATCGCCGCGAGGATGCGATGACGCAACTTGTCCTTGCGCAGACGTGCGATCGGCACCGGCACGGTCGCTATTCCGAGATCCGACAGGAAGGCCCGCTGTCCCGCGTGGATGAGTGCGTCGCCCCAATTGCCCGAGTTGACGATTTCCACCACGCGGTCCCCGCCGGCGAATTTACGGACATCGTCGGCCAATTCCAGAAAACAGGGCTGATCCCGCAAAGACAAACTGCCTTGCCTCCATCAAGTCGAAAGGTGCATGTGGCGCAGCTCGGAGGATTTCTCCCACAGGGCTGCGCTCACACGCATGGCGACACCGGACAGGCGCCTGCGGCAGATAAGTCCACCCTACCGCGCGCAGGTGATTGCGCCATTAATACACCCGCGCCTTGGGTGCGATTTTCTTGAGGTCGATGCCGCCCTCGTTGTGGCCCAGCAGCGGGTTGAGGTGGACCGGGCGGTAGTCGAGGTCGACCTTGCCGTTCACGTAGGCCAGCGTGTGCTTGCGCCAGTTCTCGTCGTCGCGGTCGGCGTAATCCTCGTGGGCGTGGGCGCCGCGGGATTCCTTGCGGGCCTCGGCGGACACGATGGTGGCCAGTGCGTTGGGCATCAGGTTGGTCAGCTCCAGCGTCTCCATCAGGTCGGAGTTCCACACCAGCGAGCGGTCGGTGACCTTGATGTCGTCCACCTTGCCCGCGACGCCGTACATCTTCTGGACCCCTTCGGCGAGGGTCTTGTCGGTGCGGAACACGGCGGCGTCGGCCTGCATGGTCTTCTGCATCTCGAGGCGCAGCTCGGCGGTCGACACGTTGCCCTTGGCGTGGCGCAGCCCGTCGAAGCGCGCGAGTGCGGCGTCGATGGAGGCCTGGTTCAGGGTCGGATTGGACACGGTCGGGTCCACGACCTGCCCGGCCTTGATCGCCGCCGCCCGGCCGAAGACCACAAGGTCGATCAGGGAGTTGGACCCGAGCCGGTTGGCCCCGTGCACCGAGGCACAGCCCGCCTCGCCCACGGCCATCAGGCCCGGCGCGATGCGGTCGGGATCCTCGGCGGTGGGGTTCAGCACCTCGCCCCAGTAGTTCGTGGGGATACCGCCCATGTTGTAATGGACCGTCGGCAGGACCGGGATCGGCTCCTTGTTGACGTCCACCCCGGCGAAGATGCGCGCGCTCTCCGAGATACCCGGCAGGCGCAGGGCCAGGGTTTCCGGCGGCAGGTGGTTGAGGTGCAGGTGGATATGGTCGCCGTCGGGGCCGACGCCGCGGCCCTCGCGGATCTCCATGGTCATGCAGCGGCTGACCACGTCGCGCGACGCGAGATCCTTGTAGGTGGGCGCATAGCGCTCCATGAACCGCTCGCCCTCGGAGTTGGTCAGGTAGCCGCCCTCGCCGCGGGCGCCCTCGGTGATCAGACACCCCGCGCCGTAGATGCCGGTGGGGTGGAATTGCACGAATTCCATGTCCTGGAGCGGCAGCCCCTGGCGCGCGACCATGCCGCCGCCGTCGCCGGTGCAGGTATGGGCGGAAGTGGCCGAGAAATAGGCGCGCCCGTAGCCGCCCGTGGCCAGCACTGTCATCTTGGCGTTGAACACGTGGATGGTGCCGTCATCGAGTTTCCAGCAGACGACGCCCTGGCACTGCCCGTCCTCGGACATGATCAGGTCGATGGCGAAATACTCGATGAAGAACTCGGCATTGTTCTTGAGCGACTGGCCGTAGAGCGTGTGCAGGATCGCATGGCCCGTGCGGTCGGCGGCGGCGCAGGTGCGCTGCACCGGGGGGCCTTCGCCGAACTCGGTGGTATGGCCGCCGAAGGGCCGCTGGTAGATCTTGCCCTCTTCGGTGCGCGAGAACGGTACGCCGTAATGTTCCAGCTCGTACACCGCCTTGGGCGCCTCGCGGGCGAGGTATTCCATGGCGTCGGTATCGCCCAGCCAGTCGGAGCCCTTGACGGTGTCGTACATGTGCCACTGCCAATGGTCGGGGCCCATGTTGGACAGCGAGGCGGCGATACCGCCCTGGGCCGCCACGGTGTGCGAGCGGGTCGGAAAGACCTTGGAGATGCAGGCGGTGCGCAGCCCCTGCTCGGCCATGCCGAGGGTCGCGCGCAGGCCCGCGCCACCGGCCCCGACGACCACGACGTCATAGTTATGCGTCTCGTATTCGTAAGCAGACATCAAGTGCTCCCTGGGGTCACAGCGCGAGGCGGGCAATGGCGAATAGGCCGGTGGCCATGGCGCCGTAGCTCACGCAGGTCATTGCAATTATCAGCGCCTTCCGGGTGGTGCCTTGGGCGTAGTCCTCGATCGCGACGGTCACGCCGTGGCGGAAATGGTCGAAGCCGACGACGAGCATCAGGGCCGTGACGATGGCCGGGAAGGGACGTGCGAGATAGGCGATCACCTCTTCATAAGGCGCGCCCACGACTCGGCCGAAGGTGAACAGAAAGAGCGGCACGAGGATCAGCAGCCCGACGGAGCTGACCTGCATGTGCCAGTGGTGTTCGGTCCCGGATTTCGCGGAGCCAAGACCCATGGCGCGTTTGCGGTCGGTCATAAATCCCATGTCAGCCTCCCTCAGAGCGCGATGACGGTGATCACGGTCAGGACGACGGAACCGCCGATGACCATGTAGCCGAGCGCATAGGCATCCTTCAGCTCGAACCCGTACCCGGCATCCCAGATCAGGTGCCGAACGCCGGCGAGCGTGTGATACCATAGCGCCCAGATCGAGCCGAGAAAGACCAGCTTGCCGAACCAGGAGGTCACGAGGCCGTCGACGAAGGCGAAGTATTCCGGCCCGGCGGCGGCGGCGATCAGCCACCATACGCAGAGCAACGCGCCGACCAGCAACGCATTCCCCGTGATCCGGGTGAGGATCGAGGTGACGGAGGTCAGCTGCGGGCGATAGATCTGGATATGCGGGGACAGGGGCCGGTCCCCCCGGTTCACGTCAGCCATGACGGCACCTCATCTTGAGTCTCTCGAACGGGGCTAGTTGCTAGTATGCATAGTGAATTTTGTCCGGCTGTCACCTGAACTCGCCCGGATGCGGCGCGGTACTTTGGCGCAACCGGAGCGTTTTCCGCGATTTGTGATCACGGTTAGAAACCACGTGATCACATAATTGCGGCCTCTGTGCAGAGCCGGGGCAAGCGCGGTTTTTTGCGGAAAATCCGCCCAAAGCACAGGGTTGTCATCGGAATCCCGGATACCCATGCTACATTCTGCCGCAGCAACGCAAATCACAGGAGCGAACGATGATCCACACACGCCTTTGCGCGGCAGCGCTGATCGGGGCCCTCGGGCTCGGGGCCGGGGTACCCACAATCGCCGTGGCCCAGGACAGTTTCGAGAACCAGCTCAAGGCGCGGCAGGGTCAGTTTCGCCTGATCGCGCTGAACCTCGGGGTTCTGGGAAACATGGCCAAGGGCGATATCCCCTATGATGCCGAGGCGGCGCAGGCGGCGGCGGACAACCTCGTGACCGTGGCGGCGATCACCCAAGGCTTGCTATGGCCCGAAGGTTCGGATGCCATGAGCATCGACGGCACCCGCGCGATGCCTTCGATCTGGGAAGACAATGCAGATTTCGTGGAGAAATGGGAGGCGGTTGCGGCAGCGGCCGATGGGCTCGCCGCCGTGGCAGGAGATGGGCAGGCGGCGCTTGGCCCCGCGCTCGGGCCGATGGGGGCCACGTGCAAGTCCTGCCACGAGGCGCATCGCGAACCGGACAGCTAAGTCACGGACATGAAGCGATTTCTCGCATTTGCAGGGCTGCTTTTGGCGGCTGGGGTTTCGCTCGGGTTGTTTTTCACCCGGGCGGTGCCCGTGCCGGAGGAGCGCTTTGCCGCGCTAACCGGCGACGCGGAAGCGGGTGAGGCGGTCTTCCACGCGGCGGGCTGCGCGTCATGCCACGCGGCCCCGGGCGCGTCCGGCGAGGCGCGGCTGGTTCTGGCCGGGGGGCAGCGCTTCGCGTCGCCATTCGGGACCTTCGTGGCGCCCAATATCTCGCCCCATCCGGAGGTCGGGATCGGGGACTGGTCGCAGGCGGATTTCGCCTCGGCGGTGCTGGCCGGGGTCGCGCCGGACGGCTCGCATTACTACCCGGCCTTCCCCTATACCGCCTATGCGCTGATGGAGGATCAGGACGTCGCGGACCTCTGGGCCTATATGCAGGGATTGCCTGAAACCGATACGCCCAACGCCCCCCACGAGCTGGGCTTTCCGTTCAATATCCGGCGCAGTGTCGGGGCGTGGAAGCTGCTGTCGCCGATGCCGGACTGGGTCGGGCCGGAGGTGCCGGGCGACGGGCGCTACCTGGTCGAGGCCCTGGCCCATTGCGCCGAGTGTCACACACCGCGGGACGGGTTGGGTCGGCTGGACAGGGCGCGCTGGATGGCGGGGGCGCCGAACCCGTCGGGCAAGGGGCGCATTCCGGGGATCACCCCGGCGCAGCTCGATTGGTCGGCGGGCGATATCGCCTATTACCTGGAGACCGGCTTCACCCCGGATTTCGACAGCGCAGGCGGGCATATGGCGTCCGTGATCACAAACATGGCGCAGCTGACCGCGGCCGACCGGGAGGCCATTGCGGCGTATGTGAAGGCGCTGCAACCGGCGGAGTGAGCCCTGTGGGCGGCGCGGTGCCGCCGGGGCCGAGAAAGCGCCCGGCGGCCCTTGTGCCGGGGCCCGCAGCCCCCATGTGTGTCACAGGCCTCGACGACCCTTTTTCACAGGAGACGCAGACCATGGCAGACGAGAAGACGAACCCCCAGACGCCGCCCGCAACGCAGGCACAGGACCTGATGGCGAAGCTGAAGGCACCGATGACGATCACCGCGCCCACATGGGTCTTTGCAGGCGGCGGGCTCTTTGCGCTGCTGATGCTGTTCATCGCGCTGGACTGACCCTGGATCGGCCCCGGACGCCCGGGGCCGCCGCCTTCACTGGGGCATGAGCGCCCAGTAATCGAGGTCGAGCAGGACGCCTGGCAGGTACTTGCCGTCCGCTCCCTTCAACGCCCCCACGGAACCATCCTTCGTCGCCACGAGCCGCAGGCGCAGCGCCCCGACGCCCGGCGCGCCGGTTTCGGCCACATCCAGCACTTCGGACCAGGCCCGCACGGTATCGCCGGCAAAGCACGGGTTGGCATGGCTGCCGCCGTTGATCGCCACGATCATCTGGGCATTGGCGAGGCCATTGAAACTGAGCGCGCGCGCCATGGACATCACGTGCCCGCCATAGATAAGCCGCTTGCCATCGGCGCGCGGTGTCACGTCGAAATGGGTCTTGGAGGTGTTCTGCCACAGCCGGGTCGCCATCATGTGTTCGGCTTCCTCGATGGTCACCCCGTCCACATGGTCGATGATCTCGCCCACCGCATAGTCGCGCAGGCGGTGCGGCTCACCCGACAGAACGGTGTCGTAGTCGGCAAAGGTCAGCCCCTCGGGCACCAGCAGGGTCGCGGGATCGACCGCCGCGGCAAGCTCCGGCACCACGGTATCCGGCGCGGGCGCAGCGAGGTCGTTCTTGCGCACCATCACCCAGCGCACGTAGTCGAGCACCAGCTCGCCACGTTGATTGCGCCCCTCTGTGCGGACATAGACCACACCGGTCTTGCCGCTGGAGTTCTGTTTCAGCCCGATCACCTCGGACCGGGCGCGCAGGGTGTCGCCGCGCCATGTGGGCCGGTGGAAGCGCCCCTCGGCATAGCCCAGGTTGGCGACCGCATTCAGCGACACATCGGGCACGGATTTGCCGAATACCGTGTGGAAGGCGATCAGGTCGTCCATCGGGCTTTCGGCCAGACCGCAGAGCTTGGCGAATTCGTCCGAGGAATAGATCGCGTGCCGCGCCGGGTAGAGCGCGTGGTAGAGTGCCCGCTCGCCGCCGGAGACGGTGCGCGGCACGGCGTGCTCGATCACCTGGCCGACACGGTAATCCTCGAAAAAGCGGCCCGGGTTCGTCTTGGCCATCACTGGTCTCCTAGTTTCATGTCGGGGCTGTAGGGGCGGTCGATCTCCTTGGTGACCGCCTGGCCGCAGCGCATGACCCCATGGGCGGCGTCGAAGGCATAGGTCGGGGGGCCGTAAAGCTCCCACCCCTTGGCGAGGGCGTCGGACACCTTGTGACAGAAGGCCGAGGTGTCGTCCTCAGTCAGAAACCGGTATATCTTCATGTTATCAGAGTCTTATGCAGGGAACGGCCAGACGCCGAGCCAGGCATGGATGCCGCCGATCACCAGGTAGAGGACGACCGTGATCACAGCGAGGCGGATCTTGGTCTTCATCCCGGCCGTCTCGGGCGGGGTCCAGTCGGGCTCGGCCTTGTTGATCAGGATCACTTCGCCCACCGCCCAGGCCAGCAAGCCGCCGAAAAGCACGATCGAGGCCAGATCGCCATTGACCAGCAGGTGCGCGAGCGCCCAGATCTTGACCCCGGTCAGTTGCGGGTGCCGGATCTTGTTGGCGGGCCAGGCCTTCGCGCCCTTGGCCGCACTCGATCCGTAGACCCAGAGCGCGAACAGCATCAGCGTATTGTTCACATGGGTCATGAAGGCGGGCGGCGACCAGAGAAAAACGAACTCCGCCCCGCGGTAACCGATCACCATCAGCACGATGCTGGCGACGATGGCGACGGCGACGACGGCCTTGCCCTTGTCCCCCATCGCGGCGCGCTGCGCCGGCATCAGCCGCTTGAAGTAGTGGGCCCCGGCCCAGAGGGCGAGACCGGCGATCAGGACAAGAAAGTACATGGTTTACTCCGCGGCTATGGCTTGGATTGCCTCCGCTTTTGCCAGAAGTTGCCGTGCGGTGGCAACGTGCAGATTTTCCACGATCTTGCCGTCGACCACGGCGACGCCCTGGCCGCGTGCCGCGGCCTGCTCGAAGGCGAGGATCTGGCGCGAGGCGAGGGCGAGTTCGGAGTCCGACGGGGCGAAGACGGCGTTGGCAATGGCCACCTGGGCGGGGTGGATCAGGGTCTTGCCATCGAACCCCATGTCGCGGCCCTGCGCGCACTCGGCCTCGAGACCTTCGTCATCCTTGAACGCGTTGTAGACCCCGTCGACGGCCACGAGCCCGTGGGCCCGCGCGGCCAGAAGGCACAGGCCGAGCCCGGTCAGCATCGGCAGGCGATCGGGGCGAAAACGGCTGTCGAGTTCCTTGGCCAGATCGTTGGTGCCCATCACGAAGCCCGCCATGCGCGGGGCGGCGGCGATCTGCGCTGCGTTGAGCATGCCGAGCGGGGTTTCCATCATGGTCCAGATGGTGGTCTCGGCGGTCTCGGGACGGGCATCGAGCCTGTCGGCGAGCGTCTCGACATCCGCGGCGGTGTTCACCTTGGGCAGCAGGATCGCCTCGGGGCGCGCGGCGGCGATCACGTCGAGATCCGCCTGCCCCCAGTCGGTGTCGAAGCCGTTGATGCGCACGATCTTCGCCCGCGGGCCGTAGTCGGTCTCGGCCAGCGTCCGGGCCAAAAGGTGGCGGGCATTGGCCTTTTCCTCCACCGCGACGGCGTCTTCGAGGTCGAAAATGATGGCGTCGACCGGCAGGCTTTGCGCCTTGTGCAACGCGCGCTCTTTCGATCCGGGAATATAGAGCACCGAACGGTAGGGGCGGGCGCGATGATCGACGGGGCGGTCCATGATTCTCTCCACAGCGAAATTTCGCGAAAAGAACCTCAGGTGGGACAATTTTGCAAGAATATTTCTGCTGCGATGCAGAAAGTGCCGCGGAGCGGGGCGGTTCACCCGGTATGGTGGACGCGCAGGACCATCGCGCGGCGCGTTAACCAGTTCTGAGGCAATCTCTGTGCAGGATGATCCCATGCGTCGGACTTTGGAGGGATGAGCGGTTCGCAGGGACCGTGCGATACAAGCGGGTGGTCCGACATGGCTTAACCAAGACGCAGCTTCCGGCCCCGGTCTGGATCTGCAACGAAAGGTAGACCCATGAAGACCCAGTTGAAGACCCTCTGTTTCGGCCTGCTCTCCACGCTTCTGCTGACCGGCGCCGCGCTTGGCCAGACCAGGGCGCTGCCTTGCGCGGAGCGCGAAAAGGTCGTACAGCGCCTGACCACGAATTACGGCGAGACCGTGCAAAGCATGGGCCTTGGCGCCAATAACGGCGTGATGGAGGTGTTCGCCTCGGAAGAGACCGGTACCTGGACGATCACGGTGACCATGCCGAACGGCCAGACCTGCCTGATCGCCTCCGGCCAGGCCTTTGAAGGGTCCGACGTGATGGACCGGATCGCGGCGGGCGACGACGTCTAGCCCCCGCCGCGTCACACGCACGCCGGTTGGAAACTCCGCCCCCAGTCCAGCCGGCTTGCGCACGCCAGCGGTCCTGTTCCGGGCCGCTGAATTTTGCCGATTTTGCCTCGGCCAAGGGGGACTGCGAAAATGGAATCGGTTCGGCCACCACGAGCGATCGCGATTGCGGGCATGCCATGGCACGCAACCCGGGCGATGGGTCGCACATTCTTGCCCTGGACCAATTCTCAACGATTTCGGGATCTTGGCCGCGCGCGCCCCGACCGACAGGCGCTTGGGGCGTTCCGCCGCGCGCCCGATGCCTTGTAAGGCCATGCCCCAAAGGCTAGGACGCGGCCAAGATCAACGAAAGCCGGAGAAATTTCCATGGCCCGACCCAAGATCGCCCTTATCGGCGCAGGTCAGATCGGTGGCACCCTTGCCCACCTCGTCGCACTCAAGGAACTCGGGGACGTCGTGTTGTTCGACATCGCGGACGGCACCCCCCAGGGCAAGGCACTGGATATCGCCGAAAGCGGCCCGGTGGAGCGTTTCGACGCCAGCCTGAAGGGCACCACGGATTACGCCGACATTGCGGGCGCGGATGTCTGCATCGTCACCGCCGGTGTGCCGCGCAAGCCGGGCATGTCGCGCGATGACCTGTTGGGCATCAACCTCAAGGTGATGAAATCCGTGGGCGAGGGCATCGCGGCCAACGCGCCGGATGCCTTCGTGATCTGCATCACCAACCCGCTGGATGCGATGGTCTGGGCGTTGCAGCAATTCTCGGGCCTGCCCAAGGAGAAGGTCGTCGGCATGGCCGGTGTGCTGGACAGCGCGCGGTTCCGCCACTTCCTGGCCGAGGAATTCAATGTCTCGATGAAGGACGTGACCGCCTTCGTGCTGGGCGGGCATGGCGATACCATGGTGCCGCTGACACGCTATTCCACCGTGGCGGGCATTCCGTTGCCGGACCTGGTGGAGATGGGCTGGACCAGCCAGGAGAAACTCGACGCGATTGTGCAGCGCACCCGCGATGGCGGCGCCGAGATTGTCGGCCTGCTCAAGACCGGCTCCGCCTTCTATGCTCCGGCCGCTTCGGCGGTGGAGATGGCGGAAGCCTATCTCAAGGACCAGAAGCGCCTGCTGCCTTGTGCGGCTTATTGCGACGGCGAGTTCGGCCTGAACGACATGTATGTCGGCGTGCCGACCATCATCGGGGCCGGCGGTATCGAGAAGGTCGTCGACATCAAGCTTGGCAAGGACGAGCAGGCGATGTTCGACAACTCCGTCAACGCGGTGAAGGGCCTGATGGAAGCCTGCAAGGGCATCGACGACTCGCTGGTCTGATCCTCGGGAAATGCCGGAAACAAGGGGGGCTACGGGCCCCCCTTTGCATGCGCCAAGGTTGCACCAACCGGGCACCACGCTTAGAGCTGACCACAAGAACGGGTGGGGGCAGATGCCGAAATCGCAGTGGGATATTGTAGCGCTCGCGCAAGAAGCGCCGGATCTGATCTTGGCTTGGGCGGCCTATCACCTCAACCTCGGGGTGCGTCGGATCAACCTCTTTCTCGATACCTCCATACCGCGCGTCGAGGCGGTGCTGGGCAATCACCCAAGGGTACGGCTTGCCGTGTGTGACGACGCATTCTGGCAAAATCACCCGGCCGGGGCGCGCCCTCCGAAGCAAGGTCCAAGACAGAAGGCGATCTTGCAGGATGTGGTTGATCATTCCACGGCGGACTGGGTTTTCCATATCGACGTGGACGAGTTTCTCTGGACGCCGGATGACTTGGACGAGTTGCTCGCGGCACAGCCGCCGGAGATCGAGCATGTTGCCACGCGGGCGCAAGAACGTGTCTATCTGGGCCCTCCGGATCCGGGCAATATTTTTGACGGAGCCTTTCGGGTGCAGACCACGCGCAGGTATCTGGAGGATGCGGAGGCAGCGGACGGGGCGGCAACGCCCTACCTGCAGCGAGGCATGACTGCATACTGCGGCGGGAAATCCGCGTTCCGTCCTCGGATTGGCCTCGCTGTAGGCATACATGGCCCCAAACCGCCCAAGCCTGCGACGGGTCGCCTGCTCGATACTCTGGATCTGCTCCATTTCGACGGCCTGACTCCGAAGCACTGGGTGTACAAACGCCTCAGACTGCTCAGGCAGCAGCCAAACGCCCGTAGAAACGAAACTGAGCATCGGCAGCGTCAATTGTTGAAAATGGACACGCTTCAGGGCGACCCGGAAGCCTTGCGGGAATTCTATCTGCTTCTGAAGCAGTACACTCCCGAACGCGCCGGCACGTTGGAAGCCATGGGACTGCTCAAGACCCATGCCTTCGATCCGACGATTGGCATTGCAACCGAGTTCCCAGGCGTTGATCTAGACCTGAGCATGGACGCATTCGATACGTTCAAAATCGCATGAATCCGCGCAGTTTCTTGCGACTCACCTGACCGCGCCCGGCCCCTGACGCAGCTTGCATTCCTCCCCCTGCGGAATTCGTGATCACAGTTTTCAAGCGTGTGATCACAAATGTCGAAAAATTCTAGGATGCGGCGAAATGGCGTTTTGCTGCGCCTCATCCCTGTGCAACACCCGAACAAATACAAGCAGAACGGGACAGTTTCATGAACATTCATGAGTACCAGGCGAAAGCCCTCCTCCGCAGCTACGGCGCGCCGGTTTCCGATGGGCGCGTGGTTCTGAGGGCCGAAGAGGCCAAGACCGCCGCCGGCGAGATGGACGGGCCGCTTTGGGTGGTGAAGGCGCAGATCCATGCGGGCGGACGCGGCAAGGGCTCGTTCAAGGAAGCCGATGCAGGCGAGAAGGGCGGCGTGCGCCTGGCCAAGTCGGTCGAAGAGGCCGCCGAGGAAGCCAAGAAGATGCTGGGCCGGACGCTGGTGACGCACCAGACCGGGCCCGCGGGCAAGACCGTCAACCGCATCTATATCGAAGACGGGTCGGGGATCGAGACCGAGCTCTACCTCGCCCTGCTGGTGGATCGCGGCACGTCGCGGATCTCGTTCGTCTGCTCGACCGAGGGCGGCATGGATATCGAGGAGGTCGCAGCCTCCACCCCCGAAAAGATCCTGTCCTTCGCCGTGGATCCGGTGACCGGCTATCAACCCTATCACGGCCGCCGCATTGCCTTTGCGCTCGGGCTGAGCGGCGCGCAGGTCAAGCAATGCGTCAAGCTGATGGGCCAACTCTACCAGTGCTTCGTCGAGAAGGACATGGAGATGCTGGAGATCAACCCGCTGATCGTGACCGACAGTGGCGATCTGAAATGCCTGGACGCGAAGATGGGATTTGACGGCAACGCGATCTATCGCCACCCGGACATCGCCGAGTTGCGCGACGAGACCGAGGAGGATCCCAAGGAGCTCGCCGCCTCGAAATACGACCTGAACTACATCGCCCTCGACGGCGAGATCGGCTGCATGGTGAACGGCGCGGGCCTCGCCATGGCGACCATGGACATCATCAAGCTCTACGGTTCGGAGCCTGCCAACTTCCTCGACGTGGGCGGCGGTGCGACCAAGGAGAAGGTGACCGAGGCGTTCAAGATCATCACCTCGGACCCGCAGGTCAAAGGCATCCTCGTGAACATCTTCGGCGGCATCATGCGCTGTGATGTGATTGCCGAGGGCGTGGTGGCCGCCGTGAAAGAGGTCGGTCTGCAAGTGCCGCTGGTGGTGCGCCTGGAGGGGACGAATGTCGAGAAGGGCAAGGAGATCATCAACTCCTCCGGCCTGAACGTCATCGCCGCCGAGAACCTTCGGGACGGCGCCGAGAAGATCGTCGCAGCCGTCAAGGGCTGACGCCAGCGGTCATGGCCGCGGGTCTTTCGGGGCCCGTGGCATCCCCTGCATAACAGAACGCCTCCGATGTTGACCCAGACCCGGCCCCTTCCCCGCCTCGCGCCTGCCCGTTCCGGGCGGTGCCTGGCCATGGGTGCGCTCCTGTCGGTGCTGGCGGGTACCTCCGCCATGGCGCAGGGTTTCGATGCCAACGCGGTCGCGCAACGAGCTTGGACTGCTTTCAAATCCGCCTGCGGCCAGGCGGTGACCGATCCGCAAGGCTACCTCGACAGCGCGCCGGCGGCTGCCCCCCCCGGTGTGCGCGCAGTGGCGGGGAGCCCCGATGGCAAGGTCGTCTCGACGATGTTGTTCCGCAACGGGGTCGAGGAAAGAGTGCAGTTTCTTGGCTTCTCCGACCGCATGGTGGTGTTCTGCCATATCAGCGCGTATGACGCGATCATCCAGACGGGTATGTCCGCCGAACTGACGGAACGAGTCCTCGCAAACCCCGAACTCATGAACGATCCGGCATTCCTTGCGCAAATGGAGCGGGAGATGAACGCCGCGGAGATGCCGGATATGCGGGTCGCTGACACGGCGATCGGAGCTGCCTTGGCGCAACAACTCGCACAGGAACCCGGGGTGAGTATCTCGGGCGGCGCGATGCCTCTTACCGCGCTGGAAACTTATGCCGCACCGCTTTTTGGCGACCATGCCGATGTCTCAGCGCAGAACTACCACGCTTTCGCAATCGAAACCCGCTTCGAAAACGTGCCCGTCCATGCCATCGCCGAAGTACAACATGGCGGCCTCTGGATCGGGCTGAGCCACACGATCGGGAGCGGACAATGACTCGCTGGGCCATGATCGTGACGGCGGCCCTGGCGGCATCCCCTGCTCCGGCAGTGACCCCGCTCGAGGCAGCGGCTGCGAACGTGCGACTGGGCTTGCAGCTGTGCATTTCCAACGGCCGGGTGCCGGAGGCCGCGATTGCTGCGTTTCAGGCCGCGGGCTTCTCCTACGAGATCGAGGATTTCGGCGGTGGCCCGACGGATATCCTGCATTGGTTCTACGCCCCGGGCAACACCGCACATATCGCAGTGATCGGCGATCCCGCGCGCCCGGAATGCCGAGTCACCACCGAGCAGTTCGGTGTCACGCATGGCGTGCCCTTCGTGGGCCAGGTGCTGGGGCAGCTTTACCCGGGCTTTTTCGAGCCCGGCAATATGGAGAACACGCCGCCCATCGTGCCAGGCGGAGCCAACCCGAGTTACCGCAAGTGCACCGGATTTGTCGGCTGGAACGGACAGCGCCCCATCGTCATCGAGATCGGCAATGCCGGCCAGGATCCGGTCTGCGTCGAAGATGGCACCATGCAAGTGATGGTGATGTTGTGATCCGGCGCGCGCTCATCTCTGGGCTCATGGCCCTCGGGTTGACGGGTCCCGCGACTGCATTGACCATGCAGGAGGCAGCCGCGATCAACATGGAACTGGCGTTTCGCCTGTGCGATGTGCGCGGCGTTGAGGCCTGGCTCAACGGCCTGCGCGCAGCCGGGTTCGTCGAGACCGTCGTCCATGAAGGCGGGCCAGATGTCACCCATACCTTTCGCGCCCCGGCCGATACGGTAGTGGTGGAGGTCTACTACGGCAATTTACCTGCCGAGTGCCGCATCTTCTCGAACCATATCGGCGTTACTGCCGTGTCGCAGATGCTCGACCGGCTCATTCCTCAAATGCGTCCCGGTTATATCCGGGGCGCGGACACCGGTCCGGTCGATGCGCGCACGGGTCGCCCTGTCCAATGCGTGTTCTATGACGAACCGAACAATGAAATCGGGCAGCGCATCGGCGTTGTTAGTGCCCGCGACCAGTCCAGCCAACCCTGCGTCGAGGATGGCACCAGCAAACTCTACAGCATTCCCAAGGTTTGAGGACGGAATGCACTTGATCCCGCTTCGATCTCCAAAGGCCCGCAACCGGGTCGCCCCCACCGAAACACCCGTCGGCCCCGCGTCGGCGACACTGCAATAAACGACCCGAAGGACACCCAATGGCCGTACTTATCGACGAAAACACCAAGGTTATCTGCCAAGGCTTCACCGGCAGCCAAGGCACCTTCCATTCCGAGCAGGCGATCGCCTACGGCACCAAGATGGTCGGCGGGGTGACCCCGGGCAAGGGCGGCCAGACCCACCTGAACCTGCCGGTGTTCAACTCGGTCCACGAGGCCAAGGCCGTGACCGAGGCGAATGCCACCGTGATCTATGTCCCGCCGCCCTTCGCCGCCGACTCGATCCTGGAGGCGATCGATGCCGAAATGGAAGTGATCGTCTGCATCACCGAAGGTATCCCGGTGCTGGACATGATGAAGGTCAAGCGCGCGCTCGAAGGCTCCGCCAGCCGCCTGATCGGGCCGAACTGCCCCGGTGTGATCACGCCGGATGCCTGCAAGATCGGCATCATGCCCGGCCATATCCACAAGCGCGGCACCGTGGGCGTGGTCTCGCGCTCCGGCACGTTGACTTACGAGGCGGTGAAACAGACCACCGACGTGGGGCTGGGCCAGTCCACCTGCGTCGGCATCGGGGGCGACCCGATCAAGGGGACCGAGCATATCGACGTGCTGGAATGGTTCCTTGCCGATGACGAGACCGAGAGCATCATCATGATCGGCGAGATCGGTGGCTCCGCCGAGGAAGAGGCCGCGCAATTCCTCGCCGACGAGAAGAAGCGCGGCCGCTGGAAGCCCACCGCGGGCTTCATCGCGGGCCGCACGGCCCCGCCGGGTCGCCGCATGGGCCATGCAGGCGCAATCGTCGCCGGCGGCAAGGGCGGCGCCGAGGACAAGATCGAAGCCATGCAGAGCGCGGGCATCGTGGTGGCAGAGAGCCCGGCGGGCCTAGGCGAAGCCGTGCTCAAGGCGATCGGCTGACATGGGCCACTGCGCCCGACATACCGCACACGGCACGTCCCCTTCGGGGGGCGTGCGCGATGCTTTCAAACGGGACGGCGGCGCTGCCTCGTTTCAAGGCATCGGCGCCGCACCCCGCGGCACCGACAGATCACCACGGGCCCACACGCGCGATGCTGCGGACCCACGCCCAAGTGAGGGGGGACACCAATGACCGACCAATCTCCGAACGACCTCTTCCATGCCTCGAGCTTCATGCAAGGGCACAACGCGGCCTACCTTGAGCAGCTCTATGCCCAGTATGCCAACGATCCCAACGCGGTCGACGCCGCCTGGGCGGAGTTCTTTCGCGCGCTCGGGGATGCCGAGCTCGACGTGAAGGCCGAGGCACAGGGCCCGTCCTGGGCGCGCCGCGACTGGCCGCCGACCCCGAATGACGACCTGACCGGCGCGCTGACGGGCGAATGGCCCGCCGCCCCGGTGACCGAGACCAAGGCCGCCGGCGAGAAGATCGCCGCCAAGGCCGCCGAGAAAGGCATCCAGGTGTCCGACGACCAGATCAAGCGCGCGGTGCTCGACAGCATCCGGGCGCTGATGCTGATCCGGGCCTACCGGATCCGGGGGCATCTGGCCGCGGATCTCGACCCGCTGAACATGCGCGATGAAAACCTGCAGCCGGAGCTCGACCCGAAATCCTACGGCTTCACCGATGCCGACATGGATCGACCGATCTTCATCGACAACGTGCTGGGGCTGCAGGTCGCCTCGATGCGCCAGATCGTCGAGATCGTGAAGCGGACCTATTGCGGCACCTTCGCGCTGCAATACATGCACATTTCCGATCCCGAACAGGCCGGGTGGCTCAAGGAGCGGATCGAAGGGTTCGGCAAGGAGATCGCGTTTACCCGCGAGGGCCGGAAGGCGATCCTGAACAAGCTGGTGGAGGCCGAGGGCTTCGAGAAGTTCCTCCATGTGAAATACATGGGCACCAAGCGCTTCGGGCTGGATGGCGGCGAGGCGCTGGTCCCGGCGATGGAGCAGATCATCAAGCGCGGCGGCAGCCTGGGGGTCAAGGAAATCGTCATCGGAATGCCCCACCGCGGCCGCCTGTCGGTGCTGGCCAACGTGATGTCGAAGCCCTACCGCGCGATTTTCAACGAATTCCAGGGCGGATCGTTCAAGCCCGAGGATGTCGACGGCTCGGGCGACGTGAAATACCATCTCGGCGCGTCGTCGGACCGGGAATTCGACGGCAACACGGTGCACTTGTCGCTGACCGCGAACCCCTCGCACCTGGAGGCGGTGAACCCCGTGGTTCTGGGCAAGGCACGCGCCAAGCAGGATCAACTGGGCGATCCCGAACGGGTGGGCGTGCTGCCCATCCTGCTGCACGGGGACGCGGCCTTCGCAGGCCAGGGCGTGGTGGCGGAATGCTTCGCGCTGTCGGGCCTGCGCGGGCACAAGACCGGTGGCACGATCCATATCGTGGTGAACAACCAGATCGGGTTTACCACAGCGCCGCATTTCAGCCGCTCCAGCCCCTATCCCACGGACAACGCGCTGGTGGTGGAAGCCCCGATCTTCCACGTCAACGGCGACGATCCGGAGGCGGTGGTCCATGCGGCCAAGGTCGCGACCGAGTTCCGCCAGAAATTCCACAAGGACGTGGTGCTGGACATCTTCTGCTATCGCCGCTTCGGGCATAACGAGGGCGATGAGCCCATGTTCACCAACCCGATCATGTACAAGCGGATCAAGGGTCACAAGACGACCCTGCAGCTCTATACCGACCGGCTGGTCAAGGACGGGCTGATCCCCGAGGGCGAGATCGAGGACATGAAGGCCGCCTTCCAGGCGCATCTGAACGAAGAGTTCGAGATCGGCAAGGATTACAAGCCGAACAAGGCCGACTGGCTGGACGGGCGCTGGTCGCACCTGAACACCGACAAGGAAGACTACCAGCGCGGCCAGACCGCCATCAAACCCGAGACGATGGCCGAGGTCGGCGAAGCGCTGATCCGGGTGCCCGACGGGTTCCCGATGCACAAGACCATCGGACGGCTGCTGGACGCCAGGGCCAAGATGTTCGAGACCGGCGCAGGTTTCGACTGGGCCACGGCCGAGGCGCTGGCCTTCGGCTCGCTCCTGACCGAGGGCTACCCGGTCCGACTGTCGGGGCAGGATTCCACCCGCGGCACGTTCTCGCAGCGCCATTCGGGCATCGTGAACCAGGAGACCGAAGAGCGCTACTATCCGCTGAACCACATCCGCGAGGGCCAGGCGCGCTACGAAGTGATCGACAGCGCCCTGTCGGAATACGCGGTGCTCGGGTTCGAGTATGGCTATTCGCTCGCCGAGCCCAATGCGCTGACCATGTGGGAAGCGCAGTTCGGCGATTTCGCCAACGGTGCGCAGATCATGTTCGACCAGTTCATCAGCTCGGGCGAGCGCAAATGGCTGCGGATGTCCGGCCTTGTGATGCTGCTGCCCCACGGGTTCGAGGGCCAGGGGCCGGAGCACTCCTCGGCGCGGCTGGAGCGGTTCCTGCAGATGTCGGCGGAGGACAACTGGATCGTGGCGAACTGCACCACACCGGCGAACTACTTCCACATCCTGCGGCGGCAATTGCACCGGACCTTCCGCAAGCCGCTGGTCCTGATGACGCCCAAGTCGCTCCTGCGGCACAAGCTGGCGATCTCGAATGCCGAGGATTTCACCACCGGGTCGAGCTTCCACCGGGTGCTGTGGGACGACGCGCAGAAGGGCAACTCGGATACCACGCTGCGACCGGACGACAAGATCAAGCGTGTCGTGCTGTGTTCCGGCAAGGTCTATTATGACCTGCTGGAGGAACGCGACGCCCGCGGGATCGACGATATCTACCTGCTGCGTCTGGAGCAGTTTTATCCCTTCCCGGCGCTGGCCATGATGAAGGAGCTGGAGCGCTTCAAGGGCGCGGAGATGGTCTGGTGCCAGGAAGAACCCAAGAACCAAGGGGCCTGGACCTTCGTGGAGCCGAACCTCGAATGGGTGCTGAGCCGCATCGGCGCCAAGCATACCCGCCCGGTCTATGCCGGACGCGCGGCATCGGCGTCGCCCGCCACGGGTCTGGCCAGCCAGCACAAAGCACAACAAGCCGCGCTCGTGAACGAAGCGCTTACGATTGAGGGATAAGAATATGTCTGTAGAAGTCCGCGTCCCGACGCTGGGGGAAAGTGTCACCGAAGCCACGGTGGCCACCTGGTTCAAGAAGCCCGGCGATACCGTCGCGGTGGACGAGATGCTCTGCGAGCTGGAGACCGACAAGGTGACGGTGGAGGTCCCCTCCCCCGCCGCCGGCACCCTGGCCGAAATCGTCGCTGCCGAGGGCAGCACCGTGGGCGTCGATGCCCTGCTGGCCTCGATCGGCGAAGGCTCCGGCGCAGCGGCGGCCGAGGCGGCGCCGGCGGCCCCGAAAGCGGCCCCGGCCGAGAGCGGCGGCGAGAGCGTCGACGTGATGGTCCCGACCCTGGGCGAGAGCGTGACCGAGGCCACGGTGTCGACCTGGTTCAAGAAGGTCGGTGACACGGTTGTCCAGGACGAGATGCTGTGCGAGCTGGAAACCGACAAGGTGTCGGTCGAGGTGCCTGCCCCGGCGGCGGGTGTTCTGACCGAGATCCTGGCGCCCGAGGGCGCCACGGTGGAGGCCTCGGCCAAGCTCGCCGTGCTCGGCGGGGCCGGCGCGGTCGCGGCCCCTTCGGAACCGGCTCCCGCACCGGCGGCGCCCACCGCCCAGGGCAAAGATGTGGAGGACGCGCCCTCGGCCAAGAAGCTGATGGCGGAGAACAACCTTGCCTCTGGCGATGTTCAGGGCACGGGCCGCGACGGGCGCGTGATGAAGGGCGACGTGCTGGCCGCACTGGCCGCACCGAAAGCCGCCGCCCCGGCCCCGTCCGCCGCCCCGCGCGCCCCGGTGGCCGCCGAGGACGCGGCGCGCGAAGAGCGGGTCAAAATGACCAAGCTGCGCCAGACCATCGCCAAGCGCCTGAAGGACAGCCAGAACACCGCCGCGATGCTCACCACCTACAACGAGGTGGACATGACCGAGACCATGGCGCTCCGGAAAGAGTACAAGGACCTGTTCGAGAAGAAACACGGCGTTCGCCTAGGCTTCATGTCCTTCTTCACCAAGGCCTGCTGTCATGCCCTGAAGGAGGTGCCCGAGGTCAATGCCGAGATCGACGGCACCGACATCGTCTACAAGAACTTCGTCCATATGGGCATCGCCGCGGGCACGCCCCAGGGCCTCGTGGTGCCAGTGATCCGGGACGCGGACCGCATGAGCTTTGCCGAGATCGAGGCGGCCATCGCCGAAAAGGGCCGCCGCGCCCGGGACGGCAAGCTCAGCATGGCCGAGATGCAGGGCGGGACCTTCACGATCTCGAACGGCGGGGTCTACGGCTCGCTGATGTCTTCGCCGATCCTGAACCCGCCGCAGTCGGGCATCCTCGGCATGCACAAGATCCAGGACCGCCCGATGGTCATCAACGGCGAAATCAAGATCCGCCCGATGATGTACCTGGCCCTCAGCTACGACCACCGGATCGTGGACGGCAAAGGGGCGGTGACCTTCCTCGTGCGCGTGAAAGAGGCGCTGGAGGATCCCCGGCGGCTGCTGATGGATTTGTAACCCGTAGAGCGGGGCATCATGCCCCGCTCTTGTCTTCTGGGGGTAGAAATGAATCGAAAACTAGCCGGTGTCTTGGCCTTCGTGGCTTCGCTCATAATTGGATGGGTTTTCTCTCGGATCGTCTTGGCAGTGATGGTCGCCAATGCGCCCGCAGGAATGTCAGAGGGCGAGCGGCTTTCTTATTCCGGTATTGTTGGTCTGCTAAGCGGAGCGGTGGTTATCGCCTGCCTTTTCATCGGATCGCGCCTAATCAAACGACATTACGACGAATAAATGACCACCGAACTTACCGTCCTCGCCCTCGCCGCCCTGCTCCAGGTCGTGCAATTCATCCTCTACTCGGTCGCCGCCAATATCCAGGTGGGCCCCAAACGCGCCATGAGCCCAAGGGACGAACCGATCGTTTTGACCGGCCTTGCGGGACGGCTGCAGCGCGCGATGAACAATCATTTCGAGGGGCTCACCCTCTTCACCATCGCGGTGGTCGTCGTCACCCTCTCGGATCAGTCCACCCCGTTCACCGCGCTCTGCGCCCATGCCTACCTGATCGCGCGCATCCTCTATGTGCCCGCCTATGCCCAGGGCCTCGCCCCCTGGCGATCCGTCATCTGGATGGTCGGCTTCATCGCCACCGTGGTCATGCTGCTCTCGGCCCTTCTGTGACTTCATTTGTGCAAAAATACTCCGGGGGAGTCGCGCAGCGACGGGGGCAGCGCCCCCTCGACCCCGCCCGCCCCATGAAAGGACCTCACCATGGCAAGCTATGACGTTATCATCATCGGCTCCGGCCCCGGCGGCTATGTCGGCGCGATCCGCTGCGCGCAGCTGGGCCTCAAGACTGCCTGCGTGGAAGGGCGCGACACCCTGGGCGGCACCTGCCTGAACGTGGGCTGCATCCCGTCCAAGGCGCTGCTCCATGCTTCCCACCAAGTCCACGAGGCCGAGCACAACTTCGAGAAGATGGGCATCAAGGTGCCCGCGCCGAAAATCGACTGGAAAACCATGCTGGCCTACAAGGACGACGTGATCGGCCAGAACACCAAGGGCATCGAGTTCCTGTTCAAGAAGAACAAGGTCGACTGGCTGAAGGGCTGGGCCTCGATCCCCGAGGCGGGCAAGGTCAAGGTTGGCGACGAGACCCACGAGGCCAAGCACATCATCATTGCGTCTGGCTCCGAGCCTGCCTCGATCCCCGGCGCGGAGGTCGAGATCGACGAAAAGGTCGTCGTTACCTCCACCGGCGCGCTGGAGTTGGGCAAGATCCCCAAGCGCATGGTCGTGGTCGGCGGCGGCGTGATCGGGCTGGAGCTTGGCTCGGTCTATGCGCGGCTCGGCACCGAGGTCTCGGTGATCGAGTTCATGGACGGGATCACCCCGGGCCAGGACCTCGAGGTTGCCCGCCAGTTCCAGAAGATCCTCACCAAGCAGGGGCTGAAATTCATCACCGGCGCTGCAGTGCAGAAAGTGGCCGCGACCAAGAGCAAGGCCAAGGTCACCTACAAGATGCGCAAGGATGACAGCGAGGATAGCCTTGAAGCAGACATCGTGCTCGTCTCCACCGGGCGTAAACCGTTCACCGAGGGGCTCGGGCTCGACGCCCTGGGGGTGAAGATGACCGAACGGGGGCAGATCGCCACCGACGGCAGCTACCGCACGAATGTGCCCGGGGTCTATGCGATCGGAGACGTGATCGAGGGGCCGATGCTGGCCCACAAGGCCGAGGACGAGGGCATGGCCGTGGCCGAGATGATCGCCGGGCAGCACCCCCATGTGAATTACGGCGTGATCCCCGGGGTGATCTACACCCATCCCGAGGTCGCCAGCGTCGGCAAGACCGAGGAACAACTCAAGGCCGAGGGCGTCGCCTACAAGGTGGGCAAGTTCTCCTTCATGGGCAACGGTCGGGCGAAGGCCAATTTCGCCGCCGACGGGTTCGTCAAGCTGCTGGCAGACAAGGCAACCGACCGGATCCTCGGCGCCCATGTGATCGGCCCCATGGCGGGCGACCTGATCCACGAGGTCTGCGTCGCGATGGAATTCGGGGCGGCGGCCGAGGACCTGGCCCGCACCTGCCACGCGCACCCGACCTATTCCGAGGCCATGCGCGAAGCGGCCCTGGCCTGCGGCGACGGGGCGATCCACGCCTGACATCCGGGCATCGAGGCGCCGTAGGGCGCCTCGACCAAGCCGCTTGCAAGCGGCTTAAGCCCGTTCCAACGGGCTTGGCCCCGGCGGCGACCCGTCAGATCGACAGGCAGATGTATTTCATCTCGAGATACTCGTCGATCCCGTGGCGGGACCCTTCGCGCCCAAGCCCCGATTGCTTGACCCCGCCGAAGGGCGCCCCTTCGGTCGAGATGATGCCGGTGTTGATCCCGACGATGCCGTATTCCAGCGCCTCGGACACCCGGGTGATCCGGCCGATGTCGCGGGCGTAGAAATACCCCGCGAGCCCGAAGATCGTGTCATTGGCCATGGCGATGACCTCGTCCTCCTCCGTGAACCGGAAGAGCGGCGCGACCGGGCCGAAGGTTTCCTCCCGCGCCACTTTCATCTCCTGCGTCACGCCGGTCACCACCGTGGGGGTGAAGAACGTGCCGCCGAGGGGATGTGTCTCGCCCCCGGTCACGACCGTTCCACCCTTGGCGCGCAGGTCGTCGAGGTGATCCTGCACCTTCTCCACCGCGGGCATATTGATCAGCGGGCCGATGGTCACACCCTCGGCCGCGCCATCCCCGACCTTCAGCTCCTCCACCGCGGCGGCCAGCTTCTCGGCGAAGGCGTCATAGACCCCGTCCTGCACATAGATCCGGTTGGCGCAGACGCAGGTCTGGCCCGCGTTGCGGAACTTGCAGGCCATCGCCCCCTCGACCGCCTTGTCGAGATCGGCATCGTCGAACACGATGAAGGGCGCGTTGCCGCCCAGCTCCATCGAGCATTTCTTCACCTGATCGGCGGCTTGCGCCAGCAGGATGCGCCCCACCTGGGTCGAGCCGGTGAAGGTCAGCTTGCGCACGGTATGGTTCTCGCAGAATTCCTTGCCAATGGCCGAGGAATCACTGCTCGGCAGCACGGCGAAGAGCCCTGCAGGGATCCCCGCCCGTTCGGCCAGAACCGCCAGCGCCAGCGCCGAGAGCGGCGTGTCCTCGGCCGGTTTCGACAGGAAGGCGCAGCCGGCCGCCAGCGCCGGCGCGGCCTTGCGGGTGATCATGGCAATGGGGAAGTTCCACGGGGTGATCGCCCCCACCACGCCAATGGGCTGGCGGATCACCTGGATGCGCGCGTCCGGCAAATGACCCGGGATGGTCTCGCCATAGAGGCGCTTGGCCTCTTCGGCGAACCATTCCACGAAAGACGCGCCATACATCACCTCGCCCCTGGCTTCGGCCAGCGGCTTGCCCATCTCGGCGGTCAGGATCCGCGCCAGGTCGTCGGCATTCCCGACGATCAGGTCGAACCAGCGCCGCAACACCTGCGCGCGGTCCTTGGCGGTGCGCGCGGCCCAGGGCTTCTGCGCGGCGTCTGCGGCGGCGATGGCGCGGGCGGTCTCGGCCCGGCCCAGGTCGGGCACATGGGCGATCACGTCGCCGCGCGCCGGGTTGGTCACCGGGAAGGTCGCGCCACTGTCCGCATCCGTCCAGGCACCCGCGAAATAGGCCTTGCTGGCCAGGAGCGCGGGATCCTTCAGGTGTTCCCGCAATTCCGTCACTGTATCGAGCATTCTGGACCCTCCCACGTCTGATGTGTCACACCCACAGCTAACCGGGCGACCGGACAAGGACAAGAGAGGCGCGGATGGACTGGACGGCGGCATATGACAACGCGAGCTTCATCCCCGGGGCAAGTGCGTATGTGGAGCGTTGGCCACGGGCGGCGGCCGCGTTCCGCGAGGGCGCGCGCGGCGAGATCGGGATCGCCCATGGCGCCCATCCGCGCGAGAAGCTGGACCTGTTCCTGCCCGAGGGTACACCGGCGGGGCTGGTCGTTTTCGTCCATGGCGGCTACTGGCGGCGGTTCGACCGCACGGACTGGTCCCATCTTGCCGCTGGGCCGCTGGCGCGGGGCTGGGCCGTGGCCATGCCCGGCTATCCGCTCTGCCCCGAGGTGACGATCCCCGAGATCACCGCATCGGTGCGCGGCGCGATCGCGTTGGCCGCGCGGCATGTGGCGGGTCCGATCCGGCTGACGGGCCATTCCGCCGGCGGGCACCTGGTGGCCCGGATGCCCGCGGCCGGGCTCGCGCCCGAGGTGCTGTCGCGGGTGGCGCGGATCGTGCCGATCTCGCCGGTCAGCGATCTCGAGCCGCTGTTGAGGACCGAGATGGCCGAAACCCTGCGCCTGACCCCGGAGATCGCGGCGGCCGAGAGCCCCCTGCACGCCCCCGCCCCCGATTGCCCGGTCACCGTCTGGGTCGGGGCCGAGGAACGGCCGGTTTTTCTCGACCAGGCCCGCTGGCTGGCCGAGGCCTGGGGCGCGCAGCATCGCATCGCCGCGGGGCGGCACCATTTCGACGTGATCGACGATCTGGCAGAGCCTGACGGCCCGCTGACGAGCGCGCTGCTGGCCTAACCCGGCAGGTCCGACCAGCAGGGCAGCAGGTCGCCCGCCTCCGGCGTCGCGGCGTACACCCCACGGGCGATGGCACGGGCGAGGCACAGGGCCGCCGCATGGCCGATCATCAGCGGATCGCCCGCCTTGTCCCCGTGGGAGGCCGCAAAGACCAGATCGCCGTCCATGGGCGTGTGCGACGGGACCAGCGCCCGGGCCATCCCGTCATGGGCGGCCGCCGCCATGCGGGTGCAGGCGGCCTGGCTCAGCGCCGCGTCGGTGGCAACGATGGCGATGGTCGTCGCGGTCTTGTGCCCGCCCTTGATTGCAGGCAGCGCCGCGGGATCGACCGCGCCCATGCCCAACCCGCCGAATTCCGTGCCCATCTCGAACGGGGCCGCCCAGAAATGCCGCCCCGGACCCATGGTCGCCGAGCCCAGCGCATTGACGGCCACGAGCGCGCCCACGCACACCCCGTCCGGCAGCACCACCGAGGCAGAGCCAAGCCCACCCTTCAGCGTCGCGGTCAAGGCCCCGGTCCCGGCCCCGACGGTGCCCAGCGCGAACTCGGGTGCTGCGGCTTCCAGCGCCTCGCGCCCCAGCCAGTTATAGGGGTTCACCATCCAGTCCTTGTCGCCGCCATTGAGCAGATCGAAGAGGATCGCAGCGGGCACGATCGGCACGCGCTGCCCGCCCACGTCGAACCCGCGCCCCGCCGCGCGCAGGGCATCCGCCACGCCCGAGGCCGCGTCGAGCCCCAGGGCCGAGCCGCCCGACAGCACCAGCGCATCCACCTGCTCCACCGTCTTGTCCGGGGCCAGAAGGTCCGTCTCCCGCGTGCCGGGGGCACCGCCCATGACATGCACCCCGGCGGTGAAGGGGGCGTCCGCGGTCAGCACCGTGACCCCGGATTTCACGCCCGCGTCCTGCGCATGACCCACGCGCAGCCCCGCCACATCGGTGATCAGGTTGCGCGGACCGGGCCGCATCCGCGCGCTCATGCCCGCAGGACCCGCCCCCGCGCCGGGCCGAGAGCACTCAGGCGGGCGCTGCCCTCGAAGAACCCGGCCTCCGGCAGTACCAGAACGAGCGTGTCATCCTCGTCCAGCGCCACCAGCAGGCGGGTGACCGTTTGCGGCGGAAAGAACCCCTCCAGCCGGCGCCGGATGCCGCGATCCTGCAGCACCTCCACATGGCCGAGATCGAGATCCGGCGCCACGTCGAGCAGATGCGCGAAAACCAGCGGCTGACTGTCGAACCGCCCCGCGAACACCGCGATATCCACGTCGATCTGGCGCGCGCCGGTCATATGCACCGGCCCCCGTCCACTTCCATGGCGACCCCGGTGATCATGCTGGCCTCGTCCGAGCACAGGAAGGCCGCCGCGTTACCCAGGTCTTCGGGCTGCGAAAACCGGCCCAGGGGGATCGTGGCGAGGAATTTCGCGCGCATCTCCGGCGTGTCCTCCCCCATGAAGGAGGCGAGCAGCGGCGTCTCACCCGCCACGGGGTTGAGCGCGTTGACGCGGATGCCGAAAGGCGCCAGTTCCACCGCCATCGCCTTGGTGGCGGTGATCATCCAGCCCTTGGAGGCGTTGTACCAGTTGAGCTTCGGGCGCGGGCTGACCCCGGCGGTCGACGCGATGTTGAGGATCGCGCCGCTGCCGCGCGCCTTCATCGCGGGCACGAAGACCCGGGCGCTGAGATAGACCGACTTGGCGTTGACGGCGAGCACGCGGTCGAACTCCTCCTCGGTCACCTCTTCCATGGGTTTCGGCAGATGGGTGATGCCCGCATTGTTGACGAGGATATCGGGCGCGCCGTGGGCCTCGGCCAAAGCGGCCATGCTGTCCGCGTCAGAGACATCGACCTGCGCCGCCGTTCCGCCATATTCTTCGGCCACGGCCTCGGCCGCGCCCTTGTTGATGTCGGCCACGATCACCTGCGCGCCCTCGGCGGCGAACTTGCGCACGATCCCGGCCCCGAATCCCGACCCGCCCCCGGTGACGATCGCGGTTTTTCCTTCCAGTCGCATGAGCAGCCCTCCCTCAAGGCACAGGGTGCAAATCTGCGACGGGCAGCGCAAGGCGAAACGCAAAACGGGCGCGCTTGCGCACGCCCGTCACGAGGTCGGTAAAAGCCGCGGCTCAGGCGGCGACGGTGCCTTCGACCGCCGGGGTGCTGTTGCCGATGGCAATGCGCCGGGGTTTCAGCGCCTCGGGCACCTCGCGCTTGAGCTCGATGTCGAGCATCCCGTTGACGAGGCTGGCACCGGTCACATGGACATGGTCGGCCAGGTGGAAGCGCCGCTCGAACGCGCGGGTGGCGATCCCGCGGTGCAGATAGGTGCGCTCGGCATCATCCTCGGGCTTCTTGGCGGTGACGATCAGCGCGTTCTCGCGCACCTCGATGTTCAGGTCGTCTTCGCCGAACCCGGCGGCTGCGATCGAGATCCGATAGGCGTCGTCGTCGGTCTTTTCGATGTTGAACGGCGGGTAGCTCGGCTGGTTGCCGGCATCGGCGCGCATGACCCGGTCCACGAGGTCGGCGAAGTGATCAAAACCGACGGTGGCACGGTAAAGCGGGGACATATCAATGGTTCGCATGGTCATCCTCCTTGAGCGATGTTCACGATGTGCGAGGCCCCCCATCCGGGGCGACCCCTGTCAAATCGCCGGACCCGTGTGGCGTCCGACATCCGGAATGTGGGAAGGGAATCTCAGGCTTTCAAGGGCCCGGCGCGGCTCAGGGGCGCAGAAATTTCGCCCCGGCCCCGTCCATCGCGCGCTCTCGCGTCAGGGTGCGGATTTGCGGGGCCTCGCGCTTGAACACCCCGTCGGTCTCGGACAGGTGCGCGCGCAGATCCTCCACTGCGGTCTCGACCTTCACGGCCAGGGCCACCCGTTCCTCGTTATAGATCGACTTGGCCGAGACCACCGACACCACCCGCGGCACCCCGCCGAGCCAGCTCAGCACCGGTGCCCCGGAAGAGCCGAAATCCACATCGCAGGACAACACCTGCACCGCCGCCTCGCGTTCCAGCACCCGGCAGGATTGCTGCAGCGACAACACCTCCTCGCGGTCGCGGGCATAGGACACCAGCGCCACCTGGGTCAGCCAGCGCGGCGTCTGGTCGACGACCAAAGGGGTGATGTTGGATTGCCGGATCGGCTGGGCCAGTTCCAGGATGGCGAGGTCGGTCGCGACCCGCTGGATCGTGTCGGGGTCGCCGTAGGTATAGTCCGGATGCACCGCGGCGCGCCGGATGCTGCGATAGGCCGCCGCCCGTCCGTTGCGCAGCCCCGGCTTGAAGGTGATCTCGGTCGCGGGCACCCGGGCGCCGCTGCGCTTGTCATAAAGGCAATGGGCCGCCGTCAGCACCAGGTCCATGGTAACCAGCGTGCCGGTACAGAACCCCCGCCCGCCGATATCGAGCCGCCCCACCGCCTGGTAGGCGCGGATCTTGTCGGCGGTCTCCAACGCCTCCAGAGGCTTGTCCTGCGCCGCCAGCGGCCCGCCCATCAGGCCGAGCAGCACCAGCAGCGCGGCGCGCAATCCGATCATCCCAGTCTCCGTCCTCTGCCGACCGTCTGGTTGCGCTGTCCTACACCCCGAATGGGGCAGAACTCAGGCAGCCTCCACCGTACCCAGCCCAGCAGGTTTCGGTCCGCCCGTCGCCCAGTCGATAAGCTCGACCGTATGCACGATCGGGATGCCGGTGCCAGAGCCGATCTGCATCATGCAGCCGATATTGCCCGCGGCAATCAGATCCGGCGCCTTGGCCTCCAGAGTGGCGACTTTCCGCGCCTTCAGTTCCTTGGAGATGTCCGGTTGCATCAGGTTGTAGGTCCCGGCCGAACCGCAGCACAGATGCGCGTCCTCCGGCTCCACCACCTTGAACCCGACCCGGCGCAGCAGGTCCTTGGGATAGGTCTTGATCTGCTGGCCATGTTGCAGCGAGCACGCGGCATGATAAGCCACGGTCAGGCCCTGGCTGAAGCGATCCTGTTCGGGCACCTCCAGGTCGATCAGCACCTCGGAGATGTCCCTGGCGATGGCGGCCACCGCGGCGGCCTCTTGGGCCAGCGCCTCGTTGCGGAACATGTGGCCGTAATCCTTCACCGTCGTGCCGCAGCCCGAGGTGTTGATGACGATGGCGTCGAGGCCTTCGCCCGCCATCTCGCGGTGCCAGGCACGAATGTTGTGGGCCGCGGTCCCATGGCTCTCGGCGGTTTTGCCCATGTGATGGGTCAGCGCCCCGCAGCAGCCCTGCCCTTCCGCGATCACCACCTCGCAGCCGAGCCGCCGCAGCACCCGGATCGTGGCATCGTTGATATCGGTGTTCAGCGCCCGCTGGGCGCAGCCGGTCATCAGCGCCACGCGCTTACGGCGCGGGCCAATGGCCGGGAAGACCTGCGGGTCGTCATTGCGGCTGACCGGCGGGATGGTTTTGGGCGCCATCTCCACCATGGCGCGCAGGCGCTTTTCGGGGATCAGGCCCGCGAAGGGGCGCGCGATCTTCGCGCCCAGCATCGCCACTCGGAACCGCATCGGATAGGGCAGGATCCGCGCCAGCGTCCAGCGCAGCATGCGTTCGTACAGGGGCCGCTTGTAGGTGTTCTCGATATACTCCCGCGCGTGATCGACCAGGTGCATGTAATGCACCCCCGAGGGGCAGGTGGTCATGCAGGCAAGGCAGCTCAGGCAGCGGTCGATATGCTTGACGGTCTGCGGGTCCGCGGGCCGGTCGTTCTCGATCATGTCCTTGATCAGATAGATCCGGCCCCGCGGGCTGTCGAGCTCGTCGCCCAGTACCTGGTAGGTCGGGCAGGTCGCGGTGCAGAACCCGCAATGGACGCAGCTGCGCAGGATCTCGTTGGACCGGGCCGTGGCCGGATCCTTGAGCTGCTCGGGGGTGAAATGGGTTTGCATGAATGTCTCCCTGGCGGTGCGGTCAGGCCATCAGGCCGGGGTTGAGGATGCCCTTGGGGTCAAATTTCGCCCGCAGGCCTGCGCTGATCGCGGCGAGGGGCGCGGGTTCGGGCTGGAACACGGGCTGGGCGGCGCGGGTCGCCTCGGCGGCCCGGATCAGGGTCGCGTGTCCGGAAAAACCGCCCGGCAGACCGGCCAGCGCGCCGCGCACATCCCGGCCCGGCGCCACATGGGCCCAGACGAGCCCGCCGCCCCAGTCATAGATCACGTCACCGCCCAGGGCCGCCCCGACCGCTGGCCCATCGCACGGCTTGACCGAGATGCGCCAGACATCGCCCGCGGTGCCATGGAACGCCGCCACGTCGCGGATCGCGACCCAGGTCGAACGGCTCGCCGCCGGGTCGGCCTCGACGCGCACCGGCCCGAATTTGCCCAGCAGTTCCGTCAGCTTCCCTGTCCGGTAGATGACCGAAGTCTCGAACCCCTCGATCCGCACATGGGTCTCCGGCCCGTCCGCACCGCGCGGCAGATGTGCCGCCCCGCTCACCTCATAGGGCGCGCCCAGCGCCCTGGACAGCGCCGCCACCGCGGTCGCATCGTCCAGCCCGGTGACCGTCAGCGTGGCCTCGGTCTCGGTCTGGGGCAGCACCTTGAAACTGACCTCGGTCAGCACCCCGAGGGTGCCGTGACTGCCCGCCATCAGCTTCACAAGATCATAGCCGGTCACGTTTTTCATCACCCGCCCACCATTCTTGACCACCGCCCCTTCGCCCGTGACGAAGCGCACCCCTATCAGGCTGTCGCGGCAGGCGCCGGCTTGGATCCGGCGCGGGCCCGAAACATTCCCCGCCACGACCCCGCCGAGGGTCGGCTCCCCGGCACTGCCCAGCAGCCCCCGGTGGTCCATCGGCTCAAACGGCAGGCGCTGCCGCTCCGCCGCAAGCGCGGCCTCCACCTCTGCCAGCGGCGTGCCGGCCTGCGCCACCAGCGTCAGCGCGCCGGGCTCGTAAAGCCCGATCCCCGACAGGGCCGCCGTGGACAGAACCTCCCCCGCCACGGGCTTGCCGATGGGCCGCGTCCCGCCGCCCCGTATGCGCAAGGGCGCATCGGCACCTGCGATCACCTCGGCCAGTTCGGCCTCGCTCCCCGGTGTCTGCATGACCCCGTCCCTTCATCTTTGCAAAAATATTCCGGGGGGACGCCCAAGGCGCGCGGGGGCGGCGCCCCCTCCCCCGATGCCCCGCTCAGGCCGCCGCACGCCCCCGGCGCGCCTCGGTCACCGCCAGGGGAAACACCTTCGCCGGGTTGAGCAGCCAGGCCGGATCGAACACGTCCTTGACCCGCAACTGCATCTCCATGTCCGCACCCGTGAACTGCGCCCCCATCAGGTCGCGTTTCTCGATCCCGACCCCATGCTCCCCGGTCAGGCAGCCGCCGACCTCCACGCAGAGCTTGAGGATCTCCGCCCCGAACGCCTCGCACAGCTCCAGATCCCCGTCCTTGTTCGCATCAAACAGGATCAGCGGATGCATGTTGCCGTCGCCCGCATGGAACACGTTGCCCACCTGCAACCCGTACTCCTTGGACATCTCCCCGATCCGGCGCAGCACATAGGGCAGTTCCGAGACCGGGATCGTGCCGTCGAGGCACATGTAATCGTTCAACTGCCCGATGGCGCCGAAGGCCGATTTCCGACCCAACCAGATCTTGGCGCTTTCCTCGGCCGACTGGCTCTGGCGCAGCTCCACCGGGTTGTGCTTGCGCGCGATGTCGAGGATCACGCCGAGCTGCGCGTCGATCTCCGCCTCGGAGCCTTCGACCTCCACGATCAGCAGCGCCTCGCATTCCGGGTAGCCCGCCTTGGCGAAATTCTCGCAGGTCTCGATGCAGAGCTTGTCCATGAACTCGATCGCCACGGGCAGCACGCCGGCCTTGATGATGTCGGCCACGCAGGCCCCCGCGACCTCGTTCTCGTCAAAGGCGATCAGGACCGGACGCGCGCCTTCGGGCTTGCGCAGGATGCGCAGCGTCGCCTCGGTCACCACGCCCAACTGTCCTTCGGAGCCGCAGATCACCCCCAGCAGGTCGAGCCCCCCCGCATCCAGATGCGCACCGCCGATCGTGACCACGGTACCATCCATCATCACCATGGTGACCCCCAGCAGGTTGTTGGTCGTCACCCCGTATTTCAGGCAATGGGCCCCGCCGGAATTCATCGCGATGTTGCCGGCGATGGCGCAGGCCAGCTGCGAGGACGGGTCGGGCGCATAGAAGAAATCCTCTTCCTCCACGGCGCCGCTCACGCTCAGGTTCGTGCGCCCCGACTGCACCCGGATGATCCGGTTGTCATAATCGGTCTCCAGCACCTTGTTCAGCCGGGCCACGCCGAGGATCACGCAATCGGCGGTGGGCAAGGCCCCGCCCGCAAGCGACGTGCCCGACCCGCGCGGCACCACCGGCACCCCTTCGGCATGGCATATCTTCAGGACCGCGGCGACCTCCTCGGTGCTCGACGGCAGGACCGCGGCAAGCGGCGGGCACTTGTAAGCTGTGAGCGCATCGCATTCATAGGCGCGGGTCTCATGCGGCTCATGGATCACCGCGTCCCTTGGCAGAACCTCTTGCAGCAACGCGACGACCCTGTCCTTCTTGGCCAGGATCCCCGCATCCGGTGTCGGCATCTCCATGATCTGCTCTCCCCAATCTCGATTGGTAAGAAAATATAACCAATTCAGAATTTGGCAAGCGTTTTCTTCCCCCAGGTCCGGAGACTGCGCCCGAAACACCTGCCCCGGAACGCAAAAGACCCGCCGAAGCGGGCCTTTACACGATGGCGCTGCGCTCAGCGCCGGATGATCGACGGGATGCCGAGGTTCTCTTCCACGATCAGCTTGCCGCCGGGGATCACCGATTTGTCCCGCTTGCCGCCGCTCAGCAGGGGAAAGGGGAGCCGGGCGGTCACCGGCCCATCCTTGCGCAGGCGCGGCTTGGTGATCAGCCCCTCGCGCAGGAGCGGCATGGGCCAGAAGGACATTTTCTTGCCCCCGGAAATCACCGAACTGGAATGCGGTTTGCGCTTGGACAGAAGCGGCATGATCCCGGCGGTCACCGGCCCCTTGCGCTCGTGGGTCTCGCGGACCCGCGTGAAGAACAGCGGGTGATCGTCAAGCACCGAAGACATCGGCTCGATCTCGTCCTTCACCCAGTTCTCTTCCTCGACCGCCCCCATGTCGACCGTATCGGCAGCATCGAGGATCTCACGGGCGATGGTCTTGGCGGTCAGCGGCTTATAGGTCGCCTTCACCACGAATACCGCACCGCCATCGGCCATCTTGGAGGTATAGGCCCGGGCCGTCTCTTCGGCGACGCCAAGCGACACCATCGCGTCGGTCACCGAAGCCACCGTATGATCCTCGCCCATGCGCACCACGTGGGTATCGCGCCGGGGAAACCGCGCGCGCTCGAACGTTTTGGCGACCTTGTTGGCCCCCGCCTCGGCGCTGAAGAGCCGTGAAATTACTGTTGCCATGGTGGTCTTTCTCCTCCCGGGTTGCCCGCGGCTTTCGCACGCCGAAGGTCAGGACTGAATGGCCCGACGTACAAGGCGCGCTCCGAGAGGGAGTGCAACGAGCACGGCCAAGGCCAGGAACAGGATCTCGATTCCGAATACAACATTGTAGGGCGTGTGGACACCAAGTCCCTCCTCGCCCGGCAGATTGACAAGCACATCGCGCAGGATGCCGGCCAGCGCCACGCCGATCCCGGCGCAGGTCGCCTGCACCGCGCCCCATGCGCCGAGCGCCAGGCCGATCTGGCCCTTGGGTGCGCGCTGGATCGCGGCGGTCAGGGTGGCGTGGCCGAACAGGCCCGCACCGATCCCCGTGGTCAACGTCCCCGTCAGGAAAAGTGCTGTGCCGAAGCCCTGCGAGGCGGCGATGATCGCCGCAAATCCCGGAATGCCGATGCTGGCCGCCACCCGGGCCAGCGCATCGGGCGCCAGGCCCCGGCTCAGGACGCGCGAGGCGATGGCAAAACCGATCAGGGAACCGCCGGCCAGCAGCGCGGTCAGCTTCGTGGTCTGCGCCACCGACAGGCCGAGGGCCTGCCCGCCATAGGGCTCAAGCAACACATCGGCCATGCCGAACCCGAAGGTCCCAAGCCCGATCACCACCAGCAGGCGCAGCGTCCCCGGCACGGCCACCAGCCGGTCCCATGCCTCGCGGAACGTGACCCTCGGCGCGGCCTTCTGCGCGGCGGCCCGGTCCCGGTTGCGCGCCTCCTGCTTCCACATGGCGGTCAGGTTCAGCGCAACGGTCACCACCGCACTGCCCTGGATCACCTGCACCAGGCGGCCTGGCGTGTAATTCTCCAAAAGCAGGCCATAGACCAGCGCACTCGCCACCATCCCGAAGAGCAGCATCACATACATCAGGCCCACGACCTTGGGATGGTCCTCGTCCGGCACCAGGTCCGTGGCCAGCGCCAGCCCCACGGTCTGCACCATGTGCAACCCCGCACCGACCAGCAGGAAGGCAAGGCCCGCGGCCGCCATCCCGATCCATCGGGGCAGGTCCCCGGACTCGCCATAGCCCGACAGCACAAGCAGCGCGAAGGGCATGATGGCGAACCCGCCGAACTGATAGAGCGTGCCTTTCCAGATATAGGGCACACGCCGCCAGCCCAGAGCCGAGACATGGGCGTCGGAGCGATGCCCGATCAGCGTGCGGAAGGGCGCGAACAGCAAGGGGAGCGCGAGCATCCCCGCGACCAGCGTGGCCGGCACGTCAAGCTCCACGATCATTACCCGGTTCAGGGTGCCGACCAGCAGAACGAGCGCCATGCCCACCGTGACTTGAAACAATGACAGCCGCAGAAGGCGGCTGAGGGGAACCTCCGGCGTCGCGACATCCGCAAACGGAAGGTAGCGCGGCCCGAGGGTCGCAATCCGTTGCAGGGCAAGTGCCTTGAGGTTGAAGGACATGAATTTCTCCGTCAGGTCTCCGCCCGGGGCTCGGTCATACCCGGGGCGGAGATATTTCTGCCGTGCCCCTTCAGTAGGACGACGGCGGGACGGTCGGCGAGGCGGAGGCCAGGGTCTCGCCCTGCAGCACGGCCGTCCGGGTCGTTCCGTCCGGCATGACGATCAGAACCTGCTGGGCTCCGTTCACATCCGGAAGAACATAGGACGCCTTGGCGGTCGCGGCCTCTTGCTGCTGCAACAGGGCTGCGGAATCCCCGGAGCCGAGCTCATTGCCGGACAGGAAGTCGGACACCCAGGAGGTGTTGCTCAGAACGGCCACATGGACCGCGAAGGAGCCGACAGCCACAGCGCCGAGGAAAACCGGGACGCCCACGGCGGGCGGAACGACGAGCCACATCTTTGCATTGTTCATGACGTGACCCCCTTATCCGAGCCAGGGCGTGGCGGCCGCCACGAGAAAATGCGCAAGCAGCGCGATCACACCGAAAACGCGCGTACCATCGATGAGATAGCTATGCACTTCTTCGGCTTCTTCGAGTGTCAGACCTGTCGGCCAGACCTTATCGGTGTCATCAGCCATGCTGATCTCCTCCGTTATTCAGTTTCCGAGGGGGACTCACTGGCGCCGAGGTCTGGGTTCAGAACCGGATCGTCCCACGACTGGCCAAGCATGCGGCCAATCGACCTTCGCAGTATGTCATAGTTGATGGACATTGCAATCTGTAAGTTTTGATTTACACATTTACACCCTTTCATCCACTGGCGCATTTTATCGCAATGAATTCAGGGACAACCAGCTTTTGCAAAATGAAAATATCTGGCTTTGACTCGGGTTAAGGAGGAGGTTTTCGCACTCAACCGCTCATCAGAACGGCATTCGCCCAAGGCGGCGGCGGGAAACCGAGTCGCTGAACCCCAGAACAGACAGGGCCCACAGGAGGGTGGGCCCTGACGGGTCGATCCATTGATGGAAACCGGGCCTAAGGCGCGGTGCCGATGGAGAAAAACATCGTCTCCCCGGAATGATCCTCGACCCCGTCATTATCGGTGGACACGAAGATCTCTCCGGTTTGCAGGATTGCGAGCCCTTCGACCTTGTCGAGCACGTAACCACCCGTCGCAGTCAGATCCGGCAGCAGGTCGCGCACCAATTCCTTGGACACGATGGGCATATCGTCTCCGTCCAGCGTGGCGGGCACCATCTCGGCCAGCGGCACGCGGTAGACCCGTTTGGTGACTGCCTCCAGCCCGTGCCGGTTGTCCCGCTCCACGATATAGACGTGATCGCCATGGGCGCTGATCTCCGACAGGCCGACCCAGCCTGTCTCCGGCGCTGCCTTGGGATAAAGCACCGCGCCCCATTCCTCGGTCTCGATATTGTAGGACACCAGCTTGGCGTGGTGCTCGGGATCGTCCGCCCACTCCCGCTGCACGGCCATCCACAGGGTATCTCCAACCTTGGTGATGCCCTCGAAGCCGAAGCGCCGCTCCACCGCCATCAGCTCCGGCGGAAGACCGATTTCCGCCTGGATCTCGCCCTGGGCGGAGACATGATAGAGCGCATGGGGCACAACACGGTCCGTGCGCCCTTCGGAGGCGACCCAGAAGCCGCCCTCCCCGTCTAGGACGATGCCTTCGAGGTCGAGCTTCTGTGCCGGACGGCCCGCGCGAGTGACCGGCGTCGCGGCGGTGATCCGCGCCGGGGTGGTGGAGGCGTCGATGGTGTAGATCGTCGGCTGGAAGCCATAGAAGCTGTCATTCACCGCGTAGATCGTGCTGCCTTCCCCAGCGACCATGCCCGAGATCGCCCCCCAACCGATCAGTTCTCCCGCGCCTTCAGAGGTCAGCTGCGGATAGGCCGCAGGGGCTTCCTGGTATTCGTAGAGCATCACATGGGCACGCGCCGCGCCGTCCTCGAGCCCGTCATACTCGTTGGCCGTGGCCAGCAGGCCCCGGGACGGGATCGCCACCGCCCCTTCCGGAGAGATGCCGGAAGGCAGAAGCTGCTTGAGCACCGGTGCCGCCGGGTCGCTCACGTCATAGACCCCCACGACCGAGGCCCGCTCCGCCATGACAAAGACGAACGGCGTGCCGTCGAATACCCCGAATTCCATTCCCTCTGGCTCAACCCCCTTGGCATCCGAGCGCCGGTCCGGGTAATGCCCGATCTGCACAATGGCATGCTCGAAGGACGCGCCGGTTTCGAACAGCTCGGTGCCATCCTTGGCGAAGATCGTCATCCCCCGCGCCCCGCCATCCATGTCGCCCTCATTGGCGATGGCGAAATGGGTATCATCGATCCACTGCACCCCGTCGGGCTCCCGCACCCGGTCCGGCTGGCTCTCGGTGAAGATCAGCGCGCCGCGTTCATCCGTGGCGTCGATCCCGTCCAGATCCACCGACCCGGCGGAGAAATGCGAGACGATCGACCCGTCCCGCGCAACCACGACGATATGGTTGTTCTCCTGCAGGGTCACGACCGTCTCGCCGAGCCCGTTGATATCCACGAATTCCGGCTCCGGGTCCTCTCCCGCCACATCCGCAAGCCCCGTAAGGTCCGCGCGGATCAGGCTGCCACAATCGAGGCTGCCATCGACCACGTCGATCATGACCAGGTCGCCCGCCGGCATCTGCGGTACGCGGCCCTCTCCCAGGTCCTCGTCACGCTCGTTCTCGATGGCCACGGCGATGAACGACCCGTCCGGCGCCTTCGCGGTGCTGTCGGGCTGCCCGCCGAGGTCGCAACGGGCCGGTTCGGTCATGCTCGTCACGTCGATGGCCTTCACCATGCCCGACGGCTCGGTGTAGCTCTCGGAGGTGTTGATCCCCACGAAGGCCGTTGTGCCGATGATCGACACGGCCGTCGGCTCGCCATCCATCGCCATGGTGCCCAGGGGCTGCGGGTTCGCCGGGTCGGTGATGTCGATCGCCCCGAGCACCCCCGCCGGACTGTCGGTGTAGACCAGCACCATGCCATCGGCGGTGGCATCGATGATCTCGGCAGAGGTTTCTTCCGGCACCGCCCCGTCGAAGTTGGCCGTGACCGGAAAGGACGCGATCCGGTTGAAATTCATGTCGGCCAGTGCGGGCCCGGCGGTGAGCGCGCAGGCGGCGCCACTCAGCAGAACGGATTTTTTCATGTGATTCCCCAAGGTTTAGCGCCTTCGGGATGCAACGGTTCTGTAACAACGGCCCTTCAGATTTGTATCAGTTGCGTGAAAGCCGCGCTGGCGCATTCGTGAGCCCCGCGCGCTCCGACCTGTGGCAGGATCGCGGGGCCCTGATGATGGAGACCCCCATGCCCCGACCCCTGATCCCCGCGCTGGCCCTGGGCCTGCTCTGCACCGCCCCGCTCTGGGCCAGCCCCTCGGTCATCGAGACCGCCGAAGCCCAGCGTAGCGGTGCGGGCTGGCGCATCTCCGTCACCCTGAGCCATCCGGATACCGGCTGGGACCATTACGCGGACGGGTGGGAGGTGCTGACCCCCGACGGCGTCTCCCTGGGCACACGGGTCCTCGCCCATCCCCATGTGGAAGAGCAGCCCTTCACCCGCAGCCTCGGCGGGGTGCGCGTGCCCGAAGGCGTGACCGAACTGGTGATCCGCGCCCGGTGCAACCTCGATGGCTACACCGGCACGCCCTTTACCCTGCGCTTGCCGTACTGAGCCTCAACCGGCCTTCGGCGTGCTTCGCCGCCCTTCGCGCAGCCAGGCCGCGATGGTCAGGAGCGCCACAAGCGCCAGGAACAGCCACGCGGCGATGAGCGGGCTGATCCGCAGGTCCGTGGTCAGCGCCGCCTCCCGCGGGGTCAGGCCGATCCAGCCGCGCCCGGCGGCATTTCGGCCCTCGCCCACATCGCGCAGCCGCGGCACACCGTTCTCCAGCGCCAGCACCCCGCCCCGGGTCGCATCCACCGCCGCCGCGAGCTTGTCGCCGCTGGCCAGGGTTTCCTCGAACTCCCGCGGCGCAGACGGGCCAAGGCCCACCACCGCGTCCAGCTCCCCGTCGCTCAGACGGTAGAGCCCTGGCTCGGCGCCGGTGAACTCCGCGCTCCAGCGCCCCGGCGCGATCTCGGTCAGGGGCACGACCGTTTCGACCCCGTCCGGGCCGATCACCGTCACCTCCCGCTCCCCGTCGGTCAGGGCGCGGCGGGTGATGGTCATGGTCTGGCCCTCGGCGGTGGCGGTCAGCGCCTCTTCCTCCAGCTCGGGCTCCTTCATCATCCAATGGGCCAACCGGCGCAGCAGCTCCAGCTGCGGCCCGCCGCCCTCGTAGCCCCGCGACCACAGCCAGGCGTGATCCGACGCCAAGAGCGCCACGCGCCCCTCGCCCACCCGGTCCAGCATCAGGAGCGGCCGGTCGCCCGGGCCCGTCATCACCACCTCGCCCGCCATCGGCTCCACCTCGATCAGGCGGAACCAGCGGCCCCAGGGCGCTTCCCCCTCGGCCAGGTTGGTCGGCGCAAGCCCGGCGGTCACCGGATGCCGGTTGCCCACATCGCTGATCTCCGGCGTGAAGCCTTCCTCGATCACCCGTGCCGTGGGCTCGCCGGGGATGATATCCGCCAGCGGCGAGCGATAGATCGAATTGGCCGAGGCGAAATCCGGCCCCGCGGCCACCAGGACCGCACCGCCCGCTTCGACATATTGCGCAATGTTCGCGAGGTAGATCTGCGGCAGGATCCCGCGCCGCCGATAACGGTCGAAGATAATCAGGTCGAAATCGTCGATCTTCTCCAGGAACAGCTCCCGCGTCGGGAACGCGATCAGCGACAATTCCGAGACCGGCACACCGTCCTGTTTCTCCGGCGGGCGCAGGATGGTGAAATGCACCAGGTCCACCGCGCTGTCGGATTTCAGCAGGTTGCGCCAGGTCCGCTCCCCCGCATGGGGCTCGCCCGAGACCAGCAGCACCCGCAACCGGTCACGCACCCCGTTGATCTGCACCACGGCGGCGTTGTTGCGGTCGGTCAACTCGCCCTCGGCCTCGGGCACGGTCAGCTGCACCACGTTCATGCCGCCATGGTCGAGCGACAGCGGCACCGTGATGTCCCGGCCCACAGGCACGTCCACGGCAAAGGGCTCCCCCCCGTCCACGGCGATCTCCAGCGACACCTGCCCCTGGGCGGCGGCGGGCACGTCGCCCTGGTCCTCGATCCGCACGGTCAGCTCGACCTCTTCGCCCAGGATGCCGAAGGCGGGCGCGGTCTTGACCACGAGGCGGCGGTCCCAGTCGCCTTCCCGCCCGGTCAGCAGCAGGTGCAAGGGCGCCGGCAGGTTGGGCATCGGGCCGAGGTCATGGACCTGCCCGTCGCTCAGCAGGATCGTGCCCGCCAGCCGCGCCTGCGGGATCTCCGACAGCGCCTCGGTCATCGCCGCGACCAGCAGCGTACCCGCATTGCCCGGCCCGTCGCCCACCCGGACCACGCGCAGCTCGGTGTTGGTGCGGGCGGTGATCTCGGCGCTCAGCGCTTCGAGCGCCGCCTCGGTCTGCTCGGTACGGTCGGAAATCCGCTGGCTCGCGGTCTCGTCCACCACCACCAGCACGATATCGGTCAGCGGGCTGCGATCCTCTTCCTGCAAGGACGGGTTCGCCAGCGCCAGGAGCAGCGCCGCCGTCGCCAGCCCGCGCACCCAGGCGCCCAGAAGCCCCCGCGCCCCCGCAAAGAGCAGAAGCGCCGCCATCAGCACGCCGAGCGCGCCCAGCACCGCCCAGGGAAGATAGGGGTCGAAGATCACCGTACCGCTGTTCATTGGCCCAGCCTTTCCAGAAGTGCCGGCACATGGACCTGGTCGGATTTGTAGTTGCCGGTCAGCACATGCATGATCAGGTTGACGCCGAACCGATAGGCCAGCTCGCGCTGCTGGCGGCCCGAGAAGCCGCGCCCGACCGGCACCATGGCGCGCCCGGCCTCGTCCACCGCCCAGGCCGCCGCCCAGTCATTCCCGCCAATCACCACCGGCGTGACCCCGTCATTGAGGTTGCGAAAGGGCATTCCCTCGACCTGCTCCGCGTCGGGCGGCGCGGCCTCCACCCAGAGCGTGCGGCTGGTATGGCGTCCGGGGAAGTCCTGCAGTAAGTAGAACGTCCGCGTCAGAACGTGATCGGCCGGCAGCACCTCGAGGGGTGGCACGTCCAGCGGGGCCGCCAGCCGCCGCAGCGCCCGCATTCCCCGGCTGTCATTGCCGAACTGCGCCACATCCGCATCCCGCGTATCGAACAGGATCATCCCGCCCCCGCGCAAGTAGCGGTTCAGCTTGGCATAGGCTTCCGCCGAGGGCAGCGGCTGGCTGTCCGATACCGGCCAGTAGAGGAACGGGAAGAACGCAAGCTCGTCGGTCTCCAGGTCCACGGTGATCGGATCGTCCGGCTCGATCGAGGTGCGCTGGGTGAGGATTTGCGACAGCCCCCGCAGCCCCGCATAGGCGATCTCGTCGAGCCGCGGATCGCCCGTGCGCACATGGGCCAGCACCACCGCCGTGGTCGCCTCCAGCGCCAGCACGTCATCCGGGATGCCCTCCTGCGCCGTGGCGGGGGGCGTCCCCAGCCCGAGCAGCACGACCACCAGGGCCGCCGCCGCGGCCCCATGGGCCTGCCGCAGCCGTCCAGACAGCCACAGAGCCGCCAGGATATCCAACGCCAACAACGCCAGCGCCGCCGTCAGCAAGAAGCCCGCCAAGGGTTGATCCCGCTGCGCTTCCAGCCCCTCGACCGTGATCGATGGGGGCCAGACGGACGGCGCCAGTACGGCCCCGGCCCCCAGCACATTACGCGCCAGCCGCCGGTCATCCCCGGCATAAAGCCCCGGCGGCACCTCCGCGCTCAGGGGGGCCTCCGCCAGATCCTCGCCCGGGATCCCGGCCAACTGCCCGGCCTCCTCCAGCGTCCCGAAGGGCCCCAACAGCTGCTCGGGCACCCATGTGGTGCCCGCCAGCGCCTCGGCGGTCAGCGCCGTGGGCCGCGACGACACCGCCAACCGCTCCAGCATCTGCACGAACAGCCCCGAGAGCGGCAGGCTCGACCATTCCGCATTCGCGGTGACATGGAACAGAACGACCTGCCCCTGCCCCAAGGCCTTGCGGGTGACCAGCGGTGTGCCGTCGGTCAACGCCGCAACCACCCGATCGGGCAGGTTCGGATCCGGCTGCGCCATTACCTGAGCGGTGACCGCCACATCCTCCGGCAGGGGCAGGCCGAAGAAGGGGGAGCTTGAGGAAAAGGGCCGCAGCGCCTTGGGCTCGCCCCAGCTCATCGCGCCCCCGACGGACCGCCCGCCCGCGCGCAGGCGCACCGGCATCAACGGGTCCTCTTCGAGCCGCGAGACATCGGACGCCGCCAGCCGCGGCCCGGCAAATCGCACCAGCAGACCGCCGTTTTCCACCCACTCCGTGATCCCCTCGGCCTCGGTCGGGGCCAGTTGCGCCACATCCGCCAGGATGATCACATCCGGGTTCGCCGGCAGCGCATCGACCAGCGGCACCTCCAGCAGGTCGGCCGTCGGCTCCAAAGCTCGGCGCAGGTAGTGCAGCGGCGTCAGCAGCTCCAGCCCCTCGCGGTCGTCCCGCCCGGCGAAGAGCGCGATCTCCCGCCGCCGCAGGGCGTCATCGGCGAGGCTCACCGCCCCGGCGGTGGTCTGCCCCGTCACCTCGAACCGGGTCACCCGGTTGCGCAGCTCCGGCGGCAGGTCGAACACCGCCTCCTGGGTGGCCTCACCGGCCTCGAACACCACTTCGGTGCGGCCCAGCTCCCGGGTCACCCCGTTCGGGCCGGGGCCGCGGGCGATCACCGTCACCGGACGCTCCCCGGCGGGCGGGGACCGCAGCACTTCGACCCGCACCTCACCATCCTCGATCCGCGCCGGGCTGATCCCGAAGACCGCGCGCGGGCTTTCGAACACACGCACCGCGCCGCGCGCCTCCAGCGCCGCGCGCACCGCGTCCCGCTCCGGCCAGTCCAGCCCGTCCGACATCCAGAACGTGTCGAAATCGCCTTCGACCGCCTCCAACCAGGCCAGAACCTCCGGCCCGTTCACCGGCCAGGGCTTGGGCTGCACACCGGGCAGGCGCGCGCGCTCGGCCTCCGGCGCGCCGAAGGCGATCTCCGCCGGTGGCAGGTCGGTCAGGGTGACCAGCGCCACCGGGCGGCCATCGCGCGCCGCCTCTTCCAGCAGCGCCTCCAACCGGTCCTGCCGCGCCGACCAGTCCCGCGCCGAGGCCCAGCTGGCATCGGCCGCGATCAGCAACGGGCCGGTCCCCGGCGTCCGCTCGTCGGGGTTCAGGATCGGGCCCGCGAAGCCCAGGATCATCGCCGCCACTGCCAGCGCGCGCAGCAACAACAGCCACCAGGGCGTCTTGTCGGTCTCGCTCTCCGGGTCGTTCAGCCCCAGCAGGAGCGCCACACCGGGAAACCGCCGCGTGATCGGCGCAGGCGGCACCGCGCGCAGGATCAGCCACAGGATCGGCAGCACCAGAAGCAGCAGCAGCAGACCGGGCGACGCAAAGGCGATGGGTCCCAGAGTGAACATCAGCGTACCTGTTCCAGTGCATGATAGAGCCAGAGGAGCGGGTCCTCCGGCGGATGATCGGTGTGGTGAATGTCCAGCCGCCAGCCCGTGCGCCGCGCCAGCGTCTGCAGCCAGTCCTTCCGCTCCGCCAGCCGCTGCAGATAGGCCTCGCGCAGGCCCTTGGCCTTCAGCGTCTCGAACCGGATCGCGCCCGACATGCTCTCGAACACCGTGCGCCCGTCGAAGGGAAACGCCTCTTCATCGGGGTCCAGCACCATGACCAGCGCCCCCTTCACGCCCCGGTCCGCCGCCGTGGTCAGGGCCTTCTCCACCGAGGCCGTGTCGCCGAGGAAATCCGACAGGAATACCGCCCGTGCGCCTGCGGGCATCACCCGGGCCACCGGCTTGCCGTAATCCTCGGGGTGTTTGGGGTCCATCAGGGCCGCGGCCAGACGGATCAGCTGCGAATTGCCCGCCTTGGGCGGCTCCGGCAGGTTCATCAGCCCGACCCGCTCCCCCGACCGGATCGCCAGGATCGCCAAGGCCATGCCGATGGTCTGCGCCCGGCGCAACTTCGAAGGACGGTTGCGCCCGCCGGTAAACCCCATGGACTGCGCATCATCGACCCAGAGCATCAGGCTCTGCGCCGCCTGCCATTCCTTTTCCCGCACGAAGGGGCTGTCGGCCCGCGCGGATCGGCGCCAGTCGATCGACCGCACGCCGTCCCCGGCCTCCGCCGGGCGGTACTGCCAGAACTCGTCCCCGGTCCCGGCCCGCTTGCGCCCGTGATTGCCCAGCATGATGGTCGCGGCCAGATGTTCCGCCGCCACCATGAGCGGCGGCAGGGTGCCCGAAACCGTTTCCGAACGGTGGCGCAGACTGTCGGGAGTATGGCGCGCCTCGGAGAAGCCCGTCTTGCTCACGCGGCCCGCTCGATCCGGGTCACGCCGTGGGTGACATTCTCGATGACCTCCTCGAGGATCACGCCCTCGGCCCGCGCGGCAAAGCTCAGCGCCATTCGATGCGACAGGATCGGCCGCGCCAGGGCCGCGACATCCTCCGCCGACGGGGCCAGCCGCCCGTCCAGAAGCGCCCGCGCCCGCACGCACAGCATCAGCGACTGCGCCGCCCGCGGCCCCGGCCCCCAGGAGACCGAGCGGTTGACCGCGTCATGGGCCTCCGGCTCGTTCGGCCGACACGCGCGCACCAGGTCGAGGATCATCTCGACCACCGCGTCGCCCACGGGCATCCGGCGCACGACCTCCTGGGCGTGGATCAACTCCGCCCCGGTGAACACCGGATGCGCGGTCGCGCCGTCGATGCCGGTGGTGGCCATGAGGATGCCCTTCTCGGTCTCGCGGTCCGGGTAATCCACGTCGATCCTGAGCAGGAAGCGGTCGAGCTGCGCCTCGGGCAGCGGATAGGTGCCCTCCTGCTCGATCGGGTTCTGGGTGGCGAGCACATGGAACGGCGCGGGCAGCGGGCGTTCCTGGCCCGCGATGCTCACATGCTTTTCCTGCATCGCCTGCAACAGCGCCGACTGGGTCCGGGGCGAGGCGCGGTTGATCTCGTCCGCCATCAACAGCTGGCAGAAGATCGGACCTTCCAGGAACCGGAAGGACCGCGCGCCATCCGCGCCGGTTTCCAGCACTTCGGAGCCGAGAATATCCGCCGGCATCAGGTCAGGCGTGAATTGTACCCGATTCGCGCTCAGCCCCATTACCGTGCTCAGCGTATCGACCAAAAGGGTCTTGCCGAGCCCCGGCAGACCCATCAGCAGGGCATGCCCCCCGGACAGCATCGCGTTCAGGGACAGGTCCACAACCGTAGGTTGCCCAATGATTTGCGTGGCGATGCTGGCCTTGGCCTCGGCCAACTTTTCCCCCAGCCGTTCGATATCTTTAACCAGGGTCTCTGCGTCAGCCATGTCCGCTCCTTGCCATTGCCTTATATGGTCACCTTACAGGAAAGTATGGCCCCACTGACAAATGGCAAAAACTATGAGCGGACAAAACATCGTGACCCCCACCGCGGACGGGCTGGCGGCCTCGGCGCGCGCCGCCTCGAAAAAGGGCCCGCCGCCGGTGCATCTGTGGAACCCGCCCTTCTGCGGGGATCTGGATATCCACATCGCCCGCGACGGGACCTGGTTCTACCAGGGCAGCCCGATCGGGCGCGCGCCGCTGGTGCGCCTGTTCTCTTCGATCCTGAAGGTCGAGGACGGGAAATTCTACCTCGTCACCCCGGTCGAGAAGGTCGGCATCACCGTAGAGGACGCGCCCTTCGTGGCCACGGATTTCGACGTCACCGACCCCGGCCCGGATCAGACCATCACCTTCACCACCCATGTGGGCGACACCGCCGACGCGGGCCCCGACAACCCGATCCGGGTCACGCGCCACCCCGAAACCGGGGAGCCCGCACCCTACGTCCATATCCGCCGCGGGCTGGAGGCGCTGATCGACCGCAAGAGCTTCTACCGGCTGGTGGAGATCGGCGAGACCGCCGCGCTCGACGGGACCGACTGGTTCGGCATCCGCTCCAGCGGGCGGTTCTTCCCGATGATCCCGACGGCGGAGCTGGCCGAGGACTGACGCGATCATCGCCGCCCGTGCGTGCCACCGCGCCACGGGGCCGAAGTCAGGAGGCCGAAGTCAGGGGGCGATCCGGCGCCACTGCCCCGGGGCCAGCCCGTCGAGGGTCCAATCCCCGATCTGCGTGCGGATCAGGCGCAGGCAGGGCAGGCCCACGGCGGCACACATGCGCCGCACCTGCCGGTTGCGGCCCTCGGTGATGGTCAGGCGCAGCCAGGCATCGGGCACGGTCTTGCGCAGCCGCACGGGCGGGTCGCGCGGCCAGAGCCAGTCCGGCGCGGGCACGGCGGCGACCTTGGCGGGCCGCGTCGGCCCGTCCTTGAGACTGACCCCCTCGCACAGACGGTTGATCGCGTCTTGGCTCGGGCGGCCTTCCACCAGCGCATAGTAGGTCTTGGGCATCTTCGCCCGCGGGTCGGTGATCCGCGCCTGCAGGCGCCCGTCATCGGTCAGCAACAGCAAGCCCTCGCTATCCCGGTCGAGCCGCCCGGCGGCATAGACGCCCGGCACATCGATCCAGTCCTTCAACCCGCGCCACTTCCCCTCGGACGTGAATTGCGACAACACATTCATGGGCTTGTTGAAGGCGATCAGCATGCTCGCAAGTTCCGTGTCCACCGCGCGCGGGTCAAGCGCGTTCGAACGCGCTTGGAAGGGCTTTGCAAAGCCCTTGACCGGCGCTGGCCCGACCGCCGCGCCTCCCGGCTGGCGGTGCGCCTCCGGCAGCCGCCGGGCCGCTCAACGGCTTTCGAAAGCCGTTGGCCCGCGCCACCGGCGCCCTAATGCGCCTCCGCCCAGCTTCGCCCCTGGCCCGCATCCACCGTCAGCGGCACATCGAGATGCACCACCGGCGCGGCGGCCCCCTCCATCACCTGGCGCACCGCCGGGATCACCCGGTCCACCGCGTCTTCCTCCACCTCGAAGATCAGCTCGTCATGGACCTGGAGCAGCATCCGCGCGGGCAGGTCGGCAATCGCCGCGGGCATCCGCACCATCGCGCGCCGGATGATATCCGCCGCCGTTCCCTGGATCGGCGCGTTGATCGCCGCGCGCTTGGCGAAGCCCGCCTGGGGCCCCTTCGCGCCGATCTCCGGCGTGTGGATCTTCCGCCCGAACAGGGTCTGCACGTATTTATGCTCCTTCGCGAAGGCGACCGTGTCGTCCATATAGGCCCGGATGCCGGGGAACCGCTCGAAATAGGTGTCGATGAAGGCCTGCGCCTCCGCCCGCGGGATCCGCAGGTTCCGCGCGAGGCCAAAGCCCGAAATCCCGTAGATCACCCCGAAATTGATCGCCTTGGCCTGGCGCCGCACCTCCGGCGTCATCTCGTCCAGCGGCACATCGAACATCTCCGACGCGGTCATCGCATGAATGTCCAGCCCGTCCCGGAACGCGGTCTTCAGCGCGTCGATCCCGGCGATATGGGCGAGGATCCGCAGCTCGATCTGGCTATAGTCGAGCGACACGAGCACATGCCCCGGCTCCGCCACGAAGGCCTCGCGAATGCGCCGCCCCTCCTCGGAGCGCACGGGGATGTTCTGCAGGTTCGGATCGGTCGAAGCCAACCGCCCCGTATTCGCCCCGGCAATCGAGTAGGACGTATGCACCCGCCCGGTCTCGGGGTTGATATGATCCTGCAAGGCGTCCGTGTAGGTCGATTTCAACTTCGACAGCTGCCGCCAGTCGAGCACCCGGCGCGGCAGGTCATGCTCGGTCGCGAGATCCTCCAGCACATCCGCCGGGGTCGAATACTTGCCCGACTTGCCGGTCTTGCCCCCCTCGAAGCCCATCTTCTCGAACAGGATCTCGCCCAGCTGGGCGGGGCTGCCCACGTTGAAACTCTCCCCCGCCAGTTCGTGGATTTCCGCCTCCAGCCCGGCCATCTTCTGCGCGAACGCGTTCGACATCCGGCTCAGGGTGTCGCGATCGACCTTGATCCCGCGCATCTCCATCTCGGCCAGAACCGGCACCATGGGCCGCTCCATCCACTCGTAGACGCGGGTGACCTGCGCCAGATGCAGGCGCGGCTTCAAGCGCTGCCACAGGCGCAGCGTGATTTCCGCATCCTCGGCGGCGTATTTCGTCGCCTCCTCGATGGGCACGAAATCGAAAGTGATCGCGGATTTGCCGGTGCCCAGCAGGGTCTTGATCGGGATCGGCGTGTGGTCGAGATACCGCTCCGACAGCGCGTCCATCCCGTGCCCGTGCAACCCGGCATGGAGCGCGTAGCTCAGCAGCATCGTGTCGTCGATGGGCGCCACCGTGATCCCGTTCCGGGCGAGGATCTTGGCATCGTATTTCATGTTCTGCCCGATCTTCAGGACCGCAGGGTCCTCCAGCACGGGCTTGAGCATCCCAAGCGCGGTCTCAAAATCCAGCTGCCCCTCGGCCAGCTTCGCCTCCCCGCCGAACAGGTCGTCGGCCCCGCCACCGTCCTTGTGCGCCAGCGGCAGGTAGGCCGCGCGCCCCGGATCCACGCAGAGCGACACGCCCACCAGATCCGCGCGCATCTCGTTGAGGCCCGTGGTCTCGGTATCCACCGCCACCACCCCGCGCGCATGGATCGCGTCGATCCAGCTTTGCAGGGTTTCCGCGTCGCGGATGGTGACATGCTCCGAGGCGCTCAGGGGGGGGTGCTCCTCCGCCTCTGGCGAGGCCGTCGTCGCTGCGGGCTCCGGCACGGCGGGCGCCTCCACCCCCAACGCGCCCGAGATCCGCTTTGTCAGCGTGCGGAACTCCATCTCCGCCAAAAACCCCAGCAGGGTCTCAGGCTCCGGATCGCGCACCTCCAGATCCTCGATTGTGAAATCCAGCTCCATGTCGCAATCGAGCTGCACCAGCCGCTTCGACAGCTCGATCTGGGCGCGATGCTCGATCAGGGTCTGGCGGCGCTTGGGCTGCTTGATCTCCCCGGCCCGGTCCAGAAGCTCCTCGAGCGAGCCATACTCGTTGATCAGCAGCGCCGCGGTCTTGATCCCGATCCCCGGCGCGCCGGGCACGTTGTCCACCGAATCCCCGGCCAGCGCCTGCACATCGACCACCCGGTCGGGGCCCACGCCGAATTTCTCGAACACCCCGTCCACGTCGATGGTCTTGTTCTTCATCGCATCCAGCATCTCGACCCCGCCGCCGACCAGCTGCATCAGGTCCTTGTCCGAGCTGATGATCGTGCAGCGCCCCCCGGCCTCGCGCGCCTGGCAGGCCAGCGTCGCGATGATATCGTCCGCCTCGAACCCCTCCATCTCCTTGCAGGCGATGTTGAACGCCTCGGTCGCGGTCCGGGTCAGGGGGATCTGCGGGCGCAGGTCCTCGGGCATCGCCTCGCGGTTGGCCTTGTACTGGTCGTAAAGATCATTGCGAAAGGTATGGCTGCCCTTGTCGAAGATCACCGCCACATGGGTCACGTCGCCCCCGGCGTTCCCTTCGACATAGCGCTGCAGCATGTTGCAGAAGCCCGACACCGCCCCGACGGGCAGCCCGTCGGACTTCCGTGTCAGCGGCGGCAACGCGTGATAGGCGCGGAAAATGAACGCCGATCCGTCGATCAGATGCAGGTGATGTCCCTTGCCGAATGCCATGCCTTGCCCCCTCGTCGCACTACGTGGACAGCGATATAGCCTTGCCGTGGAATTGGCGAGGGGTCAGGTGACCGGGGCGGCGGTCTGGACCATGTGGACAAAGATCGCGATGAAGTAGAGCACGCTCGCCACCACCACGAAGCCGTGCCAGATCGTGTTGTGATAGGGCATCCGCTTGGCCAGCAGGAAGGGCACCCCGACCGAATAGAGCACCCCGCCCACCGCCATCAGAACGATCACCGGCATCGACAGTGTCGCCAGCAGGGTCTGCCCCCCGACCACGATCGCCCAGCCGAGACCAAGACACAGGAGCGCACAGGGCAGCACCGAGCCGCGCCCGCGCAAGGCGGCGAGGACAACGCCAAGGGCCGCCCCGCTCCAGATCGCGGTCAGCAAGCCGAACCCGGTGCCCGAGATCAGGGCAAAGGGCGTGTAAGTCCCTGCGATCTTGACGAAAATCGCGCTCTGGTCGAGCGTGCGCAGGCGCATCACGCAGTCCGAACAGCGCACGTGGTTGTACAGGTACGAACACAGCAGCATCACGATCAGGCTGCCGCCATAAACCGCCAGACCGGTGACCGGACCGGCCCCCAGCTGCCACACCGCGCCCAGGGTGATCAGCACCGGCACCGCCGCCAGCGCCGCGCCCAGCGCGCCCAGATGCACCGCCGCGTCGCTGAGAACCTCGGCGCGGGAATAGGGGCGTTCTGGGTCGTGAAAATGCGTCATGAAAGCCAAGATAGCACGATTTCGCACCAGGTCCGCGCTTGACCAAACGGCAATCTGCCCTCAGCGCAGGTGCAGAACGTGGGACAAGCGCACCGCGTAAGGCGTCGGCGTCCAGATGCCGAAGCGTTGGCCCGCGGCGCGCAGCATGGTGCCGACCCAGGTGTTGCAGGTCCGCAGGGCATTGAACCGCCCCTCCGCCGCAAAGAACCACCCGGACCGCCCCGGCTTTGGCCCCGCGACCAGCCCCGGTGCGCTGCCCGGTCCGGTCGCGAAGTTGCCGCGGATCGCCGCCAGGAGCCGCGCATATTCCGGCCCGCTCACCCGGACCTCGCGCCACCGCGCGCCCCAGTCCACCGGGCCGTAAAGGCCCACGCGCAGCACCGAGGCATCCCCTGTCACCGCCCGGAAGAGCGCCCGCGCCGAGACATCGCGCCAGGTGCCCACGGTGGTGTAGAACGCCTCCGACCCCCAGCCGACGACCATCCAGGCGAGTTCCGGCGCGTCCACCGGCACGCCCGCCGCGGCCAGGGGCGCGAAGGCTTGCCGTGTTTCGGGCGTCATCGGCAGGACGAAGTCATAGTGGATCGGCCCGCCGATCAATCCGATCGTCACTTCCGGGCCGCGCGTCGCGGCGGGGCTGTCGTCCGGGTCGGGTCCGGCGGGCACCAGCGCGCCGAGAAGTGCCGCGCCCAGGTACAGGCCCAGCACCCCGACCGCGCCCAAGGCCAGGTGGCGCAGCCCCCTCATCGGGGCTGCGCGGGACCGACCCCGTCAGGCGACGTCGATCTTCCCTTCGAAATCCTTGTGAATGTATCGCGCATCGCAATAAGGGCACTCGACCCAGCCATGCTCCTGCGGGATCTGCAGCCAGACACGCGGATGCCCCAGCGCCCCCTCGCCGCCATCGCAGGCGATCCGCCATTGGTTGACGATCTTGGTCTCGGGGACGGCGGTGGGCATGGGGCGGCTCCATCAAGGGCTGGCATCACAAAGGCTTGCCACGGGGCGCGACCGCCCCTAGGTCGGGCGCATCATACGTCTTGCGCGCGCACGGACAAGCCGCCGCCGCGCAGGGAACGGACGAAGGGACGCCATGTCACAGCCAGACCAGAGCCAAACACGCCCCCCCGCCATCGAGATCACCGGCCTGCGCAAGACCTACCGGGCCGCCAACGGCCAGCCTGCGAAAGAGGCGTTGAAGGGCGTGGACCTGACAATCCCGGCCGGCTCCATCTTCGGGCTGCTGGGCCCGAACGGCGCGGGCAAGTCGACGCTGATCAACATCCTCGCCGGGCTGGTGCGCAAGACCGCAGGACAGGTGCGGATCTGGGGCTTCGACCAGGACGTGAACCCCCGCCAGAGCCGCGCGGCCATCGGCGTGATGCCGCAGGAGCTGAACCTCGACCCGTTCTTCACCCCCCGCGGTGCGCTCGACATGCAAAGCGGTCTCTACGGGGTGCCGCGCTCGGAATGGCGCACCGACGAGATCCTCGCGCTGATCGGGCTGTCGGACAAGGCGGACGCCTATTCCCGGTCGCTCTCGGGCGGGATGCGGCGGCGGCTGCTGCTGGGCAAGGCGCTGGTGCACACCCCCCATGTGCTGGTGCTCGACGAGCCCACCGCCGGCGTGGATATCGAACTGCGCCAGATGCTGTGGCGCAACGTGCGCAAGCTGAACGAACAGGGCATGACGATCATCCTGACCACCCATTACCTCGAAGAAGCCGAACAGATGTGCGACGAGATCGCGATCATCAACCACGGCGCAAAGATCGCCCAGGACAAGACCCCGACCCTGCTCAGCCGACTGGATGCCAAGACGCTGGTGATCTCCCCCGAGGACGGCCATGACGGCACCCTGCCCCGGATCGACGGGGTGCAGGCCGAGGCCCGGCCCGACGGCACCCTGGGCTTCACCTACCGGCGCGGCCAGATCCCGGTGGAGACGATCCTGCAGGCGGTCCATGACGCGGGCATCCGCATCCGCGAACTGGCCACCGAAGAGCCCGACCTCGAAGACGTGTTCCTCGCCCTGACCCACAACGCCCAGGCCGCCTGAGCCGGGTCCAAGACCCTTAAGCAAGGGTCTTGGTAAAATCCTTCGTCAAGGATTTTACTCGCCCAGGGCCTCCAGCCGCGTGCTCAGCTCCGAAGCGTTGAACAGCCGCTGCACCGCCTCGGCATAGTTCATCTCCGGCGCGAAGCGGCCGTTCTCCAGGAAATGCACCGTCTGGGCGATCACCTTGGGGTCGTTCATCATCAGGGTATGGGACACCGGCAGGATGATGTGATCGGCCATCCCCGCCACCTTGGTCCGCGCCACCGTGACCTTGCCGTCATCGGGCCCCGGCAACAGCTGCGAGAAGAGCGGGTTCCAGCTCGACGTGCCCGCGATCACCCCGGTCTCGAACCCCACCGGGCCCAGCCGGTTCGGCAGGCTGTCTGGCCCGGTGCCCAGCTGCCGCCCCGCAGGCCCGTTCACCCACTGGAAGATCGCCCAGTCGCCCAGCGCATCCACCAGCTCCGAGCCCTGGTTCGGCGGCGCCAGCATCACCACCCGGCCCAGGTTCTCCAGGGGCGCCACCGCTGCCTGCGCCCGCACCAGGATCCCGCCCATGGAATGGCTGACCACATGCGCCTTCCGGGGCGCGCAGGCGCCCAGGGCGGCGGGCACAATCTGTGCCGCCAGTTCCTCCACCGTCGCCTCGGTGGACGGATAGGTGGGCGAGACCACCGCATGGCCCAGCCCGCGCAGCACCGCCTCCATCACCGTGAAAGACGCGTCACTCCGCGCCAGCCCGTGCAACAGCACGACACAGGCCGCCGAGGCCGTTTGCGGCACCAGCAGGCCGAAACACAAAAGAAGCGCGCGGAAAGTCATGTCCACACCCTACCCGCCCGTCCGGGCCAAGGCGAGGGGCTTGCCAAGCCCGTTACGCAGCGACACTGTCGGCCCATGCCCGCGCCCTCACCCCGCCTCGCCGCCCGCGCCGTGATCCTGCGCGACAACCGGCTTCTGCTGGTCAATGCCTACCCGGACGGGCGCAGCGACCTGTGGTGCGCCCCGGGCGGCGGCGTGGCGCCCGGCACCTCCCTGCCCGAGAACCTCGCCCGCGAAGTGCACGAGGAAACCGGGCTCCGGATCGCCGTGGGCGCCCCCTGCCTCGTGAACGAGTTCCACGATCCCGCGGGCAGCTTCCACCAGGTGGACATCTATTTCCGCGCCACCATCCTCTCCGGCACCCTCGACGCGGCCTGGCAGGACCCCGAGGGCATCGTGACCGAGCGCCGCTTCGTCACCCGGACCGAGATGGCCCGCCTGCGCGTGAAGCCCGACAGCCTGGCGCAGGTCGCCTGGGGCCAGGGCCTGCTCTACGACCCGCTGGAGCCGATCGTCCGCTAACCGCGCCGCAGGGACAGGGCCACGCCGCCCAGCACCAGCACCGTCGCCAGCACCGAGAGCAGCGTGATCGCCTCGCCCAGCAGGAGCAGCCCGCCCAGGGACGCGATCACCGGCACGGTCAGTTGCGCGACCGCCGCCCGGCTCGCACCCAGCTGCGGCAGCACCGTGTACCACAGGGCATAGCCCAGCCCCGAGGTCACCGCTCCGCAGATCACCGCCAGGACGATCCCCCACAGGCTGATCGCCACCCCGTCGGGCCAGATCGCCACCACCAGCAGGCATAGCGGCAGGGTCAGCACGAAATTCGCCGCCGTGTCCGCCAGGGGCTCGGTGCTGCCCCGCCCGTGCAGCGAATAGATCCCCCAGCCCACCGCCGCGAGGCTCATCAGCGCAAGGCCCAGCGGGTCCGGCCGCCCCACCGCCCCGGGCCACAGCAACAGCGCCAGCCCCGCCAGCGCCAGCCCCGCGCCCAGCCACCGCGTCACCGGGATCGCGTCGCGCGACAGCAGCGCACCGGCGAACATGGTGATCTGCACCCCGCCGAACAGAATGAGCGCCCCCAACCCCGCATCGAGGCTGAGATAGGCATAGGAAAACCCCGCCATGTACAGGGCAAGGCTCCCCACCCCGATCCACCGCCCGGGCTTGCGCAGCCGCAAGGGCCGGGTCCGCATCACCAGCAAGGCCAGCACCAGCGCGCCGGAGCCCAGCCGGATCGCCGCAAAGGCCGCCGGGCCGATCTCCCCCCCGGCCAGGGCCGCGCGGTTGAGCAGGGAATTGGCCGCAAAAGCCGTCATGGTGAGCGCGACGAGCAGAAACAGTCGCAAAGGGGAAGCGCCGGTCATGGGCCAGCATGATCACAGGGCCGCGCCCCGCGCAAGACGGCGTCACAACGCCCCAGCCGGACCGCAGGTCCGGCCTCAGGCGACGCCCGCAGGGCGGCGCAATGCCTCGGAGTTTCGATACCGTGGGACAGCCTGGGGTGCCGGAACTCGAAGCCGCGCAAGGCACTCGCTCGCCAGCATCCCGCCGGACCGCAGGTCCGGCCCCCGGCGACGCCCGAAGGGCGGCGCAAAACCTCCTCCGCGCGGCCGCTCAGCCCAGCAGGCGGTCGGCGAACGCGCCCGCCAGGAAGGACACCGTCCCTCCCGCGAAACTCGCCGCCACCTGCCCGGTCGCGGCCTCCAGCACCGTCAGGTCCGCCCGCGCGCCCGCCACCAGCCGCCCGCGATCCCGCAGCCCGAGGATCTCCGCCGGGCGGGTGCTGACCATGCGCCAGGCCTGCGCCAACTCCGGCCCCGTTCCGCCCGCGAGCAGCAAGGCCGCCGCCCGCACCGACGGGTAGTGATAATCCGAGACCAGCGCATCGCAGAGCCCCTCGGCGATCAGGTCCCGGGCCGAGGCATTGCCCGCATGGGACGCCCCGCGCATCACGTTGGGCGCGCCCAGGATCACCGGCTCGTCCGCCGCCCGCGCGGCCCGGGCCGCCTCCGCCGTTTCGGGAAACTCCGCGATGGTGGCGCCCAATGCCCGGGCCTGCGCCCTCGCCTCTGCGCTCCGGTCATCGTGACTGCCCAGCAGCACGCCCTCCGCCCGCAACGCCGCAGCCAACTCCGCCAGCCGCGCGGGCACCTCGGCGCGGCGCGCGTGCAGACCCTGCATCAGCGCCAGATGGGCCTCCGGGTTCCGCCCGCTCTTGAGCGCCTGCCCGGTCAGCCGCGGCGGCCGCCGCCCCTCCGCCAGACGCCGGTGGGGCAGGTGGTCGTTGAACACCACGTAGCCGATCCCCTCGGCCCGCAGAAACGCCTGCACCTCCGCGTAATCGTCGACCAGGTGGGTCTCCAGCCGCAGCTGCATCCGCATCTGCGTGCGCAACACCGGCGCCATGTCCCGCAACGCCGCCGCCAGGGCGCGGGCAAACTCCGGCGCGCGCAGCCCCCCTTCCCAGGACCAGAACTGCGCCAGCACGGCGGTGGTGATCCCCGTCGCCGCCAGCTCCGCATCCAGCGCGCGCAGCCCGTCGGCCATGCTGCGCAACGCGCCGCGACGCGGCGCTAGATGCCGCTCGAACCCGTCGCCATGCAGATCCACGATCCCCGGCAGCAGCACGAACCCCTCCAGATCCACGCGCCGCGCGGCGGGGCCCGGCGCACCCAGGCGTCCGCCCGCCATGGCCAGCCCCGGCAGGGGGCCCTCCACCGGATCGAGGATCAGACCGTTTTCGAAGACAAGCTCCAGCATGGGCCGCGTCATGCGCCGGACACCGCCCGAGGGCAAGGGCTCAGTTGCGCAGAAAGACCGACGGGTAGTCCACGTCGAACGCGGCCCCGCTCAACCCCGGCGCGAAGGCCAGCATCATCAGGTTGTTCTTCGGATACGCACTGCGCAGCTTGGCCGCAGCACCCAGGGAAAACCCGAATCGTTCGTAGTAGTCCGGATCGCCCAGCACCAGCAGCGCGGGCGCCTCGGCCTGCCGCAACCGGTCGATGCCCACCCGCACCAGGGCCGAGCCGACGCCCATTCGGCGCCTGTCCGCCCGCACCGTCAGGGGGGCGAGCGCATACCAGCCCTCGGGCCGCGAGAGCCTCGGGAAGGCGGCATGGCCGATCACGTGCCCGCGCTCAATGGCGACCAGTTCCAGACCCAGCGCATCCTCCGCACGCAAGTCCTTGATCAAACGGTCCTCACGCGAGCCTTCGAAGCTGGTCTCCACCAGGATCGAGATCGCAAAGGCATCCGCCCGACCCGCTTCTCTCAACTCGAATTCAACCAAAGTGACACCTCCGGCACAGCTTGCGCGGGAAACCCACGGGGCGCAAAGCAAAAAAACCGGCGACTGCCGCTTTCTCCGCGCGCGCCCCGAAACGTCGATCGGACCGATCGGGCGCGCGCATGAAAAAAGGGGCCCCGAAGGGCCCCTTCCATCCGGAATGTCCGGCAGCTTACATCATGCCGCCCATGCCGCCCATGTCGGGCATGCCGCCACCGGCGCCGGCACCTTCCTTGGCGGGCTTGTCGGCCACCATTGCTTCGGTGGTGATCAGCAGACCGGCGATGGAGGCCGCATCCTGCAGCGCGGTGCGCACCACCTTGGCCGGGTCGATCACACCGAACTTGAACATGTCGCCATATTCTTCGGTCTGCGCGTTGAACCCGAAGGCCAGGTCACTGCTTTCGCGGATCTTGCCGGCCACGACGGACCCGTCGACACCTGCGTTCTCGGCGATCTGGCGCAGCGGAGCTTCCAGCGCCTTGCGCACGATGTTGATGCCGATGTTCTGGTCGTTGTTCGCGCCTTCCAGACCGTCGAGATGCTTGGCCGCCTGGATCAGGGCCACACCGCCGCCGACGACGATGCCTTCCTGCACAGCCGCGCGGGTCGCGTTTAGCGCATCGTCCACACGGTCCTTGCGCTCTTTCACTTCGACCTCGGTCATGCCGCCGACGCGGATGACAGCCACACCACCGGCGAGCTTGGCCACACGCTCCTGCAGCTTCTCACGGTCGTAATCCGAGGTGGTCTCCTCGATCTGGTTGCGGATCTGGGCCACGCGGGCTTCGATCTCGGCCTTGGCACCGGCGCCGTCGACGATGGTGGTCTCGTCCTTGGTGATCGACACGCGCTTGGCGGAACCCAGCATGTCGATGGTCACGGACTCGAGCTTCATGCCGAGGTCTTCCGAGATCACCTGGCCACCGGTCAGGATCGCGATGTCCTGCAGCATGGCCTTGCGACGATCGCCGAAGCCCGGTGCCTTGACGGCCGCGATCTTCAGACCGCCGCGCAGCTTGTTGACCACGAGGGTGGCGAGCGCTTCGCCTTCCACGTCTTCCGCGATGATCAGCAGCGGCTTGCCGGACTGGATCACCGACTCAAGCAGCGGCACCATCGGCTGCAGCGACGAGAGCTTCTTCTCGTGCAGCAGGATGATCGCGTCTTCCAACTCGGTGGTCATCTTGTCGGGGTTGGTCACGAAATAGGGGCTCAGATAGCCACGGTCGAACTGCATGCCCTCGACCACGTCGGTCTCGGTCTCCAGGCCCTTGTTCTCCTCGACGGTGATGACACCCTCGTTGCCAACCTTTTGCATCGCATCCGCGATCTGCTGGCCGATCTCGCTCTCGCCGTTGGCGGAGATGGTGCCGACCTGCGCCACTTCGGCGCTGTCGTTCACGGGACGGGCGGCGGATTTGATCGCCTCGACAACCTTGGAGGTCGCCAGGTCGATCCCGCGCTTGAGGTCCATCGGGTTCATGCCCGCGGCAACCGACTTCATGCCTTCCTTGACGATGGCTTGCGCCAGCACGGTCGCGGTTGTGGTGCCGTCGCCGGCCTCGTCATTGGTGCGCGAGGCGACTTCCTTGACCATCTGCGCGCCCATGTTCTCGAACTTGTCTTCCAGTTCGATTTCCTTGGCGACGGAGACACCGTCCTTGGTGATGCGCGGCGCGCCGAAGCTCTTGTCCAGAACCACGTTGCGGCCCTTGGGGCCCAGGGTCACCTTCACCGCGTCTGCGAGGATGTTGACACCCTTGAGCATGCGGTTGCGGGCGTCGATGTCGAATTTGACGTCTTTAGCAGCCATGTTGTTCGCTCCTTGAGTCTATGTTTGTGATCAGTCGAGGCGTTCAGGCGGCCTTGGCCGCGGCTTCGTCGGTGATGATCCCGAGAATGTCGCTCTCTTTCATGATCAGCAGCTCTTCGCCGTCCACGGTCACCTCGGTGCCGGACCACTTGCCGAAGAGGATCTTGTCGCCTTCCTTGACGTCCATGGGGATCCGGTCCCCATCGTCATCCTTGGCACCTGCGCCAACGGCGATCACCAGGCCCTCGGCGGGCTTTTCCTTGGCGCTGTCGGGGATGATCAGCCCGCCTGCGGTTTTTTCTTCGCTTTCGACGCGACGGACCAGAACACGGTCATGAAGCGGTGTGAATGCCATCTGTAGGCTCCTTCGCTCAGTGTTTCTCCCTGACCCCCTGCGGGGCCATTAGCACTCACTTTGTCCGAGTGCTAACGCGCCGTAGTTAGAGACGCCGCAGCAGCCTGTCAACGGGGACGATGGGCAAAAATGCGCATGGAGCCCGGGCAAGCCGCGCGCGCCGCGTGACACCCCGGGCGGGCGACCATCCCGGCCGTCGCCCCGCCCGGGCACGGCCTCGCCCGGCACAGAACCGCCCACGGGTTTGACCGACCCGGCTCGCGCTGGTATCTTTGCCCCCTATTTGAGCCGCCGTGGACCTTTTTTCGTCCGCTATTTTTCAAGTCATTTCCGGTGCCGCGACGGCGCCCGAAATCCTTTTCAAGGAATCTGTTTCATGACCAAGCAACCCACCCCCCGACAGCTCGACTACGACACCGCCCGCGCGCAACTGGTCGAGGACGCAAGCAGCGTCGCCGTCCACGGCATCGCCCTGAAGGAAAGCGAAGCCAAGGCCACCGCCCGCGGCTTCTGGGAGACGCATTTCCCGATCCTGTGGTGCCTCTGCGTTCAGGATTCCCCGGACAACCCCTGCCCCTGCACCGGCCCCATCGTCTGGCTGCCCCGGGACGGTGTGGTACGCACCGAGCCCGCCCTGCGCCGGAGCGACGAGGGCCGCGCCATCGACCGGTACCGCGTCACCCGGGGCGCCAAGGTCCTCGTGGACCGCATCGAAAGCCTGCCGGTCGAGGCCCTGCTGCGCGACCCCGCGCCCAAACCGGGCGGCTGCGGCTGCGGCACCACGGGGTCGGCCGACCTCCTGACCCTCCCCGCCCCGCGGGAGACCACCGCCGAGAGCGGCATTACAATCTACCGGGTCGCGGTGGACGAAACCGGCCCAAGCGTCACGATCACCGGCCTAGATCCCCGGGGGCGCGAACTGGCACGCCATGTGACCCGCCAGACCGACGACATGACCGCCGAGTTCGAGATCACCCGCGGCGCGCTCTGTCTGCGCGGCGCGCTGAGCCTCTCCGAAGGCCGGGATGGGCGCCGCCATATCGCCGGGCAGATCGACGGCGCCGCGTTCGACCTGCCCATCGACCGGACCGGGGCCTGCGCCCCCGCGCGCGAGCTGCCCCTGGACAGTGCCCGGCTGGCGCTCCTGGTCCAATGGGGCCGGATCGCCCAGCCGCTGATGGGTCTCGCCAACCCCGGCGGGTCCGAGACCGCGAAAAAGAGCTGCTTTTCCTGCTCGGTGCTGCTGGCGGGCGTCGCCGTCGGCGCGGGGTGCTGCGTGGCGGGTAACCCGGCCTGCTGCGCCGCCACCGGGATCGGCGGGTCGTCCTTCATCGACGGCTGTCGCGGCGCCTGCGCCTGACCCGGACAGGGGGCGCTCGCCGCCCCCTACCCCTCCCAGCTATAGGCCCAATGGGTCAGCCCGGCGCGGCCCGCATCGGTCAACCCGTAGACCCCGCCGCCCAGGCGTTCGAACCAGCCGTAATGGTTGTTGCGCATCAGGGTCGTGGCCCCCGCCACGCCGGTCGCCGCCGCCACGTCCCGCCCCCGCGACGCCCCCTGCTCGGCCAGGTACGCGGCACACCGTAGCGCATCCTGCCGGTAGGCCGTCACGATCCCGTGCCGCGTGGCCCCTCCCTCGTTCGGATCCCCCTCCAGCCGCGCGAACTCCCGCAGCAGCTTGGCCCGCCTGGCCTTCGACGGGCGCGGCACATACGGGCCCGGATCGCACTGCACCTCCACCGCCCCGTCCGCCCGCACCGTGATCAGCCCCAGCCCCAGCCGCCGGCACAGAGCGCGGTTGTCCTTCAACGCCCGCTTCGCCCGGGGCCCCCGGGGCTTGGGCACGGCGATATAGACCAGATCGCTGACCGCCAGCCGCGCCACCGCCTGATGATAGAGGCCGAGCGCAAAGCCCGTCTTCAGCTCCACCAGCACCGGCGCCTCGTCCCCGCGCACGGCCACGATATCCACCGCGCCCACCTCGCCCTTCACCGCGTAACCCTGCGCCTCCAGCAGCGCCTTGATCGGCCCGTACAACTCGGTCTCGCGCATCCCGTTGCCCCACCCGTCCTGCAATCCCACCCTGCCAGCCCGCGTCCCGAGAAGGAAACCACAAAGACACCCCCCCGACGGACAAAACCCTGACCTTGATCTCAATCAAGATGGCCAATTTTAACTGGGCCAATTTTATCTGATAGCGAAGTGTTAATCCTGACCGCACAGTTTACACCCGACAGTTTTCGAAAGCCCGCTCCATGATCTACACCCTGACCAACCTGATTGACCTCGCCGCCTCCCTCGGGTTGATCTTCGTGCTGGGCTTCGCCTATTCCCGCGTGCAACGCATGATGCGCCACCCCAGGGGGAGCGAGGCGTTCCTCGGCGCGATCTTCGGCCTCTCGGCGATCACCCAGATGCTGCGCCCGTTCGAGCCGATGGAAGGTCTGCTGATCGACCTGCGCAACATCCCCATCGCCCTAGCCGGGGCGTTTCTCGGCTGGCGCGGGGCGGCTGCCTGCCTGGCCGTGACCGTGGCGACCCGGCTCTATGTGGGGGGCGTCGGCATGTGGGCCGGAGCACTCGGCATGGTCCTCGCACTGGCCGCCGGGATCTACTGGGCGCGCAAGACCAAGGGGGCGGAGCGGCGCGGCATCCTCGCCCTGCTGTCGCTGGCACTCCTGATGTCCGCACACCTGGTCGCCGCCCTGATCCTGCCGGAGGCCGCGCGCACCCTGTTCCTGGCGCAGGCCGCCCTGCCGATCTTCCTGGTGAACATGATCGCCATGCCGATCGCGGCCAGCATCCTCGAACGGGAACGCCGGCTGGTGCTGGCCGAAGACCGGCTGCGCGCGTCGGTCCACCACGACCCCGACAACGGCCTCGCCACGCCCGAGGTGTTCCAGCGCGACTGCGCGGTGCAAGCCTGCGCGCGGGACGATGGCGGCTTCACCGCGGCCCTGGCCCTGCGCCTGCGCTCGCCGTCGGGCCTCGCCCCCTGGCGCAGCGCCCGCTCCAGGAAACAACTGCTCGCCGCGATCCATCTGCGGCTGAAATCCGAATGGCCCGAGGCCGAGCTGGCCTGCGGCTATGGCGACAGCACCCTGCTGGTGGCCCTGCCGCGGGACGCGCTGCTCGCGCCGGAGGAAACCCTGGCGATGGCCCGGCGGATCGTGACGGATGCGCCCTATGACCAGGGACACATGCGCGCCCGCATCAGCGCCGATGTGCAGATGCTGACGCTGCCGCACTCAGATTCCCTGCGCCCGATCCTCGACCGGCTGTCCTTCGCCAATGCCAGCGGCGCGGTCCGGACCCCGGCAGCCCCCTCTGCACAGACCCGGGGCGCTGCAGACCCCGATCCCGCGGCCTTGCGCACTGCCAATCACGGCTCCCTCGACCGGATCTTCGCCAAGGCGGAGATGCTGATGACCACCCGGCAGCCCCGCCACCACAGCCACCGCCGCACCGATACCGGCTCTGACGCCGCCTGACCGCGCCCAAGCCGGTCGAGCCACCTTTCCCCAAGGGCGCGGCCCGCGCGGGTCGCCGCGCCCGGCCCGGGGGCCAAAATGCCGCCCCCCGCCGTGGTGACAGGCACCGGACACGCTCCTATAAGGCGCGCAACCACACCTGACAGACGGATCCTCCCCATGACGATCAAAGTATTCGGCCACAAATCTCCCGACACCGATTCCACCGGCTCGCCGCTGATCTGGGCCTGGTATCTGAGCGAGATCAAAGGCACCCCAGCCGAAGCCGTGCTCTTGGGCACGCCCAACACCGAGGCCGCCTTCATGCTCGACCGCTGGGGCTTCGAGCAGCCCACCATCATCGAGGACGTGGCGGCGGGCGCGCCCGTGGTCGTGGTCGACACCAACAACCCCGCCGAGCTGCCCGCGGGCATCAACGACGCCGACCTGCAGCAGATCATCGACCATCACAGGCTGGTGGGCGGGCTGGAAACCAAGGGCCCGATCGACATCCGGATCGAGCCGGTGGCCTGCACCGCCACGATCATGTGGAAGATGATCGGCAAGGACATGGCCCAGGCCCCGACCGCGATCAAGGGCGCGATGCTGTCCTGCATCCTGTCGGACACATTGGAATTCCGCTCGCCCACCACCACCCAGGAAGACAAGGCCGTCGCCCACGCCCTGGCCGACGAGCTGGGCATCGACATCCCGTCCTACGCGGCCGAGATGTTCGCCGCCAAGTCCGACGTCTCGGCCTTCTCGGACGCGGAGCTGCTGCGCATGGACAGCAAGGCTTACGAGGTGGGCGGCACCAAGTTCCGCGTCTCGGTGCTCGAGACCACTTCGCCGGGCACCGTGCTCGACCGCAAGGCGTCCCTGATGGAGACCATGCCGACCGTCGCCTCCGAGGACGGGGTCGACCAGGTGCTGCTCTTCGTGGTCGACATCCTGAACGAGGAATCGACCCTGCTTGTGCCCAACGACCTGGTGCGGGACGTGGCCTCCAGGAGCTTCGCCGCCGAAGCCGCGGGCAACACCGTGCTGCTGCCCGGCGTGGTCAGCCGCAAGAAGCAGATCATCCCGAACCTCAAGGTCTGACCGGGTCCGATCCCGGGCTTTCCAGGGGCGCCTTCGGGCGCCCTTTTCGCGCGCCCCGCGCCGCCGCCGCGACCAAGGTTTTTGGAAAAACCTTGCAAGGCCCTTGCAAGGGCCTTGGCCCCGCTCGGCAGGCCCGCGCGGCTGCGGCGGGCCGGGCGCAGCCGCCCCGTTGCGCAATCCCGCTTGCACCGCGCGGAGATGCCCGACAAAAGTCCGACAGATGTCCGACACCTGTCCGACGGGGGGCCGCACCGCCTCCGACGCCTGAATTTTCGCTCGAAAAGGACGCCCCATGACCCGCCTGATCGCCTCCCTCGCCGACATCGCCGCCCAGTACGACGCGCTCTTCGTGGACCTCTGGGGCTGCGTCCATGACGGCATCACCCCCTTTCCCGAGGCCATCGCCGCCCTGCGCGGGTTCAAGCGCGGCGGCGGCACCGTCCTGCTCCTGACGAACTCCCCGCGCCCCCGCGCCGGGGTCGAGCAGCAGCTTGCCAGCATCGGCGTGCCTGAGGATTGCTGGCATACCATCGCCACCTCCGGCGACAGCGCGCGCGCCGCCATGTTCCGCGGCGTGGTGGGCGAGAAGGTCTATTTCATGGGCGAGGATCACGACCAGCGCTTCTTCGAGCCGCTCGCCCTCGTCGACGACCCGGTCACGATCACCCAGGTGCCCCTGCAGGAGGCCGAAGGCATTGTTTGCACAGGACCTTTCGACCCCACCGCCGACCCGTCGGTGAACCGCGCGGACTTCCTCTATGCCAAGCAGAAGCGGATGAAACTGCTCTGCGCCAACCCCGATATCGTGGTCGATCGCGGCGCGCGGCGGGAGTGGTGCGCAGGTGCGCTGGCGCAGCTTTATGCCGAGATGGGGGGCGAGAGCCTCTATTTCGGCAAGCCCCATCCGCCGATCTACGACCTCGCCCGCGCGCGGCTGGCCGAGCTTGGCCCCGTCCCGGCCAATGACCGTATCCTGGCCATCGGGGACGGCATCGCCACGGATATCCAGGGCGCCCAGGGCGAGGATATCGACTCGCTCTTCATCACCGGCGGGTTGGCCGCCGCCGAGACCGGCACCACCGACCAGCCCGATCCCGACAAGCTCGCAGCCTTCCTCGCCCAGAGCCAGGTCACCCCCACCTACGCCATTGGGAAACTGAGATAACCGCAATCGGGCGAGTAACTTTATTTCAAGATCCACACAAAAATCGTCGCATTCTTGCCAATGCAGTTGCAGAAAGTTCGATTCTGGCCTATATCCGCCCCAAAGGAACTGGAGAGACAGATGTTGGACAACACGCCACGCGGTACAATCTGCATCGAAGACATCGAGATCGGCATGACCCGGTCCCTGCGCAAGATCATCTCCGATCGCGATATCGAGATGTTCGCGGAGGTCTCGACGGACCGCAATCCGGTCCACCTGGACGAAGAATACGCCCAGGACACCCGGTTCGAAGGCCGCATCGCCCATGGCATGCTGACCGCCAGCCTGATCTCCGCCGTGATCGGGGAGCAGTTACCGGGGCACGGCACGGTCTATCTCGGCCAGTCGTTGAAGTTCATGGGGCCCGTGCGGCCCGGCGACATGGTGTTCACCGAAGTGACCGTGACCGACATCAACTTCCCCAAGCGCCGGGTCTCGCTGGAGACCAAATGCTACGTGGACGACAAGGTGGTCCTGAAGGGCGAGGCCCTGGTCATCGCGCCGAGCCGGAAGTTCGACTGACCCACGACCAGTGCTTGCGCCCTGAGCGCACGCGGGCTACCTCAGCCCCATGATGAGGATTGTGCGCGACGCCGAGTATGTGCGCCCCGAGGATCGGGGGGCCTGTGCTGCCATCGGCAATTTCGACGGGGTTCACCTGGGCCACCAGAGCATCCTGACCCGCACCCGCGAGATCGCGCAAACGCTGGATGCGCCCGTGGGCGTGATGACCTTCGAGCCGCATCCGCGTGAGTATTTCGCCCCGGAGGCCCCCCCCTTCCGATTGATGTCCGAGACCGCCAAGGCGCATCGGCTGGAAAAGCTGGATGTCGACATCCTGTACCAGTTGCCCTTCGATGCCTCCCTTGCCGGGCTGACGCCGCGGGACTTCGCGCAGTGCATTCTCGTGGACGCGCTCGGGCTGCGGCACGTTATCGTGGGCGCGGATTTCTGTTTCGGCAAGGGGCGCAAGGGCACGGCCGAGAACCTGCGCAGCTTCGGGGCCGAAATGGGGTTTGGTGTGACCATCGCCGATCTCTTGCAGGACAACAGCCTCGTGGTCTCGTCCACCTCGATCCGCACGGCGCTGGCCGAGGGCCGGCCCGAGGATGCCGCCCGGATGCTGGGCCACTGGCACCGGATCGACGGACCGGTGGAGCATGGGGAGAAGCGCGGACGCACCCTCGGCTATCCCACCGCCAACATGTCCATCGCAGGACTGCACCCGCCGAAATTCGGGGTCTACGCGGTGCTGGTCGATGTGCTCGACGGCCCCCATGCGGGCCATTACCACGGGGCAGCCTCCATGGGGGTGCGTCCGATGTTCGGCGGCGCGGTTCCGAACATCGAAACCTTCCTGTTCGACTTCAAGGGCGACCTGTACGGTGCGCAATTGTCGGTCGCGCTGGTCTCCTTCCTGCGGCCAGAGGCCAATTTCGACGGGCTCGACGCGCTGATCGCGCAGATGGACGCGGACTGCGCCAAGGCGCGCGACATCCTCGCCCGGATCGAGGCCGCCGCGTGAGACGCCGCAAGGCCAGGCGCCCGGCCAAGGAGACCCTGCGGCCGAGGTTCTGGGAAACCGTGCCTTTGGCCGATATGACAACGGCGGAGTGGGAGGCGCTGTGCGACGGCTGCGGCCGGTGCTGCCTGCTGAAGCTGGAGGACGCGGACACCGCCGAGGTCGCCTTTACCCGGGTCAGCTGCCGGTTGCTGGACACCGACACCTGCCGCTGCGGGCAGTACGAGCTGCGCAAGCAATTCGTGCCGGATTGCGTGGTGCTGACGCCGGAAAACCTCGACCAGATCGCCTACTGGATGCCGGAGACCTGCGCCTATCGGTTGCTCTACGAGGGGCAGCGGTTGAAGACATGGCATCCGTTGATCTCGGGGCGGGCCGAAAGCGTGCGGGAGGCGGGGATCTCCGTCGCGGGCTGGGCCGTGCCCGAGTTCGAGGTCGCCGAAGACGAGCTTGAGGATTACCTGATCGACCCGGACGACGCCGGGGCCTGAGCGCCGGGCGGCAGACGCTCGATCGCGGCCGCGACAGCCCCCGGATGGGTCAGGGGCAGCATGTGCCCCGCCCCTTCGATCACCTGCGCCATCCCATCGGGCAGATGGGCCACCAGCGCCTGCTGGATCGCCGGGATGATGGGCGGCGAGCGGTCCCCGGCCAGCACGAGACAGGGGCAGGCCACCTCCGCCAGGCGCGGGAGGATAGCGTGGATATCCTGCACCAACGCGGGCTCGGTGCGCGGGATCAGCGGGATCTGGGCGATCATGCGGGCGCGCTGCATCAGTGACAGGTTTTGCCAGGCATCAGGTCCGCTCCAGCGGTCGTAGAAAAGCCGTGCGGCGCGCGGCCAGTCCCCGCGCGCGAAGGCGGCGCTTTCCGCCTCGGTGTCGGCGGCGAAGGCGGCGAAGACCGCGGGCGCATGCACGCGGGCGGCGGCGAAGAAGACCGGTTCGATCAGAACCAGCGTGCGCAGCCTGTCGGGCCGTGCCAGCGCAAGGCGCAGGGCGATGACCGCGCCGAGGCTGTGCCCGATCACGTCCACCGGGCCGGGCCGCTGGTCGAGCAGCGCCGCGGCCATCGCCAGTGCCTGATCGGTGGGCTCCTGCGCATCGTCCCAAGGGCCCGACTGGCCATGGCCGGGCAGATCGGGCGCGATATGGTGCCTGTGCGGCAGGGCGGCGCGCAGGGGCCGCCAGGCCGCCCCCTGGGCCAGCGCGCAATGGAGAAACAGGGTGTTCTGCCCGGCCCCGCCCTCGTCCCAATGGGTCCAGGTGCCGGCCAGCCGGGTGGCGGGCATCAGAGGCGCCCGTCGAGATGCGCCTCCAGATCATCGAGCCGGTCCTGGCCCCAGAAGCGTTGATCGTCCTCGGTGATGAAGAAGGGTGCGCCGAACACGCCGCGGGCGACCGCGTCTTCGAGGTTCCGGGCATAGGCCTCCGCCCCGCTGAGCAGCCCGCTGTCCGCAAGGCTCGGGTCGAACCCGGCCTGCGACAGGCAGTCTCTGATCACATCGTCCTGGGCGATATCCTTCTCCCCGGCCCAGCAGGCGGCGGTCAGGGCGTTGACAAGCTTGCCCACATCGCCGCCGCCCGCCGCCTGCGCCGCGATGATCGCGTAAGAGCTGGGCGCGGGGTTGGTCGGCCAATGGGCGGGCTTGAGGTTCAGCGGCAGGCCGGTTTTCTTCGATTGGCGCGCCAGTTCCTGGAGGCGGTATTCCTGCCGCGAGGGGTGGCGGTCCCTGGGCGGCACGCCGCCCGTGCGCCCGAAGAGCGCCATGATGTCGAGGGGCTTGTAGACGACCGTCAGGCCGTGCTTTGCCGCGATCTTTTCGACCCGTTCTCCGGTCAGGTAGGTGAACGGCGAGATTGTCGCGAAATAGTAGTCGAGCTGTGCCATGTCGTTCCCTTTTGCCCCCGGTGTGGGACAGCCGCCCCGCCCGCCTAGGCAAGACCGTATGGCAGTGGTAAGCGGTGTCAACTCCGCCGCAAGGTGAGTCCCCGGCAAAGTGGCCCGCAAAGGACAAAGACCAGATGCCTGCACAAATCTCTCCGAAAATCATCTCGGGCAATGCAAACCAGGAACTCGCACATGCCATTTCGCGCCGCATGTCGGCCTATCGCGGCATGACCGTGGGGCTGGTGGATGCGCGGGTCGAGCGGTTCAACGACGGCGAGATCTTCGTCGAAGTGTTCGAGAACGTGCGCGGCGAGGACATGTTCATCATCCAGTCGACCTCGAACCCGGCCAATGACAACCTGATGGAGCTGCTGATCATGTGCGACGCGCTGCGGCGGTCCTCGGCGGCGCGGATCACGGCGATCATCCCCTATTTCGGCTATGCACGGCAGGACCGGCGCACCAAGGCGCGCACCCCGATCACCGCCAAGCTGGTGGCGAACATGATGGTCGAGGCGGGGATCGAGCGGGTGCTGACCATGGACCTGCACGCGGCCCAGATCCAGGGTTTCTTCGACATCCCCGTGGACAACCTATATGCGGCGCCGATCTTCGCGCTGGACGTGATGCACAATTTCGCAGGCCGGCTGGACAACGTCACGGTGGTCTCGCCGGACGTGGGCGGCGTGGCCCGCGCGCGGGAGCTGGCCCAGCGGATCGGGTGTGGCCTCGCGATCGTGGACAAGCGCCGGTCGCAGCCGGGCGTGGTCGAGGAGATGACCGTGATCGGCGAGGTGGAGGGCCAGACCTGCATCATCGTGGATGACATCTGCGACACGGCCGGAACCCTGTGCAAGGCGGCGGACCTGCTGATCTCCGAGGGGGCGTCGGAGGTGCATTCCTACATCACCCACGGCGTGCTCTCGGGCCCCGCGGTGGAGCGGATCACGAAGTCGAACATGAAGAGCCTGGTGATCACCGACTCCATCGGCGCCACGGACGCGGTGAAGGCCGCACCCAACATCCGCATCGTGCCCACGGCGCCGGTCTTTGCCCAGGCGATCCTGAACATCTGGAACGGGACGAGTGTGTCATCCCTGTTCGACACGGACACGCTTCATCCGATCTATGAGGGCATGTACGCCAACGCCAGCTGACCCGGCGGGTCAGTCCACCATCCAGTCATCCTCGTAAGCCAGCTCGCCGATGGCAAGCCATGTGGCGTGCAGGCGCGCGACGCGCGTGTCGCCCCAGGTCCGGAACACCAGGTCGAAACCGGTGGCGGTCACCTCCTGGGCTTGCAGATCGGCACGCTGGTTGGACGCATGATCCATGTCCCACAGGGCGAGGCCCACATGGACAACGGGCCGGGTGCGAAACGGCTCGTCAAACCGGATCGCACGGCGCACCTCGCGCTGTCCCTCGCCCGTCCACATCTCGCCCCCGTCCTCGAAATCGGAAAACAGCGAGACATAGCCCTGATCGACCCCGATCAAATGGTTCCGCAGCCGCTTCATACTGGTACGCTCCTCCACCCGTGACGCCCTTTTCGCAAGACCGACGGGGAAGAACAAGAAAAAGCCCCGCCGAAGCGGGGCCCTGTCATCTTGCTGTCTTGGGGGCTCAGACCATGTCGGCGAGCAGCTTGACCATGTCGTCGACCAGCTTCTCGGCCACGTCCTTATGCTCGCCTTGCGCTTCGCTCGCCTTGGCGCGCGCCGCTTCGAGATGCTCTTCGAGTGCGGCACGGGCATCGGCCCCGGCGGGATAGGCCCGCTCAGCCAGAACCGTGGTGCCCTCGGCGCTGATCTCGGCAAAGCCGCCGGTGACCGCGAAGCTCTCGCGCCCCGACGGCCCGACGGCCGTCAGGATGCCTGGGCGCAGGGTCGTGATGGTCGGCGCATGATCGGCCATCGCCGTCATGTCCCCATCGGCCGCAGGGATCTGGACCTCGGTCACCTCGAGCGAAGCAAGGCTCCGCTCGGGGCTGACGAGATCGAATTGCAGGGTGTTTGCCATGATACCCTCTTAGGCCGCGTCCGCGGCCATGCGCTCGGCCTTGGCGATCACTTCGTCGATGCCGCCCACCATGTAGAACGCCCCTTCGGGCAGGTGGTCGTATTCACCGGCGACAACCGCCTTGAACGAGCTGATGGTGTCCTCGATCGGCACCTGCACCCCGTCGGAGCCGGTAAAGACCTTGGCCACGTCGAACGGCTGGCTGAGGAAGCGCTGGATCTTCCGGGCGCGGGCCACGGTCAGCTTGTCCTCTTCGCTCAGCTCGTCCATGCCGAGGATCGCGATGATGTCCTGGAGCGACTTGTAGCGCTGCAGGATCCCCTGCACGTCGCGGGCCACCTGGTAATGCTCTTCGCCGACGATGCCCGGATCGAGGATCCGGCTGGAGCTGTCGAGCGGGTCGACGGCGGGGTAGATGCCCAGTTCGGAGATCGCGCGCGACAGAACGGTCGTGGCGTCCAGGTGGGCGAAGGTCGTGGCGGGCGCGGGGTCGGTCAGGTCGTCCGCGGGCACGTACACGGCCTGGATCGAGGTGATCGAGCCGCCCTTGGTCGAGGTGATCCGCTCCTGCATCTGGCCCATGTCGGTGGCCAGCGTCGGCTGGTAGCCCACGGCCGAGGGGATACGCCCCAGAAGCGCCGACACCTCGGAGCCTGCCTGGGTGAAGCGGAAGATGTTGTCCACGAAGAACAGAACGTCCGTGCCGGACTGGTCGCGGAACTGCTCGGCCAGGGTCAGGCCGGTCAGCGCCACGCGGGCACGGGCCCCCGGAGGCTCGTTCATCTGACCATAGACCAGGGCCACCTGGCTCTCGGACAGGTTGTCGGGCTTGATCACGTTGGATTCGATCATCTCGTGGTAGAGGTCGTTGCCCTCGCGGGTCCGCTCCCCCACGCCGGCGAACACGGAGTAGCCCGAGTGCACCTTGGCGATGTTGTTGATCAGCTCCATGATGAGAACCGTCTTGCCCACGCCGGCACCGCCGAAGAGGCCGATCTTGCCGCCCTTGGAATAGGGCGCCAGCAGGTCGATCACCTTGATGCCGGTCACGAGGATCTCGGACCCGGTGGACTGTTCGCTGAACTCCGGCGCGGGCTGGTGGATCGCGCGGCTTTCCGAAGCCTCGACCGGGCCCTTCTCGTCGATCGGCTCACCGATGACGTTCATGATGCGGCCCAGGGTCGCGTTGCCCACGGGGATGGTGATCGGGCCGCCGGTGTCGGTCACTTCCGCGCCGCGCACGAGACCCTCGGTCGCGTCCATCGCGATGGTCCGCACGGTGTTCTCGCCCAGGTGCTGGGCCACTTCCAGAACCAGTTTCTTGCCGTTGTTCTCGGTGTTCAGCGCGTTCAGGATCTCCGGCAGGGTATCCTCGAACTGCACGTCCACAACGGCGCCAATGACCTGGGTCACCTTGCCTTTTGCGTTTGCCATGGTGTGTCTCCGGTTCTCTAGAGCGCCTCGGCGCCCGAAATGATTTCGATAAGCTCGTTGGTGATGACGGCCTGGCGGGAACGATTGTACTCGATCGTCAGCCGCTCGATCATGTCGCCCGCGTTCCGGGTCGCGTTGTCCATTGCGGACATGCGCGCGCCCTGCTCGGACGCCCCGTTCTCCAGCAGCGCCGCGAAGATTTGTGTCGCCACGCCGCGCGGCAGCAGGTCGGCCAGGATGGCCTCTTCGGACGGCTCGTAGTCGTAGAGCGTGGCGTCCGCATCCGCGTCCCCTTCGAACGAGGCCGGGATGATCTGCTGGGCGGTCGGGATCTGGCTGATCACCGACTGGAAGCGGTTGAAGAAGATCGTCGCCACGTCGAACTCGCCCGCGTCGAAGCGGCCCAGCACATCGGCGGCGATGTCGGCAGCATTGTCATAGGACACGCGCTTGACCTCCGACAGGTCCACATGGCCAATGAAATGCTTGCTCAGGTCGCGCTTGAGCTGTTCGCGGCCCTTCTTGCCGACGGTCAGGATCTTGACCGTCTTGCCTTGGGCGACCAGCTTCTCGGCATGGGCGCGCGCCAGCTTGGCGATCGACGAGTTGAAGCCGCCACAGAGGCCCCGCTCCGCCGTCATCACCACCAGCAGGTGGGTCTGATCGCTGCCGGTGCCCACAAGCAGCCTGGGTCCCGAGTCACTGTCACCGACCGATGCCGCAAGCCCCGCGAGAACGGCGTTGAACCGTTCCGTATAGGGGCGCGAGGCCTCGGCCGCGTCCTGCGCCCGCCGCAGTTTCGCGGCGGCCACCATCTGCATGGCCTTCGTGATCTTGCGAGTGCTTTTGACACTCTCGATCCGGTTCTTGAGGTCCTTGAGATTTGGCATGCTCAGGAACCCTTACGCGAAGGTCGCGGCGAATTCGTCGAGCGCTGCGCGGATCTTGTCTTCGGCCTCACCCTTGATCTTGGGATCTTCCTTGGTGATGTAGTCCAGCAGGCCCTTGTGCTTGCCGCGCAGGTGCGCCAGCAGGCCCTTCTCGTAACGGCCCACGTCCCCCACGGGGATCTTGTCGAGGTAGCCCTTGGTGCCGGCGAAGATCACGCAGACGATCTCGGCATTGGTCAGCGGCGAGTATTGCGGCTGCTTCATCAGCTCGGTCAGGCGCGCACCACGGTTCAGCAGCTGCTGTGTGGCGGCGTCGAGGTCGGAGCCGAACTGCGCGAAGGCCGCCATTTCGCGGTACTGCGCCAGTTCCAGCTTCACCGGGCCAGCGACGGATTTCATCGCGTTGGTCTGGGCCGAGGAGCCCACGCGCGACACCGACAGACCGGTGTTCACGGCGGGGCGGATGCCCTGGTAGAACAGCTCGGTTTCCAGGAAGATCTGGCCGTCGGTGATCGAGATCACGTTGGTCGGGATAAAGGCCGACACGTCGCCGCCTTGCGTTTCGATGATCGGCAGCGCGGTCAGCGACCCGTTGCCATGATCGTCGCCCAGCTTCGCCGACCGCTCCAGCAGGCGGGAGTGCAGGTAGAACACGTCGCCCGGATAGGCTTCGCGGCCCGGCGGGCGACGCAGCAGCAGCGACATCTGACGGTAAGACACGGCCTGCTTCGAGAGGTCATCATAGATGATCAGCGCATGGCGGCCATTGTCGCGGAAGAATTCCGCCATGGAGGTCGCGGCATAGGGTGCGAGGAACTGCATCGGCGCCGGGTCGGAGGCGGTGGCGGCCACGACGATGGAGTATTCGATGGCACCAGTTTCTTCGAGCTTCTTGACCAGCTGCGCCACGGTGGAGCGCTTCTGCCCCACGGCCACGTAGACGCAGTAGAGCTTCTTGCTCTCGTCGTCGCCGGCGGCGTCGTTATAGGCCTTCTGGTTCAGGATCGTGTCGAGCGCCACGGCGGTCTTGCCGGTCTGGCGGTCGCCGATGATCAGCTCGCGCTGGCCGCGCCCGATCGGGATCATGGCGTCGACAGATTTCAGGCCGGTCGCCATCGGCTCATGCACGGATTTGCGCGGGATGATGCCCGGCGCCTTCACGTCCGCGATGCTGCGCTCGGTGGTCTCGATCGGGCCCTTGCCGTCCAGCGGGTTGCCCAGGCCATCCACGACCCGGCCCAGCAGCGCGTCGCCCACGGGCACGTCCACGATGGACTTGGTGCGCTTGACGATGTCGCCTTCCTTGATGTCCCGGTCCGAGCCGAAGATCACGACACCCACATTGTCGATTTCGAGGTTCAGGGCCATCCCGCGGATGCCGCCCGGGAACTCGACCATTTCACCGGCCTGCACGTTGTCCAGCCCGTGGACCCGTGCAATCCCGTCGCCGACGCTGAGCACGCGGCCCACCTCGGCGACTTCGGCTTCCTGGCCAAAGTTCTTGATCTGCTCCTTGAGGATCGCAGAGATTTCGGCAGCTTGGATTCCCATTTACCCGACCTCTTTCATAGTATTCTGGAGTGCATTGAGCTTCGCGCGGATCGACGTGTCGATCATCTTCGAGCCCATCTTGACGACAAGACCGCCGATAAGGCTGTTATCGACGGTCGCATTCACTTTGACGGTTTTATCGGCGGACGCACTAAGCACCTTGGTCAGCTCGTCCAGGTTCGCCTTGCTCAGGGGCTGGGCCGAGATCACGTCCGCGGTCATCTCGCCCTTTTCCTCGGCGATGAGCGCGCGCAGGCTCGCCACCAGTTGCGGCAGCACGAACAGGCGGCGCTTGGACGCCATCAGCGCCAGCGCGTTGCTCAGCATGGGGGCCAGTTCGAGCTTCTTGGCGATCGCGCCGATGGCACCGGCCTGCTCGTCGCGGCTGTAGACCGGTGACGAGATCAGATCACGGAACTCTGCGCTCTCCTTGAGGGCCGCATCCAGCAGGTCGGCCCCTGCCTCCAGCGCACCGATGTTGTTTTCTTCCTTGGCCAGTTCAAAGATCGCCGTCGCATAACGATCAGCGATACCGGAGGAGATCGAAGCTGAGTCTGACACGTCCACCCTTCCGCTGTCTGTGCCGCTCCGGATGGAGGTATCGGAGCAAGCAGCTAGAGAACTTACGAGATCGCAAATTCGAGAAATTCTCGGCGGATTTAGCAGACGCGTATGGGTGCCGCAACAGGCATGGTGCTCCGGATCACCCCGCCGGAGCACGTTATTATACAGGCCCTGAGGAATACGGCCGCCGAGCGCGACACTTTGAAGCTTTGGTATTGCCGAAACCGGCGAGCATGCTATCGCCGCAAGGGTGAATCGGCTGCGCTGACCCGCGACGGGTCCCTCAGACCGGTTTCGCGCCCGGCGCGGGGATCCCCTCCAGCACCCGCAACGGCCGCCGCAGTCCCTTGGACCGGTCGGCTTTCAGCGGCTCGAACACCTGCTTGGACACCTCCACCAGGAACACCCCCCCGCCCAGCACCGCCGACAGGTTCTGCCCGGTTTTCTCGACCATCCGCGTGGATCGCAGCCAGAAGCGCTTCTCGCTCGGCGGGGTGAAGAGCGCGCTGGCGTGGCGTTCGTTGACAAATCCGTGCTTGGTCAGTTGCGCCTCAAGTTGCCCGAGACTGTAGGGGCGGCCATACCCGAACGGCGTGCCGTCCTTGCGCGCCCAGAGCCCCGCGCGGTTGGGCACGATGAACATCGCCCGCCCGCCCGGAGACAGCACCCGCCAGCATTCTTCCAGCAGATCCGTGGGGGTCTCGGACGTCTCCAGCCCATGCAGCAGAACCAGTTTGTCCACGCCGCCGGTCTCAAGCGGCCAGGAGCGTTCGTCGCACAGAACCGAGATATTCGGCATTCCCGCCGGCCAATGCATCACCCCCTGCGGCCCGGGCATCAGCCCGATCACGCGCCGCGCATCGGTCAGGTAGGGTCGCAACAGCGGCACGGCGAAGCCGAAGCCGACCACGGTCTGCCCCTCGGCATCGGGCCAGTGATACAGCAACGCATCGCGGATCGCACCCTGCGCCACGCGGCCGAGACGGGTGCGATAATAGAATTGCCGCAAATCCAGAACGTCGAGATGCACAGGCGCACTTTCAGTTGATCGCACAAGGGGTTCGGCCCGTCCGACGCCGCAGCGCCACTACACAATATGTACACTCTGGGCCGCGTTGCGAAAACCCACGCCCGCGCGTGCGCTGCGTGCGAAATGTCGCGCGCTGGAACGCGATGCAGGGTGGCGCGCTCAAATTCTGCACTATTTTTAGGCACATCGTGCGGACTGGTTTATCTCCATCTGCCGGCCGCGCAACCGGCCCGCCCCCGCACACCGCGCGCAAAACGAAGGATTTCCAACGCTAAGCGCTGCTTTTGGAGCCCTTGCAGCGTTTTTCCGACCCGCCGAATGACGGGAATTGGCCTTTGGTCAGATGCCCTTATCGCCCGCGCGGACCCGCTTTGCTGAAAAAAGCCTTGAAGCGCGCCGAAGAACACCGAAGTTTAACCTATAAGGGAAATGGTTGTGACGTCCTCCCTCGCGTCCCGGCCCCAGTGAAAGGAGCCCCCGGTGCCTTCGTTTTCGAATACGCTAGAACAGGCCATCCACACCGCGCTCGCCCAGGCCAATGCGCGTCGTCATGAACTGGCGACGCTTGAGCATCTGCTTTTGGCGCTGATCGACGAGCCGGACGCGGCCAAGGTCATGAAAGCCTGCAATGTCGACCTGGACGCCCTGCGCCAGACCCTCGAGGCTTTCATCGAGGAAGATCTCGCAACGCTCGCCACGGATGTTGAGGGGTCCGAAGCCGTGCCCACCGCTGCGTTCCAGCGGGTGATCCAGCGCGCCGCGATCCATGTGCAGTCCTCGGGCCGCCAGGAAGTGACCGGCGCCAATGTGCTGGTCGCGATCTTCGCGGAACGCGAGTCCAATGCCGCGTATTTCCTGCAGGAACAGGACATGACCCGGTATGACGCGGTGAATTTCATCGCCCATGGCGTGGCCAAGAACCCCAGTTTCGGCGAATCCCGGCCCGTGTCGGGCGCGTCGGACATGGAAGAAGAGGCCAGCGCCAGCACCGATCAGGGCGGGGACGAGAAGGAGTCCGCGCTTGCAAAGTACTGCGTGGACCTGAACGCCAAATCGCGCAAGGGTGACGTCGACCCGCTTATCGGGCGCGACAGCGAGGTGGAGCGCTGTATCCAGGTGTTGTGCCGTCGGCGCAAGAATAACCCGCTTCTGGTGGGCGATCCCGGCGTGGGCAAGACCGCCATCGCCGAGGGCCTGGCGCGCAAGATCGTGCAGGGCGAAACGCCCGAGGTGCTGCGCGGTGCCACCATCTACAGCCTGGACATGGGGGCGCTGCTGGCGGGCACCCGCTATCGCGGCGATTTCGAAGAGCGGTTGAAGGCCGTTGTTACCGAACTTGAAGACCACCCGGATGCGGTACTCTTCATCGACGAGATCCACACGGTGATCGGGGCCGGGGCAACATCCGGCGGGGCGATGGACGCCTCCAACCTGCTCAAGCCCGCGTTGCAGGGCGGCAAGCTGCGCTGCATGGGCTCGACCACCTACAAGGAGTTCCGTCAGCATTTCGAGAAGGATCGCGCGCTGAGCCGCCGGTTCCAGAAGATCGACGTGACCGAGCCCTCGGTCGAGGACACGGTGAAGATCCTCAAGGGCCTCAAGCCCTATTTCGAGGATCACCATGCGATCAAGTACACCTCCGACGCGATCAAGACCGCGGTGGAGCTGTCGGCGCGCTATATCAACGACCGGAAACTGCCGGACAAGGCCATCGACGTGATCGACGAGGCCGGGGCCGCGCAGCACCTGGTGGCCGAATCCAAGCGCCGCAAGACCATCGGCGCCAAGGAAATCGAGGCCGTGGTGGCCAAGATCGCCCGCATCCCGCCGAAAAACGTCTCCAAGGACGATGCGGAGGTGCTGAAGGATCTCGAGGTCTCGCTCAAGCGCGTGGTCTTCGGCCAGGACAATGCGATCGAGGCGCTCAGCTCCGCGATCAAGCTGGCCCGCGCGGGCCTGCGCGAGCCGGAAAAGCCCATCGGCAACTACCTCTTCGCGGGCCCCACGGGTGTCGGCAAGACCGAGGTGGCCAAGCAGCTCTCCAGTACGCTGGGGGTGGAGCTTTTGCGGTTCGACATGTCGGAATACATGGAGAAACACGCGGTCTCGCGCCTGATCGGTGCACCTCCGGGCTATGTCGGGTTCGACCAGGGCGGTCTTCTGACCGACGGGGTCGACCAGCACCCGCATTGCGTGCTCCTGCTCGACGAGATCGAGAAGGCGCACCCGGATGTCTACAACATCCTGCTGCAGGTGATGGATCACGGCACGCTCACCGACCATAACGGGCGGACCGTGGATTTCCGTAACGTGATCCTGATCATGACCTCCAACGCGGGGGCCGCGGAACAGGCCAAGGCCGCCATCGGCTTCGGGCGCGACCGGCGCGAGGGCGAGGATACCGCCGCGATCGAGCGGACCTTCACGCCCGAGTTCCGCAACCGCCTGGACGCAGTGATCAGCTTCGCGCCGCTCGGCAAGGAGATCATCATGCAGGTCGTCGAAAAGTTCGTGCTCCAGCTCGAAGCACAACTGCTGGACCGCAACGTCACCATCGAGCTGAGCGAGGAAGCGGCGACGCTGCTCGGCGACATGGGTTACGACGACAAGATGGGCGCCCGCCCCCTGGGCCGCGTGATCCAAGAGCAGATCAAGAAGCCGCTGGCGGAAGAGTTGCTCTTCGGCAAGCTGGCCAAGGGCGGCATCGTCAAGGTCGGCGTGAAGGACGGCAAGATCGATCTGCAGATCGCGCCGATCGGCGCACCCCGGATCTCCAGCAAGAAGCCCCCGCTTCTGACCGCGGACTGATCCCGGACCACAGCACCCTTAAACGCCCGGCCCCCGCGCCGGGCGTTTTCATTTCTCGGTGAACTTCAACTCGATTCGGCGGTTGAGCGCCCGGCCCTCCGGCGTATCCTCCAAGCTCACGGGCTGGTACTCGCCGAACCCGGTGGGCGCGAGCCGGTCAGGCGGGATGCCCTGGTCCTCAATCAGGAACCGCGCGACCGACAGCGCCCTGCCCTGGCTCAGTTCCCAGTTATCGGCGTATTTGCCACCGCCCGTCACCGGCACGTTGTCGGTGTGCCCGTCCACACGCAGCACCCAGTCGATGCCTTCGGGGATGCGGTCCGCCACGCTGCGCAGGATGCCCGCGACCTTCGCAACCTCCGCCTGCCCCTGGGGCGAAAGCGCCACTTCGCCCGTGTCGAACAGCACCGAGGACGAGAACACGAACCGGTCGCCTTCGATCCGGACGCCCTCCTGACCGCCGAGCAGATCACGCAACTCGCCAAAAAACTCCGAGCGATAGCGCGCGAGATCCTGCGCCTCGGCCTCCAGCCGCCGCCGCTCGGCCTCCTCCAGGTCGGCGCGGGCGCGTTGTTCGGCGGCGACCCGGGCCAGGGCGGTGTTCAGCTCCGTCCCCAGCGCCTCGATCTGTACCTGCGCTTCGGCATCGCGCGCACTCGCCTCGTCAAGAAGCCCCTGCAGACTGTTGAGCTGGGTACGCAGGGCGGCGACCTGCTCGTTGAGCACGGCGACCCGGCGCGCGTCCTGCGCCGACTGGGCCTCCACCCGGCGCAACTGCTCCTGCGCCAGGCCCAGCAACAGCCGGTCGCGCTCGGCTTCGGTCAGCCGCTGATCCAACGTGTCGGCCTGTGCCCGCGCCTCCGCCAACTCGCCCGACAGCGCCTCGCGTGCGAGTTCCGCTGCGGCCAGCTTGGTCAGCGTATCCTCCGCCTCCTGCCGCCGCGCCTCCAGCGCCAGTGTCATGGCGGTCAGCTCCGCATCCGCGTCTTGCAGCCGCGCGCGCAGGGCCTCGGCCGCCGCCGCCTCCGCCAGGCGAGCCGCTTCGGCCTCCGACAGCGCGCCTTCGCTTTCGGCCAGCCGGGCGCGCAGGGCCTCCGCCGCGGCCAGTTCTTCGAGACGCGCCGCCTCGACCGCGTCGAGCTCGGCTGCCTGGTCCACGACCTGCGCGCGCAACTCTTCGAGCCGGGCCAGGCCTTCGAGACGGGCGAGCTCCGCCTGGTCGAGCGCGGCCTCCCGGTCCGCGAGGGTCGCTTCCAGGTCCGCGAGGTCCGCGCGCAGGCTGGCGTCGGTCTCTTCAGCCGCCGCCAGCTGCGCCATCAGGGTGCTCAGCCGGGTCTCCTGTGCCGCCGCGTCGTTGCGCAGATCCGCCACCAGCGCCTCCAGCGCGTCGGAGCGGGCGGCAGCAAGGCGGGCAGCCTCCTGTTGCGCGTCCACTTCCGTGCGCAGCCGCGCGAGCGCGAGGTTCAGCGCCTCCGCCTCGCTTAGGGCCACATCGCGCGCGGCCTCCACCTGCGCCAGTTCCGCCGAAAGCGCATCGCGATCCGCGCCGGTCTCTGCCAGTTGCGCGCCGAGACTGCGATTGTCCGCCAGCAGGGCCGCCACCCGGTCCTCGAACCCCGAAATCCGCGCGTCGCGCTCGGCGATCTCCGCCTCGGCGGTGGCGACCTGCGCGGTGAGCGTGGCGATCATCGTTTCCTGCGCCCGGGCCTGGGCTTCGGCATCGTCGAGCGTGGCCGACAAGGCGCCCACGGTCTCGGTCAGGGTCTCGGTCCGCTCCCGCTCCAACCCCAGCGCATCGGCGAGGTCCGACAGTTGCAGGCTCAGGCTGTCGAGCTCGTCATCCTTGACCTCGATCTGCTCACTCAGCACCGATTGCATCACCATGAAGATCGTCAGCACGAAGAACAGCACCAGCAGCAGCGCCGTCATCGCATCGACGAAGCCGGGCCAGATATTGCCCGTCGCGCGCTGGTTGAAGCGTCGCACAAACGCCATCGGTCAGCGCTCTTCCGGGGGATCGCCCGGGCGGCGGGCCCGCTGGAACGCATCCTGCGGGTCGAAATCGTCGTGCAGGACGGTGCGCAGGGCCTCTGCCGCCACGGCCGCCGGGTCGCCCGCGCGCGCGGCCTGTTTCACCGTCATGTTCAGCGAGGCGAGATCGCCGCGCAACTCCGCCACGGTTTCCTGCCGTCCGGCGGACATCTCCTCGAAGATCCGCAGAAGCTGCACATCGATGCTGCGCAGGCGCATCCGGCTTTCGGCGTCGATGCCGCCCTCGCCCGCGGTGATCTGCTGCTCCAGCAGGTTGGCGATCCGTTCCTGGCCCGCGGCCACCCGTTCCAGCGCCTCGGTGGTCTGGTCGTTGCGCCCCAGCTGCGAGGTCAGCGCCGTGACCGACTGCGCCACCCCGACGAGGCGCTGGTCGAGCCGCGTGGCCCGTTCATCCGATTGCACGAACAGGTCCTGCAGCGACTCGATCTGCGCCACCATGTGATCGAGCACCTGGGCCACGATATCCATGTCGAACCCGCCGCCCTCGACCTCCGACGACGCGAACCCGACCTTGGTGATGGTCGACAGCCATTCCTCCAGCTCCCGGTAGAACCGGTTTTGGCCATGGCCCACGAAGAGCTCCAAAAGCCCCACAACCAACGAGCCCGCAAGACCCAGCAGCGACGAGGCGAACGCCGTACCCATCCCGCCCAGCTGCGCCTCCAGCCCCGTCATCAGGCGGGAAAACACCGCCACCCCGCCCTCGCCTTCGGACGGATCGAGGGAGCGGATCGTGTCGACCACCGCGGGCACCGTGGTGGCAAGGCCGTAAAACGTGCCGAGAAGGCCCAGAAAGATCAGAAGGTTGACGATATAACGCGTGATGTCGCGCGCCTCGTCGATCCGGGTGGCCACGGAATCGAGGATGGAGCGCGACGAGTTCGCGCTGAGCTGCATCCGCGCCTTGCGCGCGCCCAGCAGGTTCGCCAGCGTCCCCACCAGCCGCGGCGCGGTGTCCCGGGTGGCCGTCGGCACGTTGTTGGCAAACCCCTCGATCCAGCGCGTCGCCGCCGAAAGCTGGTAAAGCTGCGCCAGGCAGGACATGAGCCCCACCACAAAGACCAGAACGATCACCCCGTTGAGATAGGGATTGGCAAGGAAGATCGGCGCGACCCGCGGATAGGCCACCCACCCCCCGATCCCCACCAGGACCAGGACGAGCAGCATCAGCAGAAGCTGCCGTGTGGGCCGACTGAAGGACGGTCGGGCCCGCATTGCCGGATTTTCCATTCTCTCTGCCTTCTTCACCTTATGGCGCTGCACGATAGGGGCTGCGGGCGATGTTGCAAAGTGCGCGTTTGCTGCACCGCCAAGAGCGGCTCAGACCGGGTCGGTCAACTCCCGCACACGCTCCGCCAGCCAGGCGAGATCCGGGTCATGCAGCCCGATCTCGCGCAGATGCGCCTCGGTATTCCACAGGTACTCGGTGTTCGGCCCGCGCCCACCCACGGCGCGCGCGATGATGCGGGCCTGCTCCTCCAGGGCCAGGTCGCCGCAATACTGCACGTGATCGCGGTCCACCACATACGTGACCGCCCGCACCGCGCGCCCGTCATGGAGGATCAGCTCGCTGGTGATCTCGAGATAGGCCGACGAGACCAGCTCCCGCTCTCGCAAATCCGCCATGGTCTGCGCCTCGGCCCCCGGCGCCACGCGGAAGGCGACGCCGTTGCAATGCCCCTGCCCCGCCGCGTCCAGCGCCAGGACCAGCCCCGGATCGGTCTCGGTCCCGCGGTGGTGGATAGAGCGCATGCAGAACGACCGGTGCCAGCCGTCCAGCCGGGCGATCTGCTGCTCGGCGACGGGAAATTCCGGGTTCCAGATCAGCGATCCGTATCCGAAGACCCACAGGGGCGTGTTCATGCGCTGGTCCTCCGTTGCGCGCGCGGTTAAACATCAGCCCGTGCGCCGAGGAAAGGGAAAACCTGCATGAAATGGCTGCTTGGGATCACCGTGACCGCGGCGCTGGCCTGGTGTGCCTACTGGTATCTGGGCGCCTCCGCGCTGGAACGCAACCTGACCGCCTGGTTTGAGGACCGGCGCGCCGAGGGCTGGCAGGTGGAGTATTCCGACCTGTCCGTGCGCGGCTTTCCCAACCGGTTCGACACCGAACTGACCGACCCGGCCTTCGCGGACCCCGAGACCGGGCTGGCGTGGCAGGCGCCGTTCTTCCAACTTCTGGCGCTCAGCTATCAGCCGAACAAGGTGATCGCGGTCTTTCCCAACACCCAGGAGATCCTGACACCGTTCGGGCGCACGCAGCTCGACAGCACCCAGATGCGCGGATCGCTGCATCTCGGGGCGGCGGCGGGCATGCCCCTGCGCAGCGCGGTCTTCGTGGCCGACGCGCCGGAGTTCACCGCCGGGGAGGCCCGGCTGCGGGCGCAGACCCTGCGTCTGGCCATGCGCGAGACCGAGGGCACCGATCTGACCTATGACATCGGGCTGGAGGCGCTGAGCCTCGCCCCGCCCGTGGCCCTCAAACGGCGCCTCGATCCGGGTGATCTGCTGCCCCCCGCGCTGGAGACCTTGCGCCTCGACGCGGTGATCCGCTTCGACCAGGAATGGGATCTGCGCGCGCTAGAAGACCGCCGCCCGCAACCCACCGCCATCACCCTCAACGAGGCGCGCGCGGCCTGGGGCCCGCTGGGCCTGCGGGCGGCGGGCGCGCTCGACATCGACGCGCAAGGCCGCGGCACGGGGGAGATCACGATCAAGGCCACCAACTGGGAAGAGATCCTGCGTCTCGCCGAACGCTCCGGGCTGGTGCCGCCCGCGGTCCTGCCCCTGCTGGAGACCGGGTTGCGGGCGCTGGCGGGCCTGTCGGGGCCCGAGACCTCGATCGACGTGCCGCTGACCTTCCGCGACGGGCAGATGCGGTTGGGCTTTCTCAACCTGGGCCAGGGGCCGCGTTTCCGGCTGCGCTAGCGGCAGTAGGGGCCGCCCCGGTGGCGGGCTACGTCGAAGTGGAAATGATCCCTGTGGAACCGGTCGCTTTCGGGGCCGAGCACGGTGCCGAAGGGCCCGCAGGCGCGCTTGTGCATCTGGCGCAACATCTTGCCGTAGCGGCGGTCGTTCCACCCCTTCTGCAAGGTCACCACGGTCCCGTCCTTCAGCACGATGGCCGAGATGTCGATCGCCTTGCCCTTGCCATGCTCCGAGATCTTCGCGCCGGGCTTATGGTTGCGGGTGCGGCAGCTGTAATGGGCCGCGACGCGCAGTTCCGCGACCCCGCCACCGGTGCGCCGCACGGATTTCTTGACGCCGTTATCCACCCATTTGCGCAGGGCCTCGGCGGTCTCGCAGGTCATGGTCGCCGCCGTGGACAGGCGCACGCCGGACACCTCGACCACCTGCACCGGATTGCGCACCCCGCATCCGGGCAGGGTGCCGGGGATCGACGATGCCGTGCGTCCCAGGATCTTGCGGCTGCCGCAGATGCGACCGATTTTCGACGGCCCGCCCGGGGGACGGGTGACTTCGCGCGACACCTGGCGCGGCACGAACGCCCCCCGCGGCGCGGGATGGGGAGAGAGACGAAGTCCCCCCGCCTGACCCAGCGCAGGCTCGGTGGCGGTTTCGGGGGCCGCGCGGGGCGCGGGGGCAAGCCGCGCGCCCACCTGGGCAAGGATCAGGGCTTCGGCCCGCGGCGTTGGATGGGGCGAACGGTCGAGCGCGGCCGCGGGAGAGGCGAGCGCAAGCACCAGCGCCCCCAGCATCCCGATCCGCGCCGCCCTCATTCGGTGCGCGCCTTGGCCTTCGACGCCACCGCACGCCCGAAATCCGGCGCGTCCGTGTCCTGGCCCGCGTCGATGATGCCCCGCCGGATCGCGCGCGTCCGGGTGAAATAGTCGTGCAGGTGGTCGCCATCCTCGGTGCGGATCGCGCGCTGCAGCGCGAACAATTCCTCGGTGAACCGCCCGAGGATTTCCAGCGTCGCGGCTTTGTTGCTCAGGAACACGTCGCGCCACATGGTCGGGTCCGAGGCCGCGATCCGGGTGAAGTCCCGAAACCCCGCCGCCGAATACTTGATGACCTCGCTGTCGGTCACCCGACGCAGGTCGTCGGCCACACCGACCATCGTATAGGCGATGAGATGTGGCGCGTGGCTCGTGACCGCGAGGACGAGGTCGTGATGCTCGGCGTCCATCACGTCGACATTGCTGCCCAGCCCCTCCCAGTACCGGGTGAGGCGCGCGACCTCGCCGGGGTCGGACCCTTCGACCGGCACCAGGAGGCACCAGCGGTTGTCGAAAAGCTCCGCAAAGCCCGACCGGGGGCCGGAATGCTCCGTGCCTGCGAGCGGGTGTCCGGGGATGAAATGCACGCCCTCGGGGATGTGGGGGGCGACCGCCTCGATCACCGCGGCCTTGACCGAGCCCACATCGGTGACCACCGCGCCCGGTTTCAGCCCCGGCGCGATCTCGGCGGCGACCGCGCCCATGACGCCCACGGGCACGCAGAGCACCACGAGATCGGCGTCGCGGGCGGCCTCCAGCGCGCTGTCGCAGACCTCGTCCACCAGGTTGATTTCCCGGGCGATTTTCCGGGTCTCCGCACTGCGGGCATAGCCGGTGATGGTCTCGGCGAGGCCTGCCCGGCGCATGGCGTGGGCCATGGACCCCGCGATGAGACCCAGGCCGATCAGGGCGACCTTCGGGTAGATCACGGCGCTCATGCCGCCTGCGCCTTGAAGGCGGCGACGGCGTCCACGAGTGCGCGGCAGCCTTCCGCGTCGCCCACGGTCATGCGCAGGGCGGCGGGCAGCTTGTAGCCCGAAACGCGCCGGACGATGATCCCGCGCGCCTTGAGAAAGTCGTCGCAGGCGCCTGCCTCCTCCGGGCTGGCGAAACGGGCCAGCACGAAATTGGCCGAGGAGGTATCCGAGGGGATGCCGAGAGCGGCCAGTTCGCTGGCCAGCCAGCCGCGCCATTTGGCGTTCTCGGCGCGGCAGGTCTCGGTATAGGCGCGGTCCCGCACGGCCGCCTCCGCCGCCGCCAGCGCCCCGGTCGACAGGTTGAACGGACCCCGCACGCGGTTGAGCACATCAATGACGTGGCGCGGCCCGTAGCCCCAGCCGACGCGCAGGGCACCCAGCCCGTAAATCTTTGAAAACGTTCGGGTCATCACCACATTCTCGCGGCTCTCGACCAGCGCCTTTCCGGCGTCGTAATCCGGCACATATTCCGCGTAAGCCCCGTCCAGAACCAGCAAGCACCCCTCCGGCAACCCGTCCGCGAGACGGGCCAAGGCGTTGCCGCCGATCATGGTGCCGGTGGGGTTGTTGGGGTTGGCGATGAACACCAGCCGGGTGCGGTCGGTCACCCCGGCGAGGATCGCGTCCACATCCGTCACGCGCTCCCGTTCCGGCACTTCGACGGGGGTGCCGCCGGCGGCCAGGGTGCTGATGCGGTACATGGCAAAGCCGTGTTCGGTATGGATCACCTCGTCGCCGGGCCCGACATAGGCCTGGCACAGGAACGCGATGATCTCGTCCGACCCGGCGCCGCAGATTATCCGTTCGGGATCAAGGCCATAGACCTCGGCGATCGCGCCGCGCAGGCCCGCGTGATCGGTGGAGGGATAGCGGTGCAACTCCCCCGCAGCCGCCTTGTAGGCGGCGATCGCGGCGGGGCTGGGGCCCAGCGGATTCTCGTTCGAGCTGAGCTTGATGACGGTGTCGAGACCGTCCACTTTCGACGCCCCACCCTCGTAGAGCGCGATGTCCATGATGCCGGGCTGGGGGGTGATCTGGGTCATGTCGGCCTCGCGTCGGACAAGTGTCGGGCATATGTCGGGCAAGTGTCGGGCAAATTGTCTGACAATCCGCTCCCTCCTACCGCGCCAGGGTGTTCTGCAGCGCCCAGGGCTCGTCGAGCGCGAGGTCCTCGGGGAACGGGCTGTCGCGGTCGGTGAGCGGCGTCCAGTCGGTGTAATGCCCCTCGACCGGGCCGAGATAGGGCAACTGCACCTCCAGGCAGCGGGCATGGTCCATCTCGTCGGTCTCGACGATGCCCGCGCGCGGGTTCTCCAGCGCCCAGACCATGCCCGCGAGCACGGCGGAGGTCACCTGCAACCCGGTGGCGTTCTGGTCCGGCGCGAGCGACCTGGTTTCCTCGTTGGACAGGCGCGAGCCGTACCACAGCGCGTTCTTCGCGTGCCCGTAGAGCAGCACGCCCAACTCGTCGATCCCGTCGGTGATCTCGTCCACATCCATGATGTGATGCTCTGTCTGGATCTCGCCCGAGCCGAACATCTCGTGCAGCGACAGCACCGCGTCGTCGCAGGGATGGTAGGCATAATGGCAGGTCGGCCGGAACTCGGGGTGATCCCCCGCGCCCACGGTGTAGTAATCGGCAATCGAGATCGCCTCGTTATGGGTCACGAGAAAGCCGAATTGCGGCCCGCGCGTCGGGCACCAGCTGCGCACCCGGGTGTCGGCGCCGGGCTGTTCGAGCCAGATCGCCGCCTTGCAGCCGGTCTCGTGGCGATGGGCGTTCTCGGGCATCCAGGGCTCGAACGTGCCCCAGCCCATTTCCGACGGCTGGTAGCCTTCGGCGATGAACCCCTCGACCGACCAGGTGTTCACGAAGACCATGTGCGGCTTGGGCTCGGCGCGGACCTGGGTGTCGCGCTCAGCGATATGGACGCCCTTGACGCCCAGATCGCGCATCAGCGCGGCCCAGCCCTCGCGGGTGCTCGGGGCCTGGGTCCCGTGGCCCAGATCCTCGGCCAGCTTCATCAGCCCGGCCTTGACGAACCAGGACACCATGCCCGGGTTGGCCCCGCAGCAGGACACGGCGGTGGTCCCGCCGGGGTTCGCGGCCTTCTCGTCCCGCACCGCCTGGCGCAGGGCGTAGTTGGTGCGCGCGGCGTTGTCGGCGGTCTCGAAATACCAGCCGGCCCAGGGTTCCGCCACGGTGTCGATATAGAGCACACCGAGCGCGCGGCAGTGCTTCATCAGGTCGAGCGAGGAGGTATCCACCGACAGGTTCACGCAGAACCCCTTGCCGTCGGGGAAGAGCGCGCTCAGCTCGTCGCGGTAATTCTCGGGCGTCAGGGCCAGCTGCTTGCAGGGAATGCCCCGGGACCTGAGCAATTCCACCCGCTCCGGCTTGGGCTCCACCACCAGGAGCTGGTCCCGGTCGAAGTCGAAATGCCGCTCGATCAGCGGCAGCGTCCCCCGCCCGATGGAGCCGTAACCGATCATCACCAGCGGGCCGTCGATGCGGCCGTAAATCGGATAATCGGTCATGGGGGCTCTCCTGCTTCGGTCTGTTGGCGGACGCGAAAAGGGCCGCGCGGGGGTCGCGCGGCCCTTGAGGCAAGTATGCGCGAACGGTTCAGTTCTGTGCGTAGTATTCGATCACGAGGTTCGGTTCCATCATCACCGGATAGGGCACATCCGCAAGGCCCGGTGTGCGGACGAAGGTCGCTTTCATCTTGTTGTGGTCGGCATCGACATAGTCGGGCACGTCGCGCTCGGGCAGCTGGGTCGCCTCGAGCAGGGCGGCCATCTGGCGGGACTTCTCGCGCACCTCGATGACGTCGCCTTCCTTGACCCGGTAGGAGGGGATGTTCACCCGCTCGCCGTTCACGAGGACGTGGCCGTGGTTCACGAACTGGCGCGCGGCGAACACGGTGGGCACGAACTTGGCGCGATAGACCACGGCGTCGAGGCGACGCTCCAGCAGACCGATGAGGTTCTCGCCGGTGTCGCCCTTGACCCGCTCGGCCTCGGCATAGATGCGGCGGAACTGCTTTTCGGTCAGGTCGCCGTAATAGCCCTTGAGCTTCTGCTTGGCGCGCAGCTGCAGGCCGAAGTCGGACATCTTCTGCTTGCGGCGCTGGCCGTGCTGGCCGGGGCCGTATTCGCGGCGGTTCACCGGGGATTTCGGACGGCCCCAGATGTTTTCGCCCATGCGGCGGTCGATCTTGTACTTGGCAGACGTGCGTTTGGTCACGGCTGGTCTCCTTCAGTTGTATTTGCATCTTCATCTTGGTCCGAACACCGGTTCCCAGTTTTCGGGATGAAGATCGCGTCGCGCGCTCCACCCGGGGGTCGGTTTCGTTCCGCAAAAAAGCTGCGGTTGAAGGGCGTTGTCCTCTGGAATGATCCGGTTGCCCGGGTCCCGACAGGCATCCCCTCGCGGGGGCCACCAACACCAATGAATGCGCGCTTATACGCAGGGCCGTGGGGGAGTCAACGGCAACCGGGAGCTGCGGCGAAAAATGTCGCCCCCGGGGCGGGCCGGGCGCAAGGCGATTGCAATCGCCTTGTCAAGCGCCTTGCAAGGCGCTTGGTCGCCGCGGATCGGTCAGCCGCATTTGGAGAAGCCGCAATCGGCGCAGGTGTTGCATCCCTCGATCATGCGCAGGGCATGGCTGCCGCAGTTCGCGCAGGCCGGGCCGCGCGGCGCCTCGCCGACGGCCATCACCTCGGCCTGGGGGTCGGTCTTCAGGCCCATCCCCTCGCCTTCGAGAAACCCCGTGGCGATCATGTGCCGCTCGATCACCCCGCCGATGGCCGCGAGGATGGAGGGGACATACTTGCCTTCCATCCAGGCGCCGCCGCGTGGGTCGAACACGGCCTTGAGCTCTTCGACCACGAAGGACACGTCGCCCCCGCGCCGGAACACCGCCGAGATCATCCGCGTGAGCGCCACGGTCCAGGCGAAATGCTCCATGTTCTTGGAGTTGATGAACACCTCGAACGGGCGGCGATGGCCGTTGATGATCACGTCGTTGATGGTGATGTAGATCGCGTGGTCCGTCAGCGGCCATTTGAGCTTGTAGGTCTGCCCCTCCAGCGCCTTGGGCCGGTCGAGCGGCTCGGAGATATAGACCACGTCGCCGTCGAGGCGCGCCTCGGAGACCGGCTTGACCTCGCCCTTTTCCGCCTCGCTGTCCTTGGTGGCGCTGTCCGACACGCTCAGCACCGAGCCCGTCACGGCGTTCGGGCGGTAGGTCGTGCAGCCCTTGCAGCCCTGGTCCCAGGCGGCCATGTAGACGTCCTTGAACTCGGCGAAGCTGATATCCTCGGGGCAGTTGATCGTCTTGGAAATGCTCGAATCGACCCATTTCTGCGCCGCCGCCTGCATCCGGACGTGGTCGAGCGGGGCCAGGGTCTGGGCGTTGACGAAGTGGTCTGGCAGGTCCGCATCGCCGAACTTCTCGCGCCAGAGCTGGACGGCGTAATCCACCACCTCTTCCTCGGTGCGCGAGCCGTCTTTTTGCAGCACCTTGCGGGTGTAGCTGTAGGCAAAGACCGGCTCGATCCCCGAGGACACGTTGCCGGCATAGAGGCTGATCGTGCCGGTGGGCGCGATCGAGGTCAGCAGGGCGTTGCGGATCCCGTGCTCGGCAATCGCGGCGCGCACGTCGGCGTCCATGGTCTGCATCGTGCCTGACTGCAGATAGGCGTCGGCCTCGAAGAGCGGAAAGGCGCCCTTTTCGGTCGCCAGTTGCACCGACGCCAGGTACGCGGCGCGGGCGATCCGGTGCAACCAGCGCTCGGTCTGACGCGCCGCTGCCTCGGAGCCATAGCGCAGCCCCACCATCAGAAGCGCGTCGGCCAACCCCGTGACCCCCAGCCCGATCCGGCGCTTGGCGCGGGCCTCGGCGGCCTGCGCCTCCAGCGGGAAGCGGGAGGCATCGACCACGTTGTCCATCATTCGCACTGCGGTGGCGACCAACTCCTCCAGCGCCGCCTCGTCCAGTGCCGCGCCTTCCCCGAACGGATCCGAGATCAGCCGCGAAAGGTTGATTGACCCCAGAAGGCAGGCGCCATAGGGCGGCAGCGGCTGCTCGCCGCAGGGGTTCGTCGCCGCGATGGTCTCGCAATAGCTCAGGTTGTTGGCCGCATTGATCCGGTCGATGAAGATCACCCCGGGCTCGGCATACTCGAAGGTCGCCTTCATGATCTTGTTCCACAGGTCGCGGGCCTCGACCGTGTGATAGACCTTGCCGTCGAACACCAGGTCCCAGGAGCCGTCGGCCTTCACCGCCTCCATGAACGCGTCGGTGACCAGCACGCTGACATTGAACATCCGCAGCCGCGCCGGGTCGGATTTGGCGGCGATGAACGCCTCGATATCCGGGTGGTCGCAGCGCATGGTGGCCATCATCGCCCCGCGCCGCGAGCCCGCGGACATGATCGTCCGGCACATGGCGTCCCACACATCCATGAAGGACAGCGGCCCCGAGGCATCCGCCGCCACGCCCTTGACCGCCGCGCCCTTGGGCCGGATCGTCGAGAAATCGTAGCCGATGCCGCCGCCCTGCTGCATGGTCAGGGCGGCCTCTTTCAGCCCCTCGAAGATCCCGCCCATGTCGTCCGGCACCGTGCCCATGACGAAACAGTTGAACAGGGTCACCGACCGCTCGGTCCCCGCGCCGGCGGTGATCCGGCCCGCGGGCAGGAACTTGAAATCCTCCAGGGCGGCGTAGAACTTCGGCTCCCATGCTGCCGGGTCCGACTCGACAGAGGCAAGCGCCCGGGCGATCCGGCGCCAGCTGTCCTCGACCGTCACGTCGATGGGCGTCCCATCCGCCTCCTTGAAGCGGTATTTCATGTCCCAGATCGACTCCGAGATCGGCGCGGAAAAGCGTGTCATGGCAGCGATTCTTTCTGATGAACGGCCTTCTACAATAGCCCAGAGACCACAAAATACACAACAGGTTGCAGATGCCGCCGATCAAACTACGATATGCAGGGTGGACGGAGACGCCCCCTGTGGACGACTCTGGGGATAAGTGTGGTGGCAACCGGGGACAAGCCTGTGGACAAGACGGTACATCTGATCAAGCTCTGCGTCGGGGCGGAGAAGGTCGAGGATCTGACCGACTGGCAGGCCTCGCCCCGCGCCAAGGGCCCCGACGGGTTGCCCCGGCATGTCACCCGGATGTGGCCCAAACGCGAGGCGGAGGTTCTCAACGGCGGCTCGATCTACTGGGTGTTCAAGGGCATCGTTCTGGCGCGCCAGCGGATCCTGCGGCTGGACGAGGTCACCGGAGGCGACGGCATCCGCCGCTGCGGCATCGTTCTGGACCCGAAGGTGCACCGGACCGAGGCCGCGCCCAAGCGCCCGTTCCAGGGCTGGCGCTACCTGCCGCCCGAGGACGCCCCGGCGGACCTGTCCAGTGCGCTGCGCCGCGAAGAGACCCTGCCCCCGACGCTGGAACTGGCGCTGGCGGAGATCGGCGTGCGCTGACCGGGCGACTGGCAAGGCAATTCGCATTGCCTTGGACCCGGCGCTGCGGCCGAAGCTGTTGCACCCAGAACCCCAAGGATCATCCGGCAGGCTCGGGCCCGATTTCAAGACCGACCTGCCGTAGCTCGGCCTGCGCTGCCTGTGCCGCTGGCAAGGCAATTCGAATTGCCTTGGTCCAGCCCGACGGGTGCGCCGCGGGACGGTCCGGGGTGCTCAGCCCGCGTGCCGGTCCCAGCGGGCGAGCGCGGCGCACGCAGGCCCGATATCGCCGATCTCCCGCGCCACCCAGTCCGGGTCGTGATAGGTGTCGAGATACCGCTCCCCGGCGTCGCACATCACCGTGACGATCGAGCCTTCGGTGCCTGCCGCCTGCATCCGGTCCGCGATCTGCAGTGCGCCCCAGAGGTTCGTGCCCGTGGACCCGCCCACCTTGCGCCCGATCCGGTCCGACAGCCACAGGGCGGTGGCGACGCTGGCGGTATCGGGCACCTGCAGCATGGTGTCGATCACGTCGGGCTGAAAGGATTTCTCCACGATGGGTCGCCCGATCCCCTCGATCCGGCTGGAGCAGGCCCGGCTGAGCGTGGCATCCCCGCTCATGTAGCTGTCGTAGAACACCGAGTTCTCGGGATCGACCACCACCAGCTGCGTCTCGAAGCCCCGGTAGCGGATGTATCGCCCCAGGGTGGCCGAGGTCCCGCCGGTGCCCGCGCTCATCACCAGGGCGGCGGGGATGGGGAAGCGTTCGCGCGCCATCTGGCGAAAGATGCTCTCGGCGATGTTGTTGTTGCCGCGCCAGTCCGTCGCCCGTTCGGCATAGAGGAACTGGTCCATGAAGTAGCCGCCGGTCTCTGCGGCGAGTGTGGTGGCGGCGGCGTGCATCTCGGGCGCGCTGTCGACGAAATGGCAGGTGCCGCCGAAGCGCGTGATCTCGGCGATCTTGCTGCGCGCGGTCCTGCGCGGCATCACCGCGATGAAGGGCAGGCCGAGCATCTGGGCGAAATAGGCCTCGGACACCGCGGTGCTGCCGGAGGAGGCCTCGATCACCGGGCGGCCTGCGCACAGCTGGCCGTTGCAGAGCGCGTAGAGGAACAGGGATCGCGCCAGCCGGTGTTTCAGGCTGCCGGTAGGGTGTGTGCTCTCGTCCTTGAGATAGAGGTCCACGCCGCGCAGTCCGGGCAGCTCGAGCTTGAACAGGTGGGTGTCGGCGGAGCGCTGGACATCCGCTTCGAGCTTGCGGACGGCCTCGGCGACCCAGTCGCGGGTACTGGCGGCGGCGCTCAGCTGCACGCGATGTGATCCGCGCCCTCGGCGGCGACCAAGGCCGTTGCAACGGCCTTGCCAAGCGCCTTGCAAGGCGCTTCACCCAACGGAGACATTGTCGATCAGGCGGGCCCCGCCGAGTTGGGCGGCAACGAAGATCCGCGCCGTGCCGGGGTCCGGGGTTTCTGCCGGCGCCAGCGTCGTAGCGTCCCGGCATTCGAGGTAGTCGATCCGGGTGAATCCCTTGCCCAGCAGGCCGCGCGCCGCCGCCTCGCACACGCCGGTCGCTCCGTGACCCGCCGCGACCCGTGCGGCCGCGTCGCGGATGGTGCGGTAGAGGATCGGCGCGATCTCGCGCTCGGCCTCGGTCAGATAGGCGTTGCGCGAGCTGAGCGCGAGCCCGTCCTCGGCCCGCACCGTGGGGATGCCGACGATCTCGGTCGGGAAGTTCAGGTCGCGCACCATTTGCCGGACCACGGCGAGTTGCTGCCAGTCCTTCTGGCCGAAATAGGCGCGATCCGCCTGGCCCAGGTTCAGCAGCTTCGCCACCACCTGCGTGACCCCGTCGAAATGCCCGGGCCGCGCAGCACCGCAGAGCGGCGCGGTCAGCCCGGCGACCTTCACCGTGGTGCCGAAGCCTGCGGGATACATCACGTCGCGGGTGGGGGCGAAGACCACGTCCACCCCGACCTCGCGCAGCATGTGCAGATCCGAGTCGAACGTGTTGGGATAGGCGTCGAGATCCTCTGTCGGCCCGAATTGCGTCGGGTTCACGAAAATCGTCGCGATCACCTTGCCGCATTCCTCCCGCGCCGCGCGCGCCAGGGCCATGTGCCCATCGTGGAGCGCGCCCATGGTCGGCACCAGGCCCACGGTCTCGCCCGCGCGGCGCCACATCCCCTGCAGCATCCGCAGGGAGGCCACATCCCGCATCACATCCGTCATTGGAACACTCCGTCCGTCGCGTCGTCCCGTCCCATGGCCGCCCCCAGGGCCCGCATCGCGGCGCGCGCCGTGGGATCCCAGTCGGCCATGCGCGAGGCAAACAGGGTGGCCTGGGATTTCAGGACAGGCTCCCCCTTCAATATCTTGAGGTGATTGGCACGCAAAGTCTCCCCCGTCGAGGTGATGTCGGCGATTGCCTCGGCGGTCAGGTTGGCGACCGTGCCCTCGGTGGCGCCCTGGCTGTCGACCAGTTGGTAGTCGGCGACGCCATGGGCGCTCAGGTGGCTGTGAACCAGGCGGTGGTACTTGGTGGCAATGCGCAAACGAAAGCCGTGATTGGCGCGGAACTGGGCCGCGACGGCGTCGAGATCGTCCAGCGTTTCCACATCGATCCAGCATTTCGGCACCGCGAGGATCAGGTCCGCATGACCGAATCCCAGGGGCGCGATGCTGCGGACCTGGCGCATCCAGTCGGGCAGCTTTTCCTGCACCAGGTCGGTGCCGGTCACGCCGAGATGGATGCGTCCGGCCGCGAGCTCGCGCGGGATCTCGCCCGCCGACAGGAGCACCAGCGCCACGCCGTCGACCCCGTCGACCGAGCCGGCATATTCCCGCTCCGAGCCCGTGCGCTGCAGGGTGATGCCGTGCCTGCCGAACCAGTCGAAGGTCTTGTCCATCAGCCGCCCCTTGGACGGCACGCCGAGCTTGAGGGTCATGTCCGGGCCTCCTCCAGCTGCGCCAGCAGGCCCGGGCGGATCACGCCGCCCACCGCCGGGATCGCACGGCCCTGGCCCAGCACCGCCGTCAGCGCGTCGTAGCGCCCGCCCGAAGCGACGGGGGCCATGTGGGGGCGCGCGCGGGCGAAGATGCCGAAGACGAAGCCGTCGTAATATTCCAGCGACGCGCGCCCGTAGGTACCGTCGAATTCTAGGGTTTCGGGCGTCTGACCGAGGGCCGCCAGCGCGTCCAGCCGCGCCTCCAGCCCGTCGAGCGCAGGGGTCAGCTCGGGGATGTCCACCGCGAGATCGCGCAGCCGCTCCAGCGCCATGGGGGCGGATTCGCGCAGGCGGGAGATATCCTCCAGCACCGCGACCTCCGCCGCCGGGATCGGCGGGGCGGCGAGGTCGGCCTGCAGGGTTTCGACCCGGGCCAGCACCTCCGCCGGGCTGCGCAGGCCCATGTCAGGCCCGTGCGCGGCCAGTACCTCGGCCACGCCCCGATCGGCCACGGCCCTGGCCAGCGCGCGCCGCCCTTCGGGCACGGGCAGTCGCCCGCCGAACCGGTCGAGCAGCGCCCGGAACCGGCGGGGACGCCAGATGTGGCGGCGCAGGGCGGCCTTGCGTTCGTCGGTGGTGGACAGCCCAGAGATCGCCGCGCGCAGGATCGCGATGTCACCGATCACCGGCCGGGTCGGGATGGCACCGAACTGGGCGCGCAGCAGGGCGAAGACCTCCGCATCGGCGGCCGCGGGGTCAGCGCCGTCGAAAACCTCGTAGCCCACTTGCAGGAACTCGCGCGGGCGCTCGACCCCGGCCTCCTGCTTGCGGAAGACCTCCCCGGCATAGGCGTAGCGCGCAGGCTCCGCCCCGCCCGCCATGTGCATCTGCACCACGGGGACGGTGAAATCCGGGCGCAGCATCTGTTCGCCGCGCACCGGGTCGGCAGTGACATAAGCGCGGTGGCGGATGGTCTCGCCATAGAGATCGAGCAGGGTTTCGGCCGGTTGGAGGATGTCGGCCTCCACCGGCACGGCGCCCGCATCCAAGAAGGCCGCGAAGAGGCGCGCGGCCACGGCGCGATCCCGTTGGGAAATGGTCACGGCTCAGGCCCCGCGCGCGAGAATGGCCTGCACCTCGGCCACAAGGTCGGCCACGGGAACCTCCCGTTGGGCCGGTTGCGATTTCCATTCATCGAGGCTGGCGCTTTCTGCGATCTGCGCACCGAGTACGAGGTCCTTGATCTGGACCACGCCGCGGGCGGCCTCGTCACTGCCCTGGATCACGGCCACGGGAGCGGCGCGCTTGTCAGCGTATTTGAGCTGGTTGCCGAAATTCTTGGGGTTCCCGAGGTAGAGCTCGGCCCGGATGCCCGCGTCCCGCAGGGTGCCGACCATGGCCTGGTAGTCGGCGATCCGGTCGCGGTCCATGACGGTGACGATCACCGGGCCGGGGGCCGCGGTTTGCGCCTGCCCCTTGGCGCGCAGGGCCGCGAGCAGCCGGTCGACGCCGATGGAGACCCCCGTCGCCGGCACCGCCTGCCCGGTGAAGCGCTTGACCAGGTCGTCATAGCGCCCGCCACCCGCGACGGAGCCGAATTGCACGGTCTGGCCCTTGTCGTTCTGGACCTCGAAGGTCAGTTCCGCCTCGAAGACCGGACCGGTGTAGTAGCCCAGCCCGCGCACGACGGAGGGGTCGATGACGATGCGATCGGGGCCGAAGCCCTGGGCGGAAAGCAGATCCGAGATGTGCTTGAGCTCTTCAACGCCCTGCAAACCTTCATCTGAGTTGCCAACGAGTTCTGTAAGACGATCAAGCGTCTCCAATTCGGTTGATTGCTTTGCCGTCGCGAACCCTAAAATACGGTCAATTTGCCACTCTGCTAGATTGGCACCTTCTACAAACGCTCCGCTTTCATCCTCTCTCCCCTTACCGAGAAGAGCTTTCACCCCGTCCGAACCCAAACGATCAAACTTATCGACGGCGCGGATCGCAATTCCCACGCGCTTTAGGTTGTCTGCGAGGTATTCGGAATCCAGCAGACCAGCGCTCTCGAATACGCCGTTCAGTACTTTTCGATTATTTACCCGCACGATGTAGTCGCCGCGGGCGATCCCCACGGCCTCGAGCGCTGTGGCGAGCATCGCGCAGACCTCGGCATCCGCCGCCACGCTGGGCGCGCCCACGGTGTCCGCATCGCATTGATAGAACTGCCGGAACCGCCCCGGGCCGGGTTTCTCGTTGCGCCAGACCGGGCCCATGGCGTAGCGCCGATAGGGGCTGGGCAGGTCGTTGCGGTACTGGGCGGCGACCCGGGCGAGCGGCGCGGTCAGGTCGTAGCGCAGCGCCAGCCAGTCCGCGTCGTCTTCCTGCCAGGCAAAGACGCCTTCGTTGGGCCGGTCCACGTCCGGCAGGAACTTGCCCAGCGCCTCGACCGTCTCGACGGCGGAGGTTTCCAGCGGGTCGAACCCGTACAGGTGATACACCTCGGCGATCTTGTCGAGCATGGCCTTGCGTTCGGTCACCTCAGTGCCGAAATAGTCGCGAAAGCCCTTGGGCGTCTGGGCCTTGGGGCGCGGGGTCTTCTTGGGCTTGGCCATTCTCGGGTCCCTCGGGTCTGGTGGGGCTGCGTTTAGCCGAGGCGAGCCGAGGGAGCAAGGCGGGCACGGACCCGCAGAGGAGGACGCCATGACACAGCACGATACCGCCAGGCTGGAAGAGAAACTGGCCCATCTGGAGAAGACCGTGGACGAGTTGTCCGAGGTGGTGGCGGGCCAGGCCAGGCAGATCGACCGGATGGAGCTGCAACTGCGCCGGTTGCGCGACCAGAGTGCCGCGCGGGAGGCCGAGGGCACCGGCGGCGTGATCCTCGCCGACGAGCGCCCACCGCATTACTGAACCCACCGAAAACAAGAATGCCCCGCCCTGTCGGACGAGGCATCCCTCAAGTCACGGCCATCGGCGTCCCCGCCTGTACCGTGACCTGAGTGTGGAACGATTCCGGTTGCTCAAGTCTTAAAATATCCCCGCCGGAGGCTCCGGCCGCAGGACGGATCGGCCTAGCGCAGCTGGGCCGAAGAAGCGGTTTCCAAACCGCTTTGCCCCGGCTGGGCGCGGCACGCCCTCACATCTCCTCGACCAGCGCGACACCGGCGAGGCTCTTGAGCGCGCCCTTGATCTGCGGGTTCACGGGCAGGGCCTCGCCGAGCAGGACGTCGACCTCGCCCGGCAGGTCGGGATCGATCAGGGCCAGGGTGACCGGGCCGCGGGTACGGATGCTCGGGTCTTCGGCCATCCGGCCCAAAAGCCCCGCGATATTGGGCAGGGCGGCCTCGGCCTCCACGAAGACGCGCAGGCCCATCATCGCGCCGCGCGCATCGGCCACCGCGTCGTCGATGGGGGCGGCGGACCGGCAGAGCAGCTTCAGCTGATCCGCCTCCAGGGTCGCTTCGACCTGCATCACCACGTTCTTGCCGGTCTCGAGGTGATCGCGGACCTTCTCAAGCGTGTCGGAGAACACCGTCACCTCGTAGAGCCCCGTGGGATCCGAGGCCTGCACGAAGGCGAACCGGTTGCCGCGGGCCGATTTCCGCTCCTGCCGGCCTGCGATGGTGCCCGCGATCTTGGCCACGGCGGCGCCGGTTTCCACCTTGCGCGCGAGGGCTTCGAGCGTGACGACGCCCTTGCGTTTCAGCGCGCCCATGTAGTCGTCCAGCGGGTGGCCCGAGAGATAGAAGCCGATCGCCTTGTGTTCCTCGGCCAGCCGCTCGGCGGGCAGCCAGTCGTCGCAGGGCAGGATGCGCGGTTCGGGCAGATCCTCTCCCGCCTCCCCGAAGAGCGAGACCTGGGCCGAGGCGCGTTGTTCGTGGATCGCGGCCGAGTAGGCCACAAGGCCGTCGAGGCTCTGGAACACGCGGCGGCGGTTCGGGTCGAGCTGGTCGAAGGCCCCGGCACGCGCCAGCATTTCCAGCGGGCGCTTGCCGACGCGTTTCAGGTCGACCCGCCGCGCCAGGTCAAAGAGTGTCGCGAAGGGTTTGTCGCCGCGCCCGGTCACCACCAGTTCCATCGCGTCGGCTCCGACGTTCTTCAGCGCGCCGAGCCCGTAGACCAGCTTGCCCTCGGCGACGGAGAAGCTCGCGCGCGAGCGGTTCACGCAAGGTGGCACGATCTCAAGCCCCAGGCCGCGCCGGACCTCTTCGGCATAGACGGCCAGCTTGTCGGTCAGGTGGATATCGCAGTTCATCACCCCGGCCATGAACTCCACCGGGTGGTTCGCCTTCAGCCAGGCGGTCTGGTAGCTGACCACCGCATAGGCTGCCGCGTGGGACTTGTTGAAGCCGTAATTGGCGAACTTGTCCAGGAGGTGCCAGACCTCCAGCGCCTTGTCCTTGTCGACGCCGTTCTCGGCGGCCCCGGCCAGGAACTTGGGCCGCTCGGCATCCATGGCCTCCTGGATCTTCTTGCCCATCGCGCGGCGCAGCATGTCCGCGCCGCCCAGGGAATAGCCCGCCATCTCCTGAGCGATCTGCATCACCTGTTCCTGGTATACGATGATGCCCTGGGTCTCGTCGAGGATGTGATCCACGGTCGGATGGAGCAGGTCGCGCTCCGACAGGCCGTTCTTGACCTCGCAATACTTGGGGATGTTCTCCATCGGGCCGGGTCGATAGAGCGCCACGAGCGCGATGATGTCCTCGATGCAGGTGGGTTTCATCCGGCGCAGGGCGTCCATCATGCCCGTGCTTTCCACCTGGAACACGGCGACAGTCTTGGCCGAGGCATAAAGTTTGTAGGACGCCTCGTCATCCAGCGGGATCGCGTTGATGTCGTTCTCGGTGCCCGGCGCGGGAGAATACAATTCAGTGCCGTCGGCGGCCACATGCAGGTCGCGCCCGGTGGCCCGGATCAGCTTCACCGCGTTCTCGATCACGGTCAGGGTTTTCAGCCCGAGGAAGTCGAACTTCACCAGCCCCGCCTGTTCCACCCATTTCATGTTGAACTGGGTGGCGGGCATGTCCGACCGCGGATCCTGGTAGAGCGGCACGAGCTTGTCGAGCGGCCGGTCGCCGATCACCACCCCGGCGGCGTGGGTGGAGGCGTTGCGCAAGAGCCCCTCGACCTGCATGCCGTATTTCAGCAGCCGCTCGACGACCTCCTCGGCTTTCGCCTCCTCGGCCAGGCGCGGCTCGTCCTTCAGCGCCTTCTCGATCGAGACGGGCTTGACGCCCTCGACCGGGATCATCTTCGACAGCCGGTCCACCTGCCCGTAGGGCATCTGCAGCACCCGGCCGACGTCGCGCACGGCGGCCTTTGACAGAAGCGCGCCGAAGGTGATGATCTGGCCCACCTTGTCGCGGCCGTATTTCTCCTGAACGTAGTGGATCACCTCTTCGCGGCGATCCATGCAGAAGTCGATGTCGAAATCGGGCATCGAGATCCGCTCGGGGTTCAGGAAGCGCTCGAACAGGAGCGAGTAGCGCAGCGGGTCGAGATCGGTGATCGTCAGCGCATAGGCCACAAGGCTGCCCGCGCCGGAGCCGCGCCCGGGCCCCACGGGAATGCCGCGATCCTTGGCCCATTTGATGAAGTCGGCCACGATGAGGAAGTAGCCGGGAAACCCCATCCCCTCGATGATGTCGAGCTCGAATTCCAGCCGCTTTTCATACTCTTCCACCGGGGCCGCGTGGGGGATCACCGCGAGCCGCGCCTTGAGCCCTTCGCGGGACTGGCGGCGCAGTTCCTCGACCTCGTCCTCGGCGAAGCGTGGCAGGATCGGGTCGCGCTTGAAGGCCTTGAAGGCGCAGCGGCGCGCGATCTCAATGGTATTCTCCAACGCCTCGGGCAGGTCCGCGAACAGCGTCGCCATCTCGGTCTGGGACTTGAAGTAATGCTGATCGGTCAGGCGGCGGCGCGGGGCCTGCTGGTCGACATAAGCGCCCTCGGCGATGCAGATCAGGGCATCATGGGCCTCGTACATCCCCGGGTCGGGGAAATAGACGTCATTGGTTGCCACCAGCGGCAGGTTCATGTCGTAGGCCAGATCGAGGAACCCCGGCTCGGTCTCGGCGCAGAGCGGATCGCCCGGGTGGCGGTGCAACTCCACATAGAGCCGGTCGCCGAAGATCTCGGCCAGGCGCGCCATCAGGGCCTGTGCCTTGGGCCTTTGGCCTGCCGACAGGAACCGCCCCAACGGGCCGCGCGGCCCGCCCGTCAGGCAGATCAGGTCGCTGCCATTGGCGGCGAGTTCCTCCACCGTGATTTGGGGCAGCTGGCCGCCCTTGTCCACATAAAGACAGGTGTTGAGCGCCATGAGGTTTTCATAGCCCGCCTCGGTCTGGGCCAGCAGGACAACGGGCGCAGGCGCGCGCGGACGCTCGCCCGGGGCGGCCGGGTCGAACGCGACATCCACCTGGCAGCCGATGATCGGCTGGATGCCGGCCTTGGACAGAGCCTCCGACGCCTCCAGGGCGGCGAACATGTTGTTGGTGTCGGTGATCGCAATCGCGGGCATCTCGGCCGCGGCGACGAGATCGGGCAGCTTTTTCAGCCGCATGGCCCCTTCGAGTAGGGAGTATTCGGTGTGCAGGCGGAGATGGATGAATCGGGGGGGCTGGGTCATGCCGCGACCCTAGCGCGACATCTGGTGGCCCGCCAAGAGCCTGCCGCGAGATATGCGCGTCGGCAGGGGTCATTCCAACCTGGGCCCAGAGGGCTGCCGGAGGTCTGGGCGGGCCTTCCGCCTGCAAACCCACTTGCCAAACTGGGTTTTTCCCGCTTTCCTCGGGTGCATTCACGGCCCGGTCTACGCCGCATCGACCGGGCACGACAGAGACCCAACCTGGTAACGCGGCGGGCAATATATTCATGGAGACCACGTTTCTTCTGAACGGAGAGACCGTGCGCGTGGCAGACGAGGCGCCCACGCGCACCTTGCTGGACTGGCTGCGCGAACGGCGCGGGCTGACCGGCACCAAGGAAGGCTGCAACGAGGGCGATTGCGGGGCCTGTACGGTGATCGTGAGCGATGCGGACGGTCCGCGGACCCTGAATGCCTGCATCCTGTTCCTGCCGCAACTGCAGGGCAAGGCGGTGCGCACGGTCGAGGGGATCAGCGGCCCGGATGGCAGCCTGCACCCGGTGCAGGCGGCGATGGTGGCCCATCACGGCTCCCAATGCGGGTTCTGCACCCCTGGCTTCATCGCGGCAATGGCCTGCGCCCACACGAGGGGGGAAACGGATCACGCCGACCAGCTGGCGGGCAACCTTTGCCGCTGCACCGGATACGCCCCGATCCTGCGCGCCGCCGAAGCCGCCGCCGAAGCCCCGGTGCCGGACTGGATGGCCGAGCCTGCCTTGCCGCATATCCAGGAGGACACAAGCTTTACCGCGGTCCGGGAGGACACAAGCTTAAACGCGGTCCGGGAGGACACGACAGCGGGCGCGGAGGCGGGCGTGGATGCGCTCTGGGCGCAGCCGCGCTCCTCCGACGCGCTCGCCGCATGGTATGCCGAACATCCCGACGCCACCCTCGTGGCCGGGGCGACGGATGTGGGGCTGTGGGTCACGAAACAGCTGCGCGAGCTCGCCCCGATTGCCTTCCTGAACCGCTGCGACGACCTCAAGACGATCGAGACCACGGACACCCACTGGCGGCTCGGGGCCATGGTCACGATTTCCGCGCTGCTGGAAACCGTCCGAGCGGAGCACCCGAGCTTTGCCGAGATGCTGCGCCGCTACGGCTCGGTGCAGGTGCGCAACGCCGCGACCCTGGGCGGCAATATCGCCAACGGCTCGCCCATCGGGGACAGCCCGCCGCCGCTCATCGCGCTCGGCGCCACCCTGCACCTGCGCAAGGGCGACAGCCGCCGCGAGATGCCGCTCGAAGACTTCTTCCTTGCCTATGGCAACCAGGACCGCGCCCCCGGCGAATTCGTCGAGGCGATTACCATCCCGCGCGGCCACGACGGCTTGCGGGTCTACAAGCTGTCGAAACGAATGGACCAGGATATCTCCGCCGTCTGCGGCGCGTTCAACATCACCCTGGCCGAAGGCCGGGTGACCGGGGCGCGCATCGCGTTCGGCGGCATGGCGGGCACGCCCCACCGGGCCAAGGCTGTTGAAACAGCCTTGATCTCCGCCCCCTGGTCGCTGGAGACCGTCACCGCCGCCGCCGAGTGGATGGGCGACGACTACGCGCCGATGTCGGATATGCGTGCCTCGGCGGCCTATCGGCTCCGGACGGCGCAGAACATGCTGGTCCGCTATTTCCACGAGACCGAAGGCACCCGAACCGACCTGCGGGAGGTGGCGTCATGAGCGTCGCCAAACCCCTGCCCCATGATGCCGCCGCGCTCCATGTCACCGGGGCGGCGCGCTATGTCGACGACATTCCCACCCCCGCCAATGCGCTGCACCTGGCCTTCGGGCTGAGCGAGATTGCCCATGGGGAGATCACCGCGATCGATCTCTCGGAGGTGCGCGCCGCCCCGGGCGTGGTCGCGGTTCTGACCGCCGATGACCTGCCGCATCACAACGACGTCTCCCCCTCGCCCCTGCCGGAGCCGATGCTGGCCACGGGCCAGGTGCATTACGTTGGCCAGCCCATTTTCCTGGTGGCCGCCGAGAGCCATCTTGCCGCGCGCAAGGCGGTGCGCCGGGCGAAGATCGTCTATGCGGAAAAACCGGCGCTTCTGAGCATCGACGACGCGCTTGCGGCCGGGGCGATCTTCGAGGACGCCCCGCGCCATTACACCAAGGGCGATGCGGACGCCGCGCTCGCCGCGGCCCCGAAGGTGATCGAAGGGCGGATCGAGATCGGCGGGCAGGAGCATTTCTACCTCGAAGGGCAGGCCGCACTCGCCCTGCCGCAGGAAGGCGGCGACATGGTCGTGCATTCCTCGTCCCAGCACCCGACCGAGATCCAGCACAAGGTGGCCGAGGCCCTGGGCGTGCCCATGAACGCCGTCCGGGTGGAGGTGCGCCGCATGGGCGGCGGGTTCGGCGGCAAGGAAAGCCAGGGCAATGCGCTGGCCTGCGCCAGCGCGGTGGTTGCGGCCCTGACCGGACGGCCCGCCAAGATGCGCTATGACCGCGATGACGACATGGTCATCACCGGCAAGCGCCACGATTTCCGCATCGACTACAAGGTCGGCATCGACGAAGAGGGGCGCATCCTCGGGCTCGCCTTCGAGCAATACTGCCGCTGCGGCTGGTCGCTCGACCTCAGCCTGCCCGTGGCGGACCGGGCGATGCTGCATGCGGATAATGCCTATCATCTGGAGCATGTCTCGATCCGCTCCCACCGGCTGCGCACGAACACCCAGTCCAACACCGCCTTTCGCGGCTTCGGCGGTCCGCAGGGCATGGTCGGGATCGAGCGGGTGCTCGATCACGTGGCCTTCGCGGTCGGGCGCGATCCGCTCGAAGTGCGGCGCCTGAATTACTATGCCGAAGCGGGGGGCTGTCTGCCCCCCACACCCCCCGAGGATATTTCCGGACCTGAGAAGGCAGAGGCTCCGCCGGTTCAGACCACGCCCTATCACATGGAGGTGGAGGATTTCATCCTGCACGGGCTGACGGATCGGCTGGCCGAGACAGCGGATTACGGAGTGCGCCGGGCCGAGATCCGGGCGTGGAATTCCGAAAGCCCGATCCTCAAGCGCGGGATCGCGCTGACGCCGGTGAAGTTCGGTATCTCTTTCACGCTGACCCATCTCAACCAGGCGGGGGCCCTGGTGCATGTGTATACCGATGGCTCGATCCACATGAACCATGGCGGCACCGAGATGGGGCAAGGCCTGTTCCAGAAGGTCGCACAGGTGGCCGCGGCCCGGTTCGGGGTCGATATCGGCGCGGTGAAGATCACGGCCACGGATACGGGCAAGGTGCCCAACACCTCCGCCACCGCGGCCTCGTCGGGCTCGGACCTGAACGGCATGGCGGTGCAGGCGGCCTGCGACACGATCCGCGACCGGATCGCGGCCTTCCTCGCCGAGGAGCATCAGGCCGATCCGGCCACGGTGCGCTTCGCGGATGGTCTCGTCCATGTGGGCGGCGCGACCTACGGCTTCGCCGAGGCGGTGCAGAAAGCCTACATGGCCCGGATCAGCCTGTCGGCCACGGGGTTCTACAAGACGCCCAAGATCGTCTGGGACCGGATCAAGGGCACCGGGCGGCCGTTTTTCTACTTCGCCTATGGCGCGGCAGTAACCGAGGTGGTGGTGGATACGCTGACCGGCGAGAACCGCATCCTGCGCACCGATATCCTGCATGATTGCGGCGCCTCCCTGAACCCCGCGCTCGATATCGGGCAGATCGAGGGCGGTTATGTGCAGGGCGCGGGCTGGCTGACCACGGAGGAACTGGTCTGGGACGATCGGGGCCGGCTGCGCACCCATGCGCCCGCCACCTACAAGATCCCCGCGACCGGGGACACGCCGCCGGTATTCAACGTGGCGCTGTGGGAGGGAGAGAACCGCGAAGAGACCGTGTACCGCTCCAAGGCCGTGGGGGAGCCGCCGCTGATGCTGGGCATCTCGGCGCTCATGGCGCTGTCGGACGCGGTGGCCGCCTGCGGCGACGGGACGGTCTATCCCGCGCTGGATGCGCCCGCCACGCCGGAGCGGTTGCTCTGGGCGATCGAGCGGGTGCGGGCATGAGCTTGGACGCGGACGCCCTGCGCGCCGCGGTGGCCGCCCATGGCGCGGTCGCCCGGGTGGTGGTCGCAGGCATCAAGGGTTCGGTCCCGCGCGAGGTGGGGGCGGCGATGCTGGTCTGGGAGGGCGGGCAATCCGGCACCATCGGTGGCGGCGCGCTCGAATTCGAGGCCGCGGCCCGCGCCCGGATAGTGCTGCGCGACGGCACCGACCGGCTGGACCACGCGCCGCTCGGCCCGGGGCTGGGCCAATGCTGCGGCGGGGCGGTGACCTTGCTGACCGAGCGCTTCGATGCGGCCCGGCTGGATCATATGGAGGGCGCGATCTTCGCCCGCCCCGCCCCCGGTGGCCCGGCGCAGATGCCGCTCAGCGTCCGCAAGGCGCTGCGCACTGCCCGAGGCGAGGGGCATGCCGCGTCGCTGACCCTGCGCGCAGGCTGGGTGCTGGAGCCAATGGCGCGCGCCACACGGCCGCTCTGGATCTACGGGGCCGGACATGTGGGCCGGGCCCTGGTACACACGCTCGCCCCCCTGCCGGATTTCGCGATCACATGGGTGGATACCGGGCCGGAGCGTTTCCCAGAGGCCCTGCCCGCGGGTGTCACGGTCCTGCCAGCCGCTGACCCGGCACTGGCGGCGGGGCGCGCGTCCGAGGACGCGGTGCACCTGATCCTGACCTATTCCCATGCGCTCGATCTCGCCCTGTGCCATGCGCTGCTGTCCCGGCCCGCGGCGGGGATCGGGTTGATCGGGTCGGCGACGAAATGGGCGCGGTTCCGGTCGCGGCTGCGCCAGCTGGGCCATGCGGATGCCCAAATTTCGCGCATCACCTGCCCGATTGGCGACCCGGCCTTGGGCAAACACCCACAAGCCATTGCGGTGGGCGTGGCTTCCAGCCTACTTTCCGGGCAGATGATGCAATCCTCCGCATACCCTGCGTCCGCTGAGGCCGCTGCCCGATGACGGCCCTCTTGCGCGTCGCGGGGCTGACCAAGGCCTATCCCGGCGTGGTCGCCAATGACGACGTCTCGTTCGAAATCGCCGAGGGCGAGGTCCATGCCCTGCTGGGCGAGAACGGCGCGGGCAAATCCACCCTGGTCAAGATGATCTATGGCCTCGTGCGCCCGGATAGCGGAACCATGACCTTTGGCGGTGTGCCTTTCGCCCCGCCAGAACCGCGCGCCGCGCGCAGCGCCGGTGTGGCGATGGTGTTCCAGCATTTCAGCCTGTTCGAGGCGCTGACCGTGGCCGAGAACATCGCCCTCGGGATGGAGGACCCGCCGAAGATGCGTGACCTCGCCGCCCGGATCACCCAGGTCAGCCAGGCCTACGGCCTGCCGCTGGACCCGTCGCGGCTGGTCGGCACGCTCAGCGCGGGCGAGCGCCAGCGGGTGGAGATCATCCGTTGCCTGTTGCAGGAGCCCAAGCTGCTGATCATGGACGAGCCGACCTCGGTGCTGACCCCGCAGGAGGTCGACATCCTTTTCGCGACGCTGCGCAAACTGCGCGACGAGGGCACCGCGATCCTCTATATCTCCCACAAGCTCGAAGAGATCCGGGCGCTTTGCGACAGTGCCACGATCCTGCGGCTGGGCAAGGTAGTCGCCACCTGCGACCCGCGGGAGAAATCGGCGCGCGAGCTGGCCGAGATGATGGTCGGCAAGACCCTGCAGCAGACGAAATCGGCCGGCAACGCCTTTGGCGCGCCGGTGCTGGAATTGCGCGGTCTGTCGCAACCGGCCACGACGCCCTTCGGCACCCCCCTGCGCGACATCTCGCTGGAGGTGCGCGCGGGCGAGGTGCTGGGCATCGGCGGGGTGGCCGGGAACGGGCAGGACGAGCTGCTCTCGGCGATCTCGGGGGAGCGGCGGGCCGAGGATGCGATCTTCCTGCACGGCACACCAATCTCGAAGATCGGCCCGGCGGCGCGGCGCCAGCTTGGCGTGCTCAGCGGCCCCGAAGAGCGCCTCGGCCACGCCGCCGCCCCGGACATGAGCCTGACCGAAAACGCCCTGCTGACCGGGTCGGTGCGCGAGAAGCTGACGCGCAACGGCTTTCTCGACTGGGCCAAAACCCGGGCTTTTGCCGAGCGCATCATCGAAACCTTCGATGTGCGCACCCCCGGCCCCGAGGCTGCAGCCCGGGCCCTGTCGGGCGGCAACCTGCAGAAATTCGTGATCGGGCGCGAGGTGCTGCAGCGGCCCGAGGTGCTGATCGTGAACCAGCCGACCTGGGGAGTGGACGCTTCCGCCGCCGCCGCGATCCGGCAGGCCCTCCTGGATCTGGCCGCGGGCGGCACCGCCGTGGTGGTGATCAGTCAGGACCTGGACGAGCTGATGGAGATCTCCGACACTTTCGCCGCGCTGAACGGCGGACGGCTGAGCGGCAAGGTCCCCGCCGCGGGCCTGACGGTGGAGCAGATCGGGCTGATGCTGGGCGGTGCCCATGACATGGACCTGCCCGACCCGAACGCGGAGGCGGTCCTCCATGCCTGACCGCGCCATCCGCCGCATGAGCACCTGCCTGAAGTCCCTGAATATTCCCGCCGGCGGCCCCCAGCCGTACGACGCTGTGGCGCCATGGGATCTGTGCGCGACACGCGCGCCCGCACGCGGGGCGATACGTGTCCCGACCGCGCCCGCCGCCCGCAGCGAAGCGGCAAGAATTTTACTTAAAATTCTTGCGCCAGTCCCACGCGATGACCGAGGCGGCCGCCGATGATCCGGCTCGAAAAGCGTCCCAACCCGTCCCGGCTCTGGACCGCGCTGACCCCGGTCGTGGCGGTGGTGCTGACCATGATCGCGGGTGGCATTCTCTTCGCGGCGCTCGGCAAGGACCCGTTCGAGGCCCTGCGCACGATCTTCTGGGATCCGCTGTTTTCGGAGCAATTCGCCGCCTTTTCGCGCCCGCAGCTGCTGATCAAGGCGGGGCCGCTGATCCTGATCGCGATCGGGCTCAGCCTTGGGTTTCGGGCGGGGATCTGGAATATCGGCGCCGAGGGGCAGTACATCATGGGCGCGCTCTGCGGCGCCGGTCTCGGCCTGGCCTTCTATCCCACGCAGAGCGCGCTGATCTTCCCGGCCATGGTGGTGGCGGGCGCGCTGGGGGGCTGGGCCTGGGCGATGATCCCCGCGGTGCTCAAGATCCGCTTCGGGACCAATGAAATCCTCGTGTCGCTGATGCTGGTCTACGTGGCCGAGGCGCTGCTGGCTTCGGCGGCCCTGGGTATCCTGCGCAGCCCGGAGGGTGGCGGCTTCCCGGGCTCGCGCAACCTGTCGCAGATCGACGCCATGGCCAATCCCGAGCTGATCGCCGGGACGGGCATGCATTGGGGCGTGGTGACAGGCTTTGCCGCCGTGATCGCGGCCTATGTGCTGCTCAATCGCCATATCCTGGGCTACCAGATCAAGCTCACCGGCCAGGCGCCCCGGGCGGCGCGCTTTGCCGGTGTGAACCCGTCGATGCTGGTCGCGCTCTGCCTCGGGGTCTCCGGCGCGCTGGCGGGGCTGGCGGGGCTGTTCGAGGTGACCGGCCCGGCCGGCCAGATCTCGATCGATTTCAACTCGGGCTACGGGTTCACCGCGATCATCGTGGCCTTTCTCGGGCGCCTGCATCCCGTCGGCATTCTGCTGGCGGGGCTGCTGATGGCGCTGACCTATATCGGCGGCGAGCTCGCGCAGTTCATGCTGGGCATCCCCGCGGCCGCGATCCAGGCCTTCCAGGGGATGCTGCTGTTCTTCCTGCTGGGAGTCGACGTGCTCTCGAACTACCGCATCCGCATCGGCAAGGGCGCGCCCGCATGATCCCCCCGGAAGGAACAGACTGATGGACGCCATCAACCCGGTCATCCTGATCGCCTCGCTGATCGTGGCCTCCACGCCGATCCTGCTGGCCGCCCTGGGCGAGCTGGTCTGCGAAAAGGCGGGGGTGCTGAACCTCGGGGTCGAGGGGATGATGATCTTCGGCGCGATCTGCGGCTTCGCCATCGCGGTGGAGACCGAAAGCCCCCTGCTCGGCTTTCTGTGCGCGGCGCTGGCGGGGGCGGCCCTGTCGATGATCTTCGGGGTGCTGACGCAGTTTCTGCTGTCCAACCAGGTGGCGACGGGTCTTGCGCTGACGCTCTTCGGGCTGGGGTTCTCGGCGCTCGTCGGGCAGGGTTATGTCGGGCTCAAGGCCCCGGCCACGCCCGCGGTGCCCTTCGGCCCGCTGGCGGACCTGCCCGTGGTCGGGCCGATACTGTTTTCCCATGACGCCATGGTCTATGCCTCCATCGCGCTGGTGGCGGCGGTCTGGTACGTGCTGGCCCATACCCGCGCGGGCCTGATCCTGCGCGCGGTGGGCGAGAGCCACGACGCCGCCCATGCGCTCGGCTACAAGGTGGTGCGCATCCGCCTGCTGGCGATCGCCTTCGGCGGGGCGCTGGCGGGCTTGGGCGGTGCGTATCTGAGCCTCGTGCGCGTGCCGCAATGGACCGAGGGCATGACCGCCGGCGCGGGCTGGATCGCGCTGGCAATCGTGGTCTTCGCCAGCTGGCGGCCCTGGCGGATCGTGCTCGGCGCCTATCTCTTCGGCGGGATCAGCGTGCTGCAACTCAACCTGCAGGCCGCGGGCATCAAGATCCCGGTGGAGCTTCTGTCCATGAGCCCCTATGTGATTACCATCGTGGTGCTGGTGCTGATGTCCCGCGACCGCACGCGCACCGCGCTCAACGCGCCCGCCGCACTCGGGCGCAGCTTCCACGCCTCCAGCTGACCCGCGCGAACTGCCCGTTTTCCGGGCACCCGCATAGCGATCCGGCAGGCCAGGCGCCGCCCCCTCTTGCCGCGCCCTCAGGGGCCTGTAGGATGCGACCGTCACCCGCGTCCGCCCGGGGACGCAGAACAAGAACCGGATTTACAGGGAACATGCGTATGAACTTCCGTCTCGCACTCAAGGGCGCCGCCCTTGCCGTGGCTACCGGCCTTGCCGGCATAGCCTCGGCCCAGGATGAGCCGCTCAAGGTCGGCTTCATTTATTGCTGCCCGATCGGCGATCTCGGCTGGAGCTACCAGCACGATGTGGGCCGTCAGGCCATCGAAGAAGAGTATGGCGACAGGGTCGAAACCATCTTCCAGGAGAGCGTTTCCGAAGGCGCCGATGCCGAGCGGGTGATGACCCAGATGGCCCTGTCCGGTGCGGACATCATCTTCGCCACCTCCTTCGGGTTCATGGACGCGACCAACAACGTGGCCGCCCGCTTCCCGGATGTGCAATTCGAGCACGCCACCGGCTACAAGCGCGAGCATCCGAACGTCACCACCTACAATTCGCGGTTCTATGAAGGCCGCGCCGTGGTCGGCCATATCGCGGGCAAGATGACCGAGACCAACAAGATCGGCTATATCGCCTCCTACCCGATCCCCGAGGTCATCATGGGGATCAACTCGTTCTTCCTGCACGCCCAGAAGGTGAACCCCGATGTGGAACTGACCGTGGTCTGGGTCTATTCCTGGTTCGACCCGGCCAAGGAAGCCGACGCCGCCCGCGCCATGATCGAGCAGGGCGTCGACGTGATCACCCAGCACACCGATTCGACGGCCCCCCAGGCCGCCGCCGAAGAGGCGATCGCCGCGGGCACCCGCGTCTTCACCTTCGGGCAGGCCTCCGACATGCTGCCCTACGCGCCCGCCCCGCGGATCGCGTCGATCATCGACAACTGGAATCCCTACTACATCAAGCGCGTGGGCCAGCTGCTCGATGGCACCTATGAGAGCATGGAAAGCTGGGGCGGGATGCCGGAGGGCGAGGTCGTGATCGGCGAGATCACCGACGAGGTCCCCGCCGACATCAAGGCCGAAGCCGAGGCCATGATCGCCGCCATCACTGCGGGCGAATACCACCCCTTCACCGGCCCGATCATGAAGCAGGACGGCAGCGTCTTCCTGGCCGAGGGCGAGGTCGCCACGGATGAGCAGCTCCTGACCATGAACTTCTACATCGAGGGCATCGACGGCGACATCCCGAACTGATCCCGCGCCCCAGACACACGAAACCCACCGTCACCCCGACGGCGGGTTTTTTTATGCAACGGCCCGAACCACGGATGGCGAAGGTCAGCCCTTCTTCATCGGGCAGGTGTTGATCCCCAGCATGGAATAGGCCGGGCAGTATCCCGCCAACCCGGTCAGCAGCGGGACGATCCCGATCAGGCCCCAAAGGGTCTGCGGGCCGACAAAGACCAGCGACAGCAGGACGAGACCGGCGATGACGCGCAGGGCGCGGTCGAGGGTACCTTCATTCTTGGGCATGGACGTGTTCCTCTTGGATTGAATCGACTTCCTGACCCGATCTTACACGATCCTGCGCCGCCCGTCGGTGACAAGGTCACAAAGGTTCCTGCGACACAGGCGGCAACCTTCGGTGTTCCCGAACCACGCCGGAGCAGGGCGCGCACCGCGCGGGCGCAGCAGCGAACCTCAGCGGTAGGTCTCGTCCTCGGCCGGGAAGCTGCGCGCGCGCACCTCGGCGGCATAGGCTCCCGCGGCCCGGTCCACCTCGCCGCGCAGATCGGCGAACTTGCGCACGAATTTCGGCGCCCAGTCCCCCAGCCCCAGCATGTCCTCCATCACCAGGATCTGCCCGTCGCAGGCCGCCGAGGCGCCGATGCCGATGGTCGGGATCGGGCAGGCCGCGGACACCTCTGCCGCCAGCGGCTCCACCATCCCCTCCAGAACCACGGAAAACGCCCCCGCCTCGGCCACGGCGGCGGCATCGGCATGGTGCAGCGGCCAGCTGTCCGCCTCGCGGCCCTGGGTCTTGAACCCGCCCATCGTGTTGGACGACTGGGGCGTCAGCCCGATATGGGCCATCACCGGAATACCGCGCGCGGTCAGAAAGGCGATGGTCTCGGCCATGCGCGCGCCCCCTTCCAGCTTGACCGCCTGACAGCCGGTCTCGGCCATGATCCGCGCCGCGGACCGGAAGGCCACCTGCGGGCTCTCCTCGTAGGACCCGAACGGCATGTCCACCACCACGAGCGCCCGGGCCGTGCCCCGCACCACCGCCGCCCCGTGGGCGATCATCAACTCCAGGCTCACGGGCAGGGTGGTCTCGAACCCGTGGCTGACCATGCCGAGGCTGTCCCCCACCAGCAGCACATCGCAATGGGCATCGAGGATACGCGCGAACTGCACATGGGAGGCGGTGAGCGCCACGATCGGCTCCGCCCCCTTGCGCGCGGCGATCTGGGGGACGGTCAGGCGGCGGATAGGGGCCGGTGCTGGGGGCTGTGCGGACATGGGATAACCTCCGGTTTCGGGCAGCTTTCCCCACGTCCGTCGCACCCTCAAGCGCGCTTATCCGCGCAGCCTGCGGCGCGCCAGCCCGGCGCCCTCCCGGCCCCTCCGGCACCAGCCCCCGCGCAGGCCCTCGAAACATCCCGCCTTGTCGCAAATCGGCCCGACATGGTCGGCTGAACGCCCCATGCTTTGCAGAGCGCTGTAGACTGCCCCGCAGGACAGTCGGAGGAAGCCCCATGAAAACCCAAGTCAAGGCGCTCGTCGTGGGCGGCGGTGCGGTCGGCACCGGGATCGCCTATCACCTGGGCAAGGCGGGGTGGGACGTGCTGCTGTTGGAGCGTGACGAGCTGACCTCGGGCTCCACCTGGCACGCGGCGGGCCTGCTGCCGCTCTTCAACATGTCCTACGCGACGTCGCATATCCACGACTATTCGGTGAAGTTCTACAAGGGACTGGAGGCTGAGACCGGCCTGAACCCGGGCTTTGCGGTGGTGGGCAACCTGCGCATGGCCCAGACCCAGGCGCGGATGGACGAATACATGCTCTATGCCGCCACCGCCGAGACCGTGGGCATCCCCCATGAATGGCTGACCCCGGCCCAGATCAGGGACCGCTACCCGCTGGTGCGGACCGAGGATCTGAAGGGCGCGATCCTGCACCCGACCGATGGCTACATAAACCCGGCCGATGTGACCCAGGCCATGGCCAAGGGCGCGCGCCAGCACGGGGTCGCGATCGAGCGGAAGTGGCAGGTCGATGCCTACGCCTGGCAGGGGGATCATTGGGCGGTGACGGTGACCAAGATGGCCGACCGGGGCGGCAACCTCGTGCCCACGGACGAACAGCAGGTCATCCGCGCCGAGCATGTGGTGACCGCCACCGGCAACCACGCTCAGCGCACCGCGCAACTGCTGGGCATCAAGATCCCCGCGATCCCGGTGGAACACCAGTATATCGTCACCGAACCCGACCCGGCGCTGGTGCAGTGGCGCAAGGACAACCCCGAGCACCCGGTGCTGCGCGACGCGGACGCGAAATGGTACGTGCGCGAGGAACGCGGTGGCTGGATCCTCGGCCCCTACGAGCAGGGCGCGCCCGCGCGGTTCAAATACGCCGTGCCCGAGAGCTTCCGCGCGGACCTCTTCCCCCTCGATCTGGAGCGGATCGAAGAGGAATACATGTCCATGATCCACCGGATTCCGACTTCGGAAACCGTGGGGCTCAAGGACGACTACAACGGCCCGATCTGCTACACCCCCGACGGCAACCCGCTGGTCGGCCCGGCGCCCGGCTTGCGCAACATGTGGCTGGCCGAAGGCTTCAGCTTCGGCATCACCGCGGCGGGGGGCACGGGATACTACCTCGCGCAGATGATGACCGAGGGCGAGGCGGAGATCGACATGGCCTCGCTGGATCCACGCCGCTACGGGTCCTGGATGACCACCGAGTATGCCGCGACCAAGAACGAGGAATGCTATGCCCATGTCTTCATCCTGCACCACCCGGATGAAGAGCGCGCCGCCTGCCGCCCCCTGCGCACCACCCCCGCCTATGACCGCCAGAAAGCGCTCGGCGCCCAGTTCGGGCAGGTCAACGGCTGGGAACGGCCCAATTACTACGGCCCCTTGGACGCGCCCGACAACTTCGATCACGACGCGCGGTCCTTCCGGCGCGGCGGCTGGTGGGACTACGCCCGGGCCGAGGCCGAGGCTGTGCGAAGCACCGCCGGGCTGATCGACGCCACCGCCTTTGCCAAGCACCGGGTGTCGGGGCCGGGGGCGACCGCGTTCCTGGACTGGTTCACCACCAACACCCTGCCGCGCGTGGGCCGGATCAACCTGACCTACGCCCTGACCGGGGCCGGGACCACCCACACCGAATACACGATCCTGCGAACGGGCGAGGACGACTATACCCTGATCTCCGCCGGGGCCTGGCACGCCTATGACCAGGACTTCCTGACCAAGGCGATCGAGGACACAGAGCCCCGTTTCGGCCGCATCACCCTGCAGGACACCACGACCCAGACCGGCGTCTTCGCCCTCGCCGGACCGAAGGCGCGCGACATCCTCAAGGCGCTGATCCGCGACCCGGACCCCGAAACGGCCCTCTCGAACAAACGCTTCCCCTGGCTCGGCACCCGCGAGATCGAGCTGGGCATGTGCCCCCTGCGCGCCGTCCGCGTAGCCTATACCGGCGCGCTGGGGTGGGAGCTGCATCACCCGATCGAGATGCAGACCTATCTCTGGGACCAACTGATGGCCGTCGGCGCGGCGCATGGCCTGAAACCCGTGGGCGCGCGGGCGCAGAACTGGCTCCGGCAAGAGAAATCCTACCGCGCCTTCGGCACCGAACTGGGCCGCGACGCCACTCCGCTGGAAGCCGGGCTGGACCGTTTCGTGGACCTGTCCAAGGACTTCCACGGCAAGGCGGCGATGGTGGAAACCGGGATTCGGTCGCGCTGCGTCACCCTGCTGATCGACGGGCCGGACGATGCCGACCCCTGGGGCCGCGAGGCGCTCTATGCCGGTGACACCCGGGTCGGCCGCCTGACCTCGGGGGGCTACTCCGTGGCCTTCGGCAAATCCATCGCCATGGGCTACGTCACCCCCGACCACGCGGCCCCGGGGACCAAACTCAAGGTCCGGATGTTCAACGCTCTCTGGGATGCGGAGGTCACCGAAGACAGCCCCTTCGACCCGCAAAACGCCACCATCCGCGCCGACGGCTGAAGCGCGCCTTCCATAAGGGCCCAAGTCCGGACATATCCCTACCGGAGGCCGCTGACGTCGCAGCCGGGCGCGTTCGCCGTGGGGCGCGAAACGGGTAAGGTGCCAAGCGGTTTCGAAACCGCTTGCCAGCACCCGGCCGGAACGCTGAGCGGCGGCGACATGGCGCGGGACTTGTCCAGACCGCACCACGCGTGCTCCCCCGTTTCGTCACATTTAACGGTTTCGATCTATACCGGTCGCGACTCTCTCTTGCGGCCCCGGAGACCGCCATGACCCTGATGACCCGCGTCGATGCGGCCCTGGCCGCGACCAAACCCGCACTGACCGGGCTTGCCTGCGATGCCCATGTCCGTACCCCCTGCGGCGAGCGGCGGGTGGAATTCCTGCGCCCCGGCGACCTGATCGTCACGCGCTCCGACGGGCTGCAACCCCTGCGCCACATCCTGCGCACCCGGGTGTCGCTCGCCGAGATGCGCGCCGATCCCGCGCTCGCCCCGATCCGGCTGACCCCGCGCGCCCTCGGCCCGCTGATGCCCGTCCGCAGCCTCGCACTTGCCCCGGACCACCCGGTGCGCGTGCCGGCCCACCTGCTGGGGCAGAGCGTCCCCGACCCGACCCTGCGCCTGACCGCGCGCAGCCTGGCCGACTATTTCGACGAGATCTTCGTGGACATGTCGGCCAACGGCGCGATCTATCACGGGCTGGTCTTCGACCGCCCCCAGGCACTGATGGTCAATGGCGTGCTGGTCGAAAGCGCGACGCCCGACGCGTCAAGCCTGCGTCACATGGACGAGGACACGCGCAAGGCCCTCGAGCGGCTCTTTCCGCACCTGCGCAGCAAACCCGTGCGCCTCGCGCTCTGAGCCCCGCTCAGGTCACTTCTCGGCCAGCGCGTCCCAGGCCGCCATCGCCTGCGCGGCATACATCAGCGACGGCCCACCACCCATCTGCACTGCCACGCCGAGCACATCGGCCAGCTCCTGCCGGGTGCCGCCCGCCTTGGCCAGCCCTTCCACATGAAACCCGATGCAGGGCGCGCAGCGTTGCGACACGGCAATTCCGAGCGCCACGAATTCGCGGGTCTTGAGGTCGAGTTCCCCACTCTCCTTGGAGGCCTTTGTCAGCGCCCCGAAGCCCCGCGCGGTCTCGGGGATCGCCGCGTTCAGGGTTCTCAGATCGCCACGGACCTCGTCCATATACGCCGTCCAGTCCATACCATTCTCCCTTCCGATGTTTCCAACAGGACATGACCCGGCCGCAGGCCGCACACCTTGATCACGATCAACCGCCCCGCCGGGCTCAGAGCATCGACGGCACCACCAGGTCCGGCGGGCGGTGACCGTCATCGAAGGTCTTGATGTTGATGATCACCTTCTCGCCCATCTCGGCGCGGCCCTCTTCCGTGGCCGAGCCCATATGGGGCAACAGAACGACGTTGGGCAGCTCGCGCAGGCGCGGGTTGACCTCGTGACCATGCTCGAACACATCGAGCCCCGCGCCCGCGATGTCGCCCGCGCGCAACATCCGGGTCAGGGCGTTCTCGTCGATCACCTCCCCGCGCGAGGTGTTCACGATGACCGCCGAGGGCTTCATCAGCTTCAGCCGCCGCGCATTCATCAGATGGAAGGTCGAAGGCGTGTGCGGGCAGTTCACCGAAATCACGTCCATCCGGCTCACCATCTGGTCGAGGCTTTCCCACCAGGTGGCTTCCAGTTCCTCCTCGATCCCCTTATGGAGCCGCCGACGGTTGTGGTAGTGAATCTGCATCCCGAAGGCCTTGGCCCGCCGCGCCACCGCCTGCCCGATCCGGCCCATGCCGAGGATACCCAGCCGCCGCCCGGCGATCCGTCCCCCCATCAGCGCCGTGGGGCTCCAGCCGGTCCAGGCCCCCGTTTGCATCAGCGCGAGCCCCTCGGGAATGCGCCGGGTCACCGCGAGGATCAGGGCGAGCGTCATGTCGGCGGTGTCGTCGGTCAGAACCCCGGGGGTGTTCGAGACATGGATGCCGCGCTGCCGCGCCGTGGCCACGTCGATATGATCCACCCCGGCCCCGTAATTCGCGATCAGCTTCAGCCGGTCGCCAACCCCGGCCAGCATCGCACCGTCGATATGGTCGCTCACCGTGGGGACCAGCACATCCGCCCGCCGCATCGCGGCCTGCAGCGCGTCGCGCGACATCGGCGTGTCGCTCTCGTTCAACTCCACGTCGAACAACTCCTTCAGCCGCGTTTCCACCGCTTCGGGCAACCGTCGCGTGACGACAACACTCAGGCGCTCACCGGGCATCGGCCCACCTCCACACTTTGCAATCCCGCGCCATAGTGGCAATAAGTGGAGAACAGGGGCAAGCAGATAGACCCCGTCGCGCAATAAAATGACCGGGCCGATTTTCCGGCCCCACGAGCAGTCGAGGCCCAAGATGATCCACCGCGCGCCCGCCGGGTGTCTTCGTGTCCTGTGTGTCACGCTTGTGCTGCTGTCCGGGTCGCTCGCCGTGGCCGGCCCGGCCCGGGCCGCCGATCCCGCGGCGCGCACCGCGGCCGAGGCCGAACCGCGCACCGGGCCGGTGACCAACCTGCCCCTGCCGCGCTTCGTGTCGATGAAGGCCGCCGAGGGCAATGTGCGCCGTGGCCCGTCCCTGACCCACCGGATCGACTGGGTGTTCAAGCACCGCAACATGCCGTTGGAGATCACCGGCGAGTACGGTCACTGGCGCCGGGTACGCGACCGCGACGGCGCGGGCGGCTGGATGCACTACTCGTTGCTGAGCGGCGCGCGCACGGTGATCATCGAGGAAGATCTCGCCCCCGTGCTGAGCCAGCCCAACGAAGATGCCCAGGTCCGCGCACGGGCCGAACTCGGCGTGATCGCCCGGCTTGAAGGCTGCGAGAACGCCTGGTGCCGGGTCCGGGTCGGGCGCACCCGCGGCTGGATGCAGGAAGCCCAACTCTGGGGCGTGACCCACACCCCGCCGCCCGTCGCCCTGCCCGAAGGCGAGGCCGAGGCCTATTCCGGCTTGGCGATGACCAGGTAATACAGCTGGTCGCGGTAGTAGATCACACTCCGCGTCACCCGGAAATGCACGATCAGGTTGTTGTTGACGCCGATCTGCGTCTCTTCCGTCAACATCCGCCGGTCCACCACTGCGTCCTGCGGCTGGCTGAGATCGAGCACGAGGCCGGAATAGGCCTCCAGGCTGATCGCCGCGCCGAGGAATTGCCGCTCTCCGAACAGGGACCGGGCCGCCCGGTTGGCGAAGGTCACATTGCCGTTCTGGCGCACCACCATGACCGGGTCCGGCACCGCCTCCAGCCCGGCGCGCAGATCGTTATCGGCCACGTTCAGCACCAGAAGCTGTGCGACCTCCCCCGCGGTATCATAAAGCGGCACGATCAACCGCCGCCAGATCCGCGCGAACACGTCCGAGGGCGGCTCATGCAGGCTCTTGACCCACTGCCCCCGGGCGATGACCGCCTGGTAGAGTGCCCGGAAGAAGCTGGAGATATAGCCGCCAATCTCGGAGGTTCGCCGCCCGCTCATATCCCGGCCATAGGTCGCGGCAACCTCGTCGCCGTAATGCAGATAAGTGAAATCCACCGGCGCCCCCTCTGCATCGCGCACCGGCGCCAGTACCATCATCCAGCCCTTGTAATGGGCCAGATCCGCCGCCTCGAACGCCGCGAGGGTCAACCGCCCGTCATCGCCGCAAAGCTTGCGCAACTCGGCCGCGAAGGATCGGATCACCGGGTGGCGCAGGTCGCGCGCCTGGGGGTCCCAGATCAGGATCGGTGCGCTGGCGTCCTGGGCCGCGAACAGCATCCGCAATGCATCGGTCCGTCCCTCGATGATCTCCCGGCTCAGCGCCGCGATTTCCGAGGGGTCGGAGGGGACGGCTGGGTCGGGAACGCTCTCGGGCATGGTGGCACACTCTGTGAAACGACGACTGCGGCCAATATACCACGGCAGACCTTTTGCGGGGGATTAATCTTCCCGGCCCTGCCTGCGCCGCAGGATCACGCGGCCTTGTCCAGCCCCCGTCCCTTGAGCAGGGCCTCGACCCCCGGCATCCGGCCGCGGAACGCGCGGTATAGCCCGTCTGCCTCCGCCGATCCGCCCGCCGACAGGATATGCGCCTCCAGCTTGGCGGCGGTGTCGGGGTCGAAGGCGCTGCCGGCCTCCTCGAAGGCCGCGAAGGCATCGGCATCCATCACCTCGGACCACATGTAGCTGTAATACCCCGAAGAATAGCCGTCGCCCGCGAACACATGGGCGAAATGGGGCGTTGCGTGGCGCATCCGGATCGCGTGGGGCATGCCCAGCTTGGCCAGCACCTCCGCCTGCCGCGCCATTGGGTCCGCGGGGGCCGCGCCCTCGTGGAAATCCAGGTCGACCAGGGCCGAGGCCACATATTCCACCGTCTGGAACCCCATGTCATAGGTTGCCGCGGCCAGCATCCGCGCCAGCAGGTCGGCGGGCATCGGCGCGCCGGTCTCCGCATGGACCGCGAAGGCGCGCAGCACCTCGGGCACCTCCAGCCAATGCTCGTAAAGCTGGCTCGGCAGTTCGACGAAGTCCCGCGCCACCGAGGTGCCCGAGATCATCGGATAGGTCACGTCCGACAGGATATGATGCAGCGCATGGCCGAACTCATGAAACAGCGTCCGCGCATCGTCGAACGACAGCAGCGCGGGCTGCCCCTTGGCCGGCTTGGCGAAGTTGCACACATTGGTGACAATCGCGCGGGTATCCCCGTCGAGCTTGTGCTGCGCGCGCAGCGACCCGCACCAGGCCCCCGACCGCTTGCCCGCCCGTGCGAAGTAATCCCCCACGAACACCGCCATCAGCCGCTCGCCGCGCCGGATCTCCCAGGCGCGTGCGTCCGGGTGGGCCAGCGGTGCATCGATGGGGGCAAAGGACAGCCCGAACAGGCGCGCGGCACAATCGAACGCCGCCTCGATCATCTTGTCGAGTTGCAGGTACGGCTTCAGCTCCGCCTCATCCAGGTCATGCTCCGCCTGCCGCCGCTTTTCGGAGTAATAGCGCCAGTCCCAGGCCTCCAACGGCCCGTTGACCCCATCCTCCTGCATCATCGCGGTCAGCACCTCGGCATCGGCCTCCGCCGCCGCCTTGGCCGGGGCCCAGACCGCCATCAGCAGATCGCGCACCGCCGCCGGGGTCTTGGCCATCTCCGGCTCCAGCTTGTAGTCCGCGAAGCTGTCGTAGCCGAGCAGTTTGGCGCGCTCCTCCCGCAGGGCCAGAACCTCTGCCGCGATGCCGCGATTGTCCGTGGGGCCATCATGCTCGCCCCGCGCGACCCAGGCCTCATAGGCCTTCTCGCGCAAATCCCGGCGCGGGCTGAATTGCAAAAACGGCACGATCAGAGACCGCGACAGGGTCACGACATGCCCCTCCATCCCGCGCTCCTCGGCCGCCGCGCGCGCCGTGGCGACGACGAACTCCGGCAGCCCCTCCAGATCGGCGTCGGCCAGCGGCATCACCCAATCGCGCTCATCCGCCAGCAGGTTCTGGGTAAACTCCGTCCCCAGCATCGCCAGCCGCGCCTTGATCTCCGTCATCCGGTCCTTGTCGGCCCCGGTGAGGGCCGCGCCCGCCCGGGTGAAGTCTTTGTAATACAGCTCCGCAACCCGCGCCTCTTCGGCCCCGAGGGCCTCGCGCCCCTCCCAGACCGCCGCGATCCGGGCAAAGAGCGCCGCGTTGGAGATCACTTCGGAATTATAGGCGCTCAGCTTGGCGCTGAAGTCCTTCTGCAGCGCCTCGCGCGCGGGCGTGCTGTCCGTGGCGGCGACGTGGTAGAACACCCGCACCACCTGCCCCAGCTTGCGCGCCCCGGCCTCCAGCGGGCGGATCGTGTTGTCGAATGTCGGGGCCTCGGCCGACCCGGCGATCGCCGCGATCTCGGCCCGCGCCTCGGTCAGCGCCGCCTCCAGCCCCGGCGCGAAATGGGCATCCTCGATCCGGTCGAAGGGCGGCAGGCCGTAGGGCGGGGTCCAGGTGTCGAGAAGCGGGTTGGTCATGGGCGGGTCTCCTTTGGAATGAACCTAGGACGCCCGCGACCCGGCAACAACCACAGCCCTGAAAACAAGCGGTATCAGACCCGGGCGCGCGATCCTGGCTCAGATATGCCCGCAGACCGGGCAGTCGGCGCGGCGCTTGAGCTTCACGGTCCGGGTCTCGGCGTTCAGCGCATCGTAGAGCATCATGCGCCCACTCAGCCCCGTGCCGGCATCGGTCAGCTCCTTCATCGCCTCCAGCGCCATCATGGTGCCGATCACTCCGGGCAGCGGCCCCGCGACCCCCGCCTCGGCGCAGGAGGGGGCGAGGCCGTCCGCCGGCGCCTCGGGGAAGATGCAGGCATAGCAGGGCGCGCCGCGCACCGGATCGAACAGGCTGATCTGCCCCTCCCACTGGGCAATCGCGCCGGAAATCAGAGGCTTGCCCGTGGCCACCGCCGCCTTGTTGACCAGGGTTCGGGTCTCGAAATTGTCATTGCCGTCGAGGATCAGGTCGTATTCGGCAAACAGTTCTTCGGCGATCTCCGCCGTCAGCCGCCGGTTGTAGGGGCGCACGGTGATGTGCGGATTGAGCGCGGTCATCGCCATCTCGGCGGAAAAAACCTTGGGCATGCCCGACCGCGCATCCGTATGGATCACCTGCCGCTGCAGGTTGCTCAGGCTCACGGTGTCGTGGTCGATCACCCCGATGGTGCCGACCCCGGCCCCCGCCAGATAAAGCAGCACGGGCGAGCCCAGCCCCCCGGCCCCCACGACCAGCACCTTGGCCTCCTTCAGCCGCTTCTGGCCCAGCCCACCGATCTCGCGCATCACGATGTGGCGGGCGTAGCGGTCCAGTTCCACGTCCGAGAACGGGCCGGTCTGCCGGGTTTCCGAGGGCGGCGGGGCCTGCACCCGTGCCCGCACCCGGCGCAGCCCGGCGCGGTAGAGCACCACCAGCACCGCGAACCCGCCAAGGATCAGCCAGAGCGCGGGCGACCCACCGGTCATCACCCGCAAGGGCGTGCCCTCGGGCAACAATACCTGGATGCCCAGCACCGCCACGTAGAGCAGACCCAGCAGCAGCCAGCGCGCCTGCGATGGCAGCCCGGCGCGGCGCGCCACCAGCCAGATGGTCAGGGCAAGAAAGAAGACGAAAATCATCGCGCTACCCCCGCCCTGTCGAGCCGAAGCCGCCCGCGCCGCGCGCGGTCTCTTCCAGCCGGTCCACCGGCGCGAACACCGCCTGGACCACCGGCGCGATCACCGCCTGGGCGATCCGGTCGCCATGGTGCAGCGTCACCGCCTCGGTCCCGATCACCGTCAGCAGCACGCCCAGGGGACCGCGATAATCGCTGTCGATGGTGCCCGGCGTGTTGGGCAGGCTGAGCCCATGTTTCAGCGCAAGGCCAGATCGCGGCCGGATCTGCATCTCGTAGCCCGCCGGGATCGCCACCCGCAGCCCCGTGGGCACGATCACCCGGCAGAGCGGCTGGATCTCGACGCCTTGATCGCGGATCTCGGGCGGCAGGTTGGCGCGCAGGTCCGCACCCGCCGCTCCGACGGTCGCATAGCTGGGCAAGGGGATTGCCTCATCCGCCCAGGGCTCGCGCAGCACCTCGATCATCAGGCTCATGCAAGCGCCTCGGCGATCCGGGCGGCGAGCTTCGCGGCGACCTGCGCCTTGTCCATGCGCGGCCAATCCTCGGCCCCCGCCGCGGTGATCAGGGTCACGGCATTCTCGGTGCCGCCCATGATGCCCGTGGCGGGTGAGACGTCATTGGCCACGATCCAGTCGCAGCCCTTGCGCAGCCGTTTCGCGGTGGCATGGGCGGTCACATCGTCGGTCTCGGCGGCGAACCCCACGACCAGCGCGGGCCGTTGCGGCCCCTTGGACACCGTGGCCAGGATATCCGGATTTTCGGCGAAACTGAGGCTGGGCAGCGTACCTGCCGCGTCCTTCTTCATTTTCGATGTGGCCGCCTCCGTCACCCGCCAGTCCGCCACCGCAGCGGCAAAGACGCCCGCATCCGCGGGCAAGGCCGCCTCCACCGCCGCAAGCATTTCAACGGCCGTTTGCACCCGCGTGACCGCCACGCCCGCGGGGGGCGGCACATCCGCGGGGCCGGTGATGAAACTGACCCGCGCGCCCAGGTCCCGCAAGGCAGCCGCAATCGCCGTGCCCTGCGCCCCGGAGGAGCGGTTGGCGATGTAACGCACGGGATCGATCGGCTCATGGGTCGGGCCGGAAGTCACCAGCACATGCCGTCCCGCCAAGGGCCCCTCCGACAGGGCCGCCTCGATGGCCGCCACGATGTCCTCGGGCGCGCTCATCCGTCCGGGGCCGAACTCGCCACAGGCCATCTCCCCCTCGTCCGGCCCCACCACCAGCACGCCGTCGCCCTGCAATGTCGCAAGGTTGCGCCGGGTCGCGGGGTGATCCCACATCCGCACATTCATTGCCGGTGCGATCAGCACCCGCTTGTCCGTCGCCATCAGAAGCGTCGAGGCCAGGTCATTGGCCAGCCCGCCTGCCATCTTGCCCATCAGGTCCGCCGTGGCAGGGGCCACCACCACCAGGTTCGCGGCCCGGCTCAGCTCGATATGGCCCATCTCCGCCTCGTCGGTCAGGTCGAACAGGTCGCGATAGACCTTCTCGGCGGCCAGGGCCGAGGCGCTCAAGGGGGTGACGAATTCCTCGGCGGCCCGGGTCAGCACAGGTGTGACCGACGCCCCCGCCCGGCGCAATTGCCGCGTCAGGTCGAGCGCCTTGTACGCCGCGATACCGCCCCCGATGATCAGGAGAATGCGTTTGCCTGCCAGCATGTTGGCCGCCCTTTTTGCGCGATTTCCCAAGGTGTAGGCCCGGCAGGCCCGGAACTCAACTGCGCGCTACCGGAAGGCCGCGCACGGATCGTCGCGCTCTGTCGGTGCGGTCACGAGCCAGCCGTCGAAGGGCGGCGCCTCCTCGGGCGCGGACTCAAACTGGCCCAGCGCATAGACCGTCACGTCGGGCGCGGCGCGGCTGAGGTACCAGGGCACCCCCCAATCTGTGCGCGCATGGCCGTTGCCGGTGATCAGGACCACGGGCGGGCCATGGGCCTCCAGCGCCTGCAAAACCGTGTCGGCAAAGGCCGCGTCGCGCAACCGCTGCGCGCCCACCATGCCGCCCAGCATCTCGGCGGGCAAAGCATCGCAATGGGCCTCCATCTGCATCGCTTCGCGCTCGGCCTGCTGGTCCTCGGGCAAAGGCTGATCAAGCCCGTAGCGCGCGGGATCGCCCCCGGCCTCGGCAAAGCTCTCTGCCGGGCCCTTGGCGACCGATCCGCGCACCAACGCCCGAGGCAGCGCCGCACCATAAAGCGGCACATCCGGCGCGGCCTCGAAGATCGGCCAATACATCTCGAAATCGGGCCAGCCGCTTTCGGCCCAGCCCAGCGCCGCGCCAAGGGTCTCGGCATCCATCCGATCCAGCTCGGTCAGGCCCTGCACCTGCCCGGGCGACAGCATCTCGAAGACCAGCGCCCTGGGCGCGATCGCCGCCACCGCCGTGGCCTGGTTCAGGTGATGGATCGGGCTGTCATGCAACTCGCCCAGGATGATCACATCCGCCTGGGGCAGCTGCGTGAGGTCCTCAGACAGCAACTCGCCCGCCGGGAGGGGGCGGGCGAGCAGGAGGAGAGCCGGAAGGATCAGGCGAAGAATTGGCGAACCTCGGAAGACTGGTTCATCAGGTTCTTGCGCATCTTGCCGAAGGCGGCCGCTTCGAGCTGCCGCACACGCTCTTTAGACAGGCCCAACTCTTGGCCGAGGCTTTCCAATGTCCGCGGCTGGTCGCGCAGCTTGCGCTCGCGCACGATGAAGCGTTCCCGCTCGTTCAGCGCGTCCATCGCCGTGATCAGCCAGCCGCGCAGGGTCTCGATATCATGATCCTGCTCGACCAGTTCGGCGGCTTGCGCGCCGGTGTCTTCCAGCGTGTCGATCCATTCGCGGCCCTCGTCCTCGGTCGACTGGGTGGCGTTCAGGGAATAGTCGGAGCCCGCGAGGCGTCCTTCCATCATCTCGACGTCATGCAGAGGCACACCGACCTCGGTGGCAATCATCTGGCGCAGCTGGTGCCGGTCGAGGGGCTCGCCCGCCGAGGCCGCTTCGCGCTCCAGACGGGCCTGAACCCGGCGCATATTGAAGAACAGCGACTTCTGGGACGAGGTGGACCCCGTCCGCACCATCGACCAGTTCCGCATCACATAATCCTGGATCGACGCCTTGATCCACCACACCGCATAGGTCGAGAACCGCACACCGCGATCCGGGTCGAACTTGTCAGCGGCCTTCATGAGGCCCAGACCCGCTTCCTGGATCAGGTCGTTCATCGGGGCGCCGTAGCGCTTGAATTTCGCCGCCATCGAGATCGCAAGGCGCATATACGCGGTGATGAGGCGGTGCAGCGCCTCTTCGTCCCGCTGATCGCGCCAGGCATAGGCCAGCCTCAGCTCCGTTTCCGCGTCGAGCAATTCGGCCTGCATCGCACGCCGGGACAAACTCATTTCACCTGAATATCCGTCTAGCGCCATATCAACCCCCTGCGGACATTGCGTCCTGTTTTCTCGCTTGGCATAGGAGGTACGCGGGCAAATCCAAACCGGATCACCAAAAATGACGATATTTTTCAAAAGGAGCCGGTTTTGACCATGAACCTGCCGCGGTTGACCCTGGTTATCGGAGGGGCCGCATCCGGAAAATCCGTTTTTGCAGAAGGCGTTGTGTCGAAAACCGGCCGCCCCCGGGTCTATGTCGCCACCGCCCAGGCATTCGATGCCGAAATGGCCGAAAAAATCGCCGCCCATCGCCACAATCGCGGCCCGGGCTGGCGCACGCTGGAGGCGCCGCGCGACATCGGCGCAGCCCTCGCGCAGGTCGACGCCGCGGAGGTCGTGCTGCTCGATTGCGCCACGCTCTGGCTCAGCAACGTCATGCTCGCCGACGAGGTCGAGACCCCCATCGCTGTGGAGGAGTTCTTCGAGGCACTTGAAAACTGCCCCGCCCCCGTGGTGGTGGTCAGCAACGAAACCGGCATGGGGATCGTGCCCGAACACCGGCTCGGGCGGGACTTCCGCAACGCGCAAGGCCGGTTGAACCAGCGGCTTGCGGCCCGCGCCGAGACGGTGGTCTTCGTCGCCGCCGGGTTGCCGATGTTCCTCAAGGGTGCGCCATGACCCAGGACTGGTACTGGGTGCGCCACGGCCCGACCCATGCGAAGGGCATGGTCGGCTGGACCGACCTGCCCGCCGATCTCGGCGACACCGCCGCCCTCGCCCGGCTGGCGACCTACCTGCCGGCTGCGGCGCGGGTGGTGTCTTCGGACCTCACCCGTGCGGCGACCACGGCGGACGCGATCGCCGCCGGCCGCCTCCGCCTGCCCCACGCCCCCGCCCTGCGGGAGATGCATTTCGGCGCCTGGGAAATGCGCCACCACGCCGAGATCGAGGCCGAGGACCGCGACCGCATCTTCGCCTTCTGGGACCAGCCCGGCGATGTCGCCCCCCCCGGCGGCGAGAGCTGGAACACCCTGCGCACCCGGGTCGACGGTTGGGTCGACGCCCAGGCCACCCCCGGCCCCCTCGTCGCCGTGGCGCATTTCGGCGTGATCCTGACCCAGGTGCAGCGCGCGCTCGGCGTCACCGCGCGGGAGGCCTTCGCCCACAAGATCGACAACCTGTCAGTCACCCATCTGCGCCGCACGGGCACCGCCTGGCAGGTCGAGACGATCAATCATCTGCCCTGAGCGGTGTGGGAAACCTCCCGCATCGGATTACATGAATTTTTGACGCAGGTTACCTTGCGTCGTCGGCGCGGTTGGTCATATGGTCGCAGCGCTTGGGGAGGGCCACCGCGCATGCCCGCGGATACGAGAGACGGGCACAACACGCGGCGGGCCATCGTTTTTTGGGAGAGAAGCAATGGACAACCACAGCCACACAGACACCCCCGCCGATGCGGGCCCACAGGACGCGCCGATCCGCAAGGACCGGCGCCGCTTCCTGCGGACCGCGGGGCTGGCCACCGCGGGCGCGGTCGCGGGCCTGACCATCCCGTTCGAGCGGCACATGCCCAAGGGGATGACCCTGGCCGCCTTCGCCGATGACAGCCCGCTTGCCGGCAAGGACGGGCTGACCCTGCTGGGCGACCGCCCGGTGAACGCGGAGACGCCCGCGCATCTGCTCGACGACGCCATCACGCCAACCGAGCGCCACTTCATTCGCAACAACGGCCTCTTGCCCGACAGCACCTCGCCCGAGGGCTGGACCCTGACCGTGGACGGCTTCGTCGACAATCCGATGACCATGACCATCGACGATCTGCGCAACAATTTCGAGGTCGTCACCCGTGCCCTGCACATCGAATGCGGCGGCAACGGCCGGGCGGCCTTCGATCCGCCCGCGCGCGGCAACCAGTGGACCGTGGGCGCGGTTGGATGCTCGGAATGGACCGGCGTGCGGCTCAAGGACGTGCTGGAGGCTGCGGGCGTCCAGGACGCCGCCGTCTATACCGGCCACGAGGGCGCTGACATCCACCTGTCGGGCGATCCGGACAAGTTCCCCCTCTCGCGCGGCATCCCGATCGAGAAGGCGCTGGACGAAACCGTGCTGATCGCCTTCGAGATGAACGGCGAGGCGCTGCACCCGATGAACGGCGCGCCTTTGCGGCTGGTGGTGCCGGGCTGGCCGGGCTCGTGCTCGCAGAAATGGCTGACCCGGATCTGGGTCCGCGACCAGGAGCATGACGGCGAGAAGATGGGCGGCCAGTCCTACCGCGTGCCCGCCTATCCGGTCGCCCCGGGCACCGATGTGCCGAACGAGGACATGGTCGTGATGGGCGCGATGCCGGTGAAATCGCTGATCACCTTTCCCATGAACGGCGCGGAGTCGGGCATGGAAACCGAGGTGCGCGGCCATGCCTGGGTCGGCGACCGCACCATCGAGCGGCTCGAGGTGTCCATCGACTTCGGCGCGACCTGGGCCGAGGCCGATCTCGACGCGCCGGTGAACCCGGGCGCCTGGCAGAACTGGCGCACATCGGTCAGCTTCCCTCAGGCAGGCTATTACGAGGTCTGGGCCCGCGCCACCGACAGCGAGGGCGTCTCGCAACCCCACGCCATTGCCTGGAACCCCCGCGGCTACAACAACAACAGCCTGCACCGCGTCGGCCTGATGGTCAGCTGACCCCGACCGACCCGCAAGACACCGGCGCAGCCCCGCGCGGGCTGCACCGCTCCCTGCCAAGGACGACGAGACATATGCGACTGACCAAGACCACATTCTGGGGCGCGGCCCTGCTGCTGGCCTGCGGCGCGGCCATGGCCGAGATCACCGTCACGGACGATGACGGCAACTCCGAGGTGATTTATGACGTGGGCAAGCTCCATGTCGCGCCGGGGGCGCAGATCACCTATGATTACTGCACCGCCTGCCATTCAGAGATGATCATCGCCCAGCAGGGCCAGACCCGCGAGGGCTGGGACGAGATCCTCGTCTGGATGGTGGAGGACATGGGCATGGGCGAAATCGTCGAAGAGGATCGCGACCTGATCCTCGATTACCTCGCCACCTACTACAATCCCGACCGCCCCCACTTTCCCCAGAACTGACCGGGCCGCGCGGGCCTTGACGCGCCCGCGCCTCCGTCCTCTTGTGCGGGCCGGAGGACCCCGATGCAGAACACCCAGGTCATACTCGCCCGCCGCCCCGTGGGCGTGCCGCAGCCCGAACATTTCGACATCACCCGAACCCCCGTGCCCGACCCGGCAGAGGGCGAGGTCCTGATCCGGATCACCCACTGGTCGGTCGATCCTGCCCAGCGCGGCTGGGCCAATAACGTGCCCAACTACTCGCCACCCGTGGCGCTCGGCGATCCCATGCGGGCCTTCGCGGTGGGCGACGTGCTGGCCTCGCGGCATGCCGGTTACGCCGAGGGCGACGTGGTCGAGGGCCTCTTCGGGTGGCAGACCCATGCCTGCCTCTCCGGCGACGCCATTGCCCGCAAGGTGACCGAGACCGACTTGCCGCGCAGCTACGCGCTCGGCATTCTCGGGCTGAACGGCACCACCGCGTATTTCGGCCTGCGGGAGACCTGCGCGGCCCGGGCAGGCGACACCGTGGTTGTCTCCACCGCCGCGGGGGCGGTCGGCTCCGCCGTGGGCCAGATCGCGCGGCTCATGGGCTGCCGCACCGTGGGGATCGCCGGCGGGCCCGAGAAAACCGCCCTCTGCACCCAGGCCTTCGGCTACGACGCCGCCATCGACTACAAGGCACAGGATGTGGGCGCCGCCCTCGCCGATGCCTGCCCCGACGGGGTCGATTGCTATTTCGACAACACCTGCGGGCCGATCTCCGATGCGGTGATGGGGCATCTGGCCCAAGGCGCGCGGATCACCATCTGCGGCACCGCCGCCATCACCGAATGGGATCCGATCCCATCCGGCCCCCGGGTGCATCGGCAACTGCTGGTCGCCCGCGCCCGGATGCAGGGGTTCCTGATCTTCGACTACCGCGACAGGCTGGCCGAGGCGCGCGCAGCGCTGGCGGACTGGCTCCGCGCCGGGCAGATCACCACCCGCGAGCATATCCTCAAAGGCCCCGAGGCCGCGCCCGGCGCCATCTCCATGCTCTATCGCGGCGAGAATACAGGCAAGCTGCTGATCGCGGTGTGAACTTTCATCACGGATCGTGATGCCCGGCGTCACGCAAAAGCGTTTTCCAACGCCCCCCGCCCGCCCCTAGGCTCGCCCCATGACCTATCGCCTCCTGATCGCCGATCGCTCCTATTCCAGCTGGTCCCTGCGCGGCTGGCTGAGCCTCGCCGCGTTCGAATTGCCCGTGAGCCTCACGGAAACCCGCATGTACCTGCCGGGTTTCCGCACCGACCTCGCCGCCTTCGCGCCCGAGCTGACCGGGGCCGCCGCCCCGCGCACGGTCCCGATCCTGCGCCTGCCCGAGGGCGGGCTTTTGACCGACAGTCTCGCCATCGCCGAGACCCTGGCCGAGCGTCACCCGGAAGCCGGGCTCTGGCCCGCCGACCCGGTCGCCCGCGCCCTCGCCCGCAGCCTCGTGGCCGAGATGCACAGCGGGTTCTCCGCCCTGCGGGAGGCCTGCCCGATGAACCTGCGCGTGGCCTATACCGACGTGCCCGTGTCCGACGCGGTCCGCGCGGACCTCGACCGGCTGGAGGCGCTTTGGGAAAGCTGTTCGGGCCTGTCGCGCGGCGGCGCGCCATGGCTTTTCGGGGCCTACAGCCTCGCGGATGTGTTCTTTGCCCCCGTGGCCATGCGCATCGCGGGCTACGGTCTCGGCGTCGGGACGGACGCACAGGCCTATGTCGCCGCCCATCTGGCGCATCCCCTCCTGCGCGACTGGCGCGCCAGGGGCCTCGCCCAGCCCGAACAACCCGCCTACCGCCGGGATTACACCACCGTGGACTGGCCCAGCTGACCGCATGCTCCAATTATTAAAGCTAATTGAATTAGCCTCGGCCAAGACATTGGTAAGTTCTAGATACGACGCTCGAGGAACAATTGCCCCAGCCATCGAATGCTTGGCACTGTGTTTGGACACCTTCAAAAGGCTCAGCCCTCGAATAGCCCCAAGCTTGGCATCGCGCGTTTGCTGAACTTTGAGCAGTTTCCCAGTCAGGCGTCACAATCTCATATGGATTGGTGTTATAAGACAAAGTGACACTCGCATCGGCACGACTACCGCCAGTGGGCACAGGCACCTTGGTGACTTCTGTACAGCCAACCACCGTAACTAAGCACAACGCGCCAAAAATTCGGAAGCTACCCATTATTATATTCCTTTGCGTTTGGGCTCTGAAGATGTCCGCAGAATATTACCTCGTAAAAAAGGAGTTCAATACGCTTTAATCTTTCTGCGACATCTTTGCTTGATTGCAACGAAAATGGCTGCGCGCATTTTTCTAAGCGCCCGCCTACTGCGCCAGCAGCTTCAGCCCCTGCGTCACATCCATCCGCACCGACAACCGCAAACCCGGCTCGTCACCCGCCTTCAGCGCCGCGATCATCAGCTTGTGGAAATGCGGCGGCTCGGTGCGCCGCAACCGGCCGTACAGCTTGCGCATGGTCGGACCCAGTTGCAGCCACACGGTCTCGGCCATGGCCAGGATCGCGGGCGCCTGAGCCCGTAGATACAAGGTCCGATGGAATTCGAGGTTGGTCCGCAGATAGCCCACCGCGTCCTCCCGCGCGATGGATTGCGCGATGCTCGCCTGGATCATCTCCAGCCGTTCGATCAGCGCCAGGTGCGCCCGCGGCAGGGCCCGCGCCGCCAGTTCCGGCTCCAGCAGCGCGCGCAGGGCCGCCAGCTCCTCGATCCGCTCGTTCGACAGCTCCGGCGTCGACACCCGGCCCGAGGCGGTCAGGGTCAGCGCCCCCTCCGCCGCCAGACGCCGCACGGCCTCCCGCGCGGGGGTCATCGACGCACTGTATTCCCGCCCGATCCCGCGCAGGGTCAGCGGTGTGCCCGGCGCCAGCTCGCCATGCATGATCCGCGTGCGCAGGGACCGGTACACCCGGTCATGGACATGGGGCGCCGCCGGGGCCGGATCGTTGGGACGCGAAGACAGGAGCATGAGCGCATCAGACCCCCGCCCCGGGGCCAGGTCAATCCTTGAACCGGTAGCGGTGCAGCCCCGCGCCCTCCTGACGCAGCCAGTCGCGATGGACGGCATAGTCCGGGCAGATCCGCGCCACCACCCGCCAATAGGCCGCCGAATGGTTCATCTCGACCAGATGCGCGACCTCATGCGCGGCCACGTAATCCAGCACCTCGGGCGGCGCCATGATCAGCCGCCAGGAATACATCAGCCGCCCCGCCGACGAACAAGACCCCCAGCGCGACCGCGTATCGCGCAGGCTGATCCCACTGAACGCCCGTCCCACCAGGTCGGCATAATGCGCGCTCGCCTCCGACAACCGCGCCTGGGCCTGCGCCTTCAGCAATCCCGCGACATAAGCACCGGGCGAGGCCGCCCGCACCGGCACCTCGATGAAATCGCCCGCCAGCCCGCCGCGCCGCGCCTCGGTCTCCACCACCCGGGCCAACCGGCCCTCCAGCGGCAGCCGCGTGCCGATCCCGACCCGTTCTGCAGGCAGCTGCGTGGCCAGTTGCGCGCGCAGCCAGTCCTCCTGCGCGCGCAGGAAAGACAGCGCCCCGCGCTCGGTCCCGCCCCGCGGCACGGTCAGGGTCACCCGCCCGTCCAGCCGCGAGATCCGCAGCCCGTACCGCTTGGCCCGGGCCGAGCGTTTGACCGACACGGCGATCGGCGGGGGACCCGGCAACTCGTACTCGGTCATGGACAGCGCGCTCCTCTCTCTTGCAAAAGCCTTTGACATGCCCATCCGCTTGTGGCAACCGACCCCGATCCGATCCGGCACCCGATGCAAAGAGGACCTGCAATGCCCAAGGAAGACTGGGGCGTAAAACGCCTGTGCCCGACCACCGGCAAGCGATTCTACGACCTGAACCGCACCCCGATCATCAGCCCCTATACCGGCGAGGAAGTGGTGATCGAGACCGGGCGCAAATCGTCCGTGTCCCTGACCCGGGACAAGAAGGCGGTTCCCGCCGCCAAGAAGGAAGAAGAGACCGCGACCGATGATGTCGTCGAACTCGACGATGCAGAGGTCGAACTCGACGACGACGTGCTCGACGATGACGATGACGACACCGTCGCGCTCGACGATCTGGCCGACGTGGCCTCGGACGGCGACGACGACGACTGACCGGCTGGCGCGGGTCTCCAGGGGGGTGAAAAACCCTCTTGCACTCCCCGCGCCGCTTACTTAAACAGCGCCAGCGGATGCGACAGCATTCGCGCATTCGGGGCCTTAGCTCAGCTGGGAGAGCGCCTGCATGGCATGCAGGAGGTCAGCGGTTCGATCCCGCTAGGCTCCACCAAATTCTTTTCCAGGACATGCAATCAAACGTTCCACGGGTTGCGCAGGTAAGCCTTGGAAGTTCCAGTATGCATATAGAGAGCACCTGCATGAAGTGTTCAGACTGCGGCATCGAGGTCGGAATTTTTTCGCATGTTGGTGGGCGTTGCCGCGACTGCAATCTCATAAATCTCGGCGCCGAAATGGGCAATCCCGATGCGTTGGCCCGTCAGGCGGCTGCATCTGACTCGCTGGAGGCCCGAGAAAACGCCGTTCTACAGGTGCTGGTGACCACGGAAACAGCCACCTCCGACCTCGTGATTGAGGAAAGGCTTGGTATCATCTCGGCCGAGGTCGTGATCGGGATGCACATTTTCAAGGATGTTCTCGTCGGCATCCGCAACACGGTTGGCGGCCGCAGCAAGACCTATCAGGACGATTTGAGAAACATGCGCGAACAAGTGATAGGCGAATTGCAAGCCGAAGCGCTGAAAACTGGTGCGAATGCCGTTATCGCGGTCAGTCTCGACTATCAGGAAATAGGTTCCAAAGCGCAATCCATGCTGATGGTCCTGGCTTCCGGCACTGCGGTCAAGCTAGCGGCCAGGTCTGAACAGACCTAGCCCTCTTGCGTGGCAAACGTCGATCTTATCCCACGGCCTTCCGGACCGATGGGCGTTGAGCCCTGAATCGCCCTTCCCACCTCCTGCATGCGCGCCCGCCACGCCCCGCGCACGTCTTGGCACCATTGGGGCCAAGGCGCCCCGCCGGACGCCATGACCACCGAAGCCAAAGGACAGAACGGCTCGCCTCTGGGTCTTGGCCTGTTTCAACACGAAGTCGAGACAGGTACACTCAGGTCGGAACCGAACCCGACGACCTCCCGCTCACTTCAGCGCGCCGACCGCCTTCGCCCCGCCATGGTAGGCCAGCTTGCCCGCCCCGATCGCCCCTTTCGCGACGACCTTGGTGGTCCCCGCGGCAACACGGACGGAGCCGTCGATCACCTGGTCGGTGGAGCAGGCCGAAAGGCCCAGCAGCGCCGCGCACAGCACGGCCAGAGCGGGTTTGGAAGCGGCAATCTTCGTCATCATCTCCGAGATCTCCATCGGGCAGCAGGGTTGGGAAGTCTCCGCCCGGCGGGCGTGGCCGAGGCCTGCTTCCATGGGCACGACCTACAACGCGGCTTGAAGCAAGAAAAACGAATTGGAATTATGTTTGAAACGAGTTTTGATGATATAAAGTCCTGATGGACATCACTCTCATCCGCACCTTCCTCGAAGTCGCCGCCACCGGCTCCTTCGTGAACGCCTCCGACCGGCTGTTCGTGACCCAATCCGCCGTGAGCCTGCGCATCCAGCGCCTCGAAGACACGCTCGGCAAACCGCTTTTTTCCCGGTCCAAGTCGGGGGCCGAGCTGACCCCGGCCGGCCGCGCGTTCGAGCCCTACGCCCTGTCGCTGCTGAAGGTCTGGGAGGAAGCCCGCCAGCAGGTCGGCGTCCCCGAGGGCTTCACCCAGTCGCTCACGCTCGGCGCGCAATACTCCCTCTGGCCCCGGCTCGGCTTTCCTTGGATCGACGGTCTGCGCGCCGCCGCCCCGACCCTCAGCCTGCGGGCGGAACTCGGGATGCCAGACCGCCTCACCCGGTTCCTGATCGAAGGCGTGATCCAGGCGGCCCTGGTCTACACCCCGCACCTGCGCCCGGGCCTCGCCGCCCGCAACCTGATGGAAGAAGATCTCGTGCTCGTCGCGTCGTGGCAGGCCGGGCTCGACGATCTGGCCACGCGCTATGTCTTCGTCGACTGGGGGCCGGAGTTTCACCACGCCCACACCCTCGCCCTGCCGGAGCTGACCAATCCCGGCCTGACCCTGGCTCTCGGAGCCATGGCCCGGGACTACCTGCTGTCGCGACAAGCCGCAGCCTACCTGCCAGCCCGCGCCATTGCCGCCGATCTGGAGGCCGGGCGCCTGCACCTCGTGCCCGACGCGCCACGGTTTCCCTACCCGGTCTGGGTGGTCTGGCGCGAGGACGTGCCCACCCCCCTGCGCGAAACCGCCGACACAGCACTCGACACCATCGTCGCCCGGGTGGACGCCACCCAGGAAACCGTGCTGGCGGAGTTGTCCGAGATCAGCACCGCCCCCTGACGCCCCCTGCCCGCCGCGAAACATGCCTTCATCTGTGCAGAAATACT